>NZ_JAUEPD010000018.1:0-637 GCF_030403525.1 Pseudomonas sp. WAC2
GACCGCACCTTTGGTTATGCGCAAAAGCACAACATCAAGATCATTCTGGACCTGCATAACTATGCACGCTATCGCGGCCAGGTGATTGGGACCAGTGGCGTTCCGTATGCGCGCTACCAGGAAATCATGACCAAGATTGCCCAGCAGTGGAGTAATCAACCCGCCCTGTACGCCTACGACATCATGAATGAGCCCAACGGGGCCCTGGCCTACTGGGCGACCGCTGCGCAATACGGTATCAACGGTGTGCGCGCCGTGGACAAGACTCGCCCGATCATTGTGGAAGGTAACGGCTGGTCGAGCGCTACCCGCTGGGCGGAGTGGAATGATCCCTTGCTGAACCTGAAGGATCCATCCAACAACATCATTTTCTCGGCGCACTCGTATTTTGATGAGAACGCCGGTGGCAGCTATGGTGACGTAGACGTCAACAAGCTGGACGTGATGTATGGCGTGAATCGCGTCAAGCCGTTCGTAGAGTGGCTGAAAAAGCATGGTAAGCGTGGCTATATTGGTGAGTTCGGCGTACCGGATAACAACCCGCGCTGGAACATCCTGATGGACAATATGCTGGCCTACCTGAAAGAGAATTGCGTACCGGCGTCCTACTGGGCGGCAGGTCCGGGTTGGGGCAACT
>NZ_JAUEPD010000005.1:0-488848 GCF_030403525.1 Pseudomonas sp. WAC2
CCAGACCGGAGGCCTGACCCTGAGTAAACAGCTAAACCATTGATCTACAAGGCTTTTTGCTGTTCCGTTGCAGCGGAAGTGGGGCGCATTATAGGCCCCTCCGCTCACAGGTCAAGCTTTATTTGAAATATATCTGTAATCAACCTTTATCGATCTTGATAGAGATCGACAGGCGCCAGGAAGTAGCCCTGCTCACTTTGGACGACGCGGTATTGCTTTATCTCTCCGGGTGCAAGCAACAATGACTGACTCTTTATAGAAGCCATTGGAGCAGAGCAATAGCCAGCACCTAGCGAACGCAGCGTAACAGTGGTTTCGCCCGGCGGCAGGTTAAAGGAAACGCTTTCGCCAGCCATCAAGCGGGAGGCCAGTTCGTTCTTAAGGTAAATGCCAACATCACAGGCGGATGTAGTGGCTGTATCCCCTCGCGTAATCATCAAGACTGAAGGAGAGCCGCCTGCAGCGCCCGGGCTATTAATGGTCTGGGCACAGGTGACGCTAGCGTGAAACGCCAGAATGCCTGCTAACAGCTTTAGGGGATGCCGCATGTTGATTTCTCCTGCTCACCTGTGGTGATGATGTTCTGCTCTGCTCAAGCGTGGAACAGAGCCTTTCCTTTATATCGACAAAGCGCCCGAATTCTTATTACACGGTGCTCATTTTTTGGCACGGCGAAAAGCCTACCTGTCGGCCTTACCTACCGCTTACCTGATTGACTCAAAAAGCCCTTTCGCTTGGCTTAGACCTCTGTAGAATGCCGCCGCCCAAACCTTGGCTCTGTTCTTGCTAAACGGGGAAAAGCCTGACCGAGCGGACAGGTTTGGAGCGTTTATTACTAAAAAACGACTTTTCTCTAGGAGCAGACAATGAGCCGCGCCCTTTCTTCCGTTGTATTAGCCAGCGGCCTGTTGTTAACAGGAAATGCTATGGCTGATGACATGTTACATTGGCAGGACAATAGCCTTACCTACCTATACGGGCAAAATTACAAGGTTGATCCTGATACCCAGCAAACGATCACCTTTGAACATGCCAGTGACTGGTCATGGGGCGATATCTGGTTTTTTGTCGATAACAGTTGGTACAACGGTGTCGGGCGCTCCAACGCCAATGGCCATCACAGTTACTATGGCGAATTCAGCCCTCGCTTCTCGCTGGGTAAGCTGACGGGTACCAAATTAGAGCTTGGCCCGATCACTGATGTGCTGCTGGCCACTACCTATGAGTTTGGTGAAGGTGATGTCGATAGCTACCTGATCGGCCCTGGTTTCGATCTGAAGGTGCCCGGCTTCAATTTCTTTACTCTGAACTTCTACTATCGCAAGCCTGAAGGTAGCCGGGTTCGCTCAGGCGCCTGGCAGGTTACGCCCGCATGGTCCATTACTTTGCCGGCGGGGACTTCAGATATCCTGTTTGACGGCTACATCGACTGGGTCGTTAATAATAGAAACGATAACAAAACTCCTAGTCGCAGCTATCACGCCAATTTCCACTTTAACCCACAGATCAAATATGACCTTGGCAAGGCGATGGGCTACGAAGCCAAGCATATGTATGTAGGGGTGGAGTACGATTACTGGTCTGACAAATACGGCATCAAAGACAGCCAAGCTTTTCGCACGGACCAGAATACTTTTAGCGTGATAGCCAAATATCATTTCTAAGAGCTTAGGCGCAGTGCCTATTTGATGCGCTGCGCCTGCTTATGCTACTCATTTTATCAAGCGCCGTTCTCGAAACGCGGCACTCCTGAGGCCCTGACTGGCTTCATGAATACCATTGCCCAGCGGGTCGGCTTGCCCAAGGCCAGCGTACATTACTGTTTCAATAACACGTTAGGCTTCATATGGCTCTGCTGGCCAATATCCTTGAGCTCTGGCAGTACATCTAACGCCTACGTTTGAAGAAGATCCTGCCGAAGTATTGGCTCGCTACATTCAAGCCAAAATGACGCTTTCTCGGCGGTACCTTCTAGCCTCGCATATTTTTGCCATGGAAATTGTTGGTGACGGTATTTGCCTGTATGAATATTTCGATCAGGACTACCGGAACTGGTTTAGGCAGCAGGCAGCTGTCTTTGAAGCATGGATCAAACACGGCAAAATGGATCCCGTTGACCCTGTACATCTTATTTTCCTGCTATGGGGCAGCACTTAGCACTATGCTGACTTTTCCAGCCAACTCTGCCATGTGACAGGACGCAACCAATTGACTGACCAGGATTTCGAGGCAGCGCCCCATACGTTGACTCATATCATATTCAAGGGCTGTAGCCTTCAGCTGCCGGCTCGCATATGAGCGAAACACTATTAGTTGAAGCGGTGTTTCAGGAAGAGATCCGCAAGAGTCGCTTTCAGGCCTTTGCTGCGCCTATTTCAAGTGCTGCCGATGCGCAGACTTTTATTGACCGGGTCAGCGACCCTGGCGCTACTCACAATTGTTGGGCCTGGAAGCTTGGCCAACAATATCGGTTCAACGATGACGGCGAGCCTGGCGGGACTGCCGGCCGCCCCATCCTAACGGCCATCGAAGGACAGAACTGTGACCGTGTGGTTGTAGTGGTAACACGCTGGTTCGGTGGCATAAAGCTGGGGACAGGTGGATTGGTGCGCGCATATGGAGGCTGTGCTGCCAAATGCCTTCAACAGGCTGAGCGTGTGGAGTTAGTACCTCGAGTTCTGGTGGCCTGCCACTGCACTTATTCTGAGCTTCCCCTGCTCGAATCCAGACTACATGAGTTTGATACTCTTCTAGACGACAAAGCATTCGGTGCCTCGGGTGTCGATATTCGCCTGGCTTTGCCGGAAGAGCATCTTTCTCCTCTAGAGCGCTTTCTGGCAGATGTTAGCCGGGGCCGCATAGCGTTGCACCGTATCCAGGAATAAAACTGCCCAAGCGAAGCGTATAACTTCGCTCTTCACCGCTTCGAACGGCACAAGAATTGCTGCCTTATGGTGCGCAGGAGAGAGACCCTGCCCTGCAAGCGTGCAATTGAGGCTTGTGGGCTCGCCTTCTCTGCCATTTAACATCTGCACCTAACATAAAAGCATGTAAATCACGTCAGGCAAAATGCGCCGTTCTAGTGCACTGACCTTGAGTACTGATTGTTTTTGGTGCCGTTATTCATTCTTGTGTAATTGCCAATCATGAACGAACTGCAAAGCGCCGTAAGCATTCTGATCCACGGATCCAACACATTATTCATTCTGGTAGGCGCTGTCATGGTTTTGGCCATGCATGCTGGTTTTGCCTTTTTGGAAGTAGGCACGGTTCGCCAGAAAAACCAGGTCAATGCGCTATCAAAAATACTGGCCGACTTCGCCATTTCTACCCTGGCTTATTTTTTTATCGGGTATTGGATTGCCTATGGCGTCAACTTCTTTGGCCCGGCTGAAGCGCTAATGGCCGATAACGGCTACGCCTTGGTGAAGTTTTTCTTTCTGCTGACATTTGCAGCCGCTATTCCGGCGATTATTTCTGGCGGTATTGCTGAGCGGGCACGGTTTGCACCACAGCTCTGCGCAACGGCTCTAATCGTGGCTTTTATCTATCCGTTTTTTGAGGGAATCGTCTGGAATAACAACCACGGCGTACAAGCTTGGCTTGAAGCCTCTTTTGGCGCGAAGTTTCATGACTTTGCCGGATCGGTTGTGGTGCACGCCGTTGGGGGTTGGCTTGCATTGGGAGCCGTCCTGTTACTCGGCCGCCGTAACGGTCGTTATCGTGATGGGCGGCTGGTGGCGTTCCCTCCCTCCAATATTCCTTTCCTCGCACTTGGCTCATGGATTCTGATTATTGGCTGGTTTGGCTTTAATGTCATGAGCGCTCAGACACTGGACGGCGTAAGCGGTCTAGTTGCCGTAAATTCATTGATGGCCATGGTAGGCGGTGTCGTGGCGTCGCTTATCTTTGGGCGAAACGATCCAGGTTTTCTACACAACGGTCCGTTAGCTGGGCTGGTTGCAGTTTGTGCCGGTTCGGATTTGATGCATCCTATTGGTGCATTGGCAACAGGCTTGGTTGCTGGAGGGCTCTTTGTATGGGCATTCACTGCCACCCAGGTGAAATGGAAAATCGATGACGTTCTGGGCGTCTGGCCTTTGCACGGCCTATGCGGCGTCTGGGGTGGTATCGCATGTGGCATCTTCGGGCAACCCGTGCTGGAAGGCCGTGGAGGCGTAAGCCTTGTAAGCCAGCTGATTGGCACATGTATGGGCGTAGCGATTGCACTGGCAGGCGGACTAATCGTTTATGGCGTCATCAAGAAAGTGCTTGGTCTGCGTCTGACGCAAGAGGAGGAGTATTACGGAGCGGACTTATCCATCCACAGGATTTCTGCTACCAATCCAGAATAAGTGCTTGATTTCAAAGCGTATATAGGATTAGCAGGCGCGTTGAGAGGCTCGATTTGCTCACACTTAACGTGGATGGGGCTGTGGATAAGCCAAGGATACATGTGCCAAACGCATATGTTGCGCGGCCTAGGGAAAATTGATCACTTTTTGATCACTCCATGACGGATTGCTCCTTTATCTTGCTCTCCTATAGATTTTCAGCCCTACCCTAGTGCTAATGGCCTACAGGCCTTCCCTTGCCTAGCCGTTTATTAGGAGTCTAGTAATCCCAATTGTTACTAAGAATATGGCAGGCCGAAAATAAGGTGCATTGAATTTTCAAGTTGCCACTTTCTGAACAATGCATGGAGCGGGCAAGCATTACCAAGCCCGCCCTCAGGATCAGAGACCGATGATTGTCAGCATAATAAAGGTCAGGAACAGTACAAAGTGAGTCATGCCTTCAATTGCATTGGTCTCACCGTCATTGAGATTGATGGCAGCAATGATGAGGGTGACACCCATCATGACCGTCTGTACTGGGGTCATAGCCATTTGCATAGGCTGCCCGGTATAAAGTGCAATGGCCTCAACAACCGGCACCGTTAGAATAACGGTCGAAAGCGATGCTCCCAACGCGATGTTGATAACAGACTGCATGCGGTTGGCCATAGCTGCACGCAAGGCAGTAAGAATCTCTGGACTGGCCGAGATAACAGCAACCACCAAGGCAGACACCATAGGCGGAACCGGCAGCCCTTCAAGACCAGCGTCCAGTGATTTTGACATGACTTCGGCCAATGCGCCTGTCACTACCACGCCTACAATCAACAGACCAACCGATAACCCTGTATTCGCTGGCGCTTCGTGCTCTACGACAGTTGAGTCACCAGCAGGCTTCTTTTTCTTCTTTTCTGGATAGTTGTAGCTGAAGAAGTAACTATGGGGACCAGTCTGCATCCTCAGAAACAGGGCATACATCAAGACCATTACGATAATGGTAAAGCCGGAGTAGACATGCCAGCGCTCGACCGGGATGAATTCCGGCACCAGCATGGAGATACTCACTGCGGTCAGGATCATTACCCCATAACTACGGCTGGAATCATCATTGTAGCGCTGCTCACCATGCTTGAGCCCTCCAAGAAGAGCGGCCAAGCCGATCAGTCCATTGATATCGAGAATAACAGCTGCGTAGATCGTGTCTCGCGCCAGGGTCGGCGAATGATCGTGCCCCATCATGATGGCTAGGATGATCACTTCTACCAGCACCGCCGAAAGCGTCAGGATCATCGTACCGTAGGGATCACCTACTTTTTCAGCAAGCACCTCTGCATGGTGAGCAACACGCATGGCAGCGCAGATGATGGCTGCGATCAGGGCTACCGCCCCGACCAAGGCAATCGTCTGGCCGCTTCCTATCAATTGATGCTCGAAGACATAGGCCAGCACGCCGGCCATAATGGCGATCAGCAGGAATGCTTCGCCCCTCAATGTTGAAACCATGTAAGTCGTATCCTTTGAAAGACTCGCCTCATGCGGCGAAAGGCCAGCCAATTGACGGCATAGGGTTACGACATGTTTCAGCGCGTGATTTCGCCATCGGCCCGCAAAAAATCATCGCCCTCCGCCAAAATGCCCTCGTGCCACAGGGCTCTTTCTGAAAACGACTGGCAACCTGTAGGCGAGATCGAGCTGCTAGTTGAGGATTTCTATCTGAACGCTTTTCCTGCTCGTCTTTTCCACAATAGACAACACAGAGATGGGCCGGGAGGCTGCCAGACTGCAAGGCGTTGGCCTGACACTCTGCACGGGCATTAATAGCGCTTTGCCTGCTTCAATGCCCCGCTCAGGCAGTAAAGACCTGCGCAGCGCCGGTGGGCATGACATAATTCCGGGCAAATCGCTGTTAATGAGTAATCCCACCATGTACGACTGGCTCAATGCCCTCCCCAAAGCCGAACTTCATCTTCATCTGGAGGGCACGCTCGAGCCCGAGCTCATGTTCAAGCTGGCTGAGCGCCATGGCATCCAGCTGCCTTTCGAGAATGTCGAGGCGCTGCGCAAAGCCTACTCCTTCAACAACCTTCAGGAATTTCTGGACCTGTATTACCAGGGCGCGAATGTTCTGCGCACTGAAGAAGACTTTTACGACCTGACTTGGGCCTACCTACTCAAGTGCAAGGAACAAAACGTCATTCATACCGAGCCGTTCTTCGACCCACAAACGCATACGGACCGTGGTATTCCGTTCGAAGTAGTTCTGCGCGGTATCCAGCAGGCGCTCAAGGATGGCGAGCAGAAGCTGGGTGTAACCAGCGGCTTGATCCTGAGCTTCCTACGTCACCTGTCTGAAGACGAAGCCCAGAAGACATTGGATCAGGCGCTTCCCTTCCGTGACGCCTTTATTGCGGTTGGCCTGGACAGCTCCGAGATGGGTCATCCGCCAAGCAAGTTCAAACGTGTTTTCGACCGAGCGCGCAGCGAAGGCTTTGTTGCTGTGGCACATGCTGGCGAGGAAGGCCCGCCCGAGTACATCTGGGAAGCTCTGGATCTGCTGAATGTGGTCCGTATCGACCATGGCGTCCGTGCAGCCGAAGATGAGCGCCTGCTGCACCGCCTGATCGACCAGCAGATTCCGCTGACGGTCTGCCCACTGTCCAACACCAAGCTGTGCGTGTTTGATGACATGAGCCAGCACAACATTCTCAAGCTGCTCGAGCGTGGACTGAAAGTGACCGTGAACTCTGACGATCCAGCCTATTTCGGCGGCTACGTGACCGAAAACTTCATGGCACTGTACGAAAGCCTGGGCATGACTCAGGATCAAGCCAAGCGCCTGGCCCAGAACAGCCTGGACGCCCGCCTGGTCTGACAGGTACTATCGGCCGCCCTCGTGCGGCCGTTTTTCATTGTGCTATCCGTAATCGCTATCGAGAACTTCAATGCCTTTGAATGCCGCTGAAACGACCCAGTATCAACAGTTCGCCGAGCGCCTGGCCGATGCCGCCGCCGTGGCTATCAAGCCGTATTTCCGCTCGCAGCTTCAGGTGGATGACAAAGGCGGTCGCCTATTCGACCCCGTCACGCTGGCCGACAAGGCCGCCGAGCGCGCCATGCGTGAGTTGATCCTGAGCGAATTTCCGGAACACGGCATTCTGGGTGAAGAAGAAGACGCTGTTACCGGAAGCAGTTCGCTGACTTGGGTGCTGGACCCTATCGATGGCACGCGCGCCTTCATTACCGGGCTACCGCTTTGGGGTACATTGATCGCCCTGAACGATGGCTCTCGCCCCGTCATCGGCGTAATGAATCAGCCGTTCACAGGCGAGCGCTTTGTCGGCACACCAGAAGGCGCCTGGCTCAATGGCGCCCCGCTAAAGACCCGCGCCTGTGCCAGCCTCTCCAAGGCCCGTGTGATGTGTACAAGCCCCCAGATCCTTGATACACCAGAGCGTCTGGCAGCGTTTGAACGCATTGCCGAACAGGCCCAGCTGGTTCGCTTCGGTGGTGACTGTTACGCCTATTGCATGCTGGCGTCGGGCTTTGTGGATGTCATTATCGAGGCGAGTCTACAACCCTATGATGTCCAGGCGCTGATTCCGATCATCGAAGGCGCTGGCGGTGTCATGACCAGTTGGAATGGTGGCGACGCGCAGAATGGCGGTGCAATCATCGCCTGTGGTGACAAGACGCTGCATGCCGAACTTATTCAGCAGCTTGCCCCCTACGCCTGATTTCTGTCTATAGGCCTTGCCAGGGCGCTTTTTCCAGAAGCCTCTGGCAATGCAGCCGGATCAGATCCCTCAATTGCGTCACGGCGCTCGATAGTTGGGCGCGGTGTGGACAGAGCAGGTTAAGCGGCGTTACTTCGCCATGCCACTCCGGTAGCGCCAGTTCCAGTAGCCCCGCTTCGACATCATTCGCGACATCCAGCCACGACTTATAGACAAGCCCCTGTCCGGCCACGGCCCAGCGTCGAATAACATCAGCATCATCGCTTATGCGGTCGCCCTGAACGGTGACCGTGACCTGTCGCTTGCCATCATCGAATACCCATCGATCATGAGCCCTGGAACCTCGCATATAGCAGAGGCAATTATGCTGACGCAGTTCGTCCGGCTGCTGAGGACGGCCTCGTCGTTGAAAGTATGCAGGCGACGCACACAGTACACGTCGATTGAGCGGAGCGAGGGGCAAGGCCACCAGAGAAGAATCTTCAGGTGCGCCATACCGGATGGCAATGTCTACAGACTCACGAAACAAATCATTCAGGTGATCGGACAGGAGCAGTCGAAAGCTTACCTCAGGATGCAGCGCCTGAAATTCGTCTAGCCATTCTAGTAGATGATTGCGACCCAGATCCGAAGGTGCCGACAGATGCAGCACACCCCTGATCCCAGCCTTGCCGCTTTCCAGCAAGCGCTGCCCTTCCTCAAGGCTCTGCAAGGCTTGTCGGGCGTGCTCCAGATACATCTGCCCTTCAGAGGTTAGCCGAAGGCTTCGGGTCGAGCGCGCCAGCAGTCTGGTATCGAGCGCATCCTCCAGACGCTTCAGTGCCGCGCTTGCGACTGCCGCAGACAGACCTAATTCTCGCGCAGCGGCGGAAAGACTGGCGCATTCCACAGTCCTAACAAACAGTTGTAAGTCAGCCAGACGGATCATTTTCAAAATTCTATTGAAAGATCCTTGCTTTATAGCGGCTTTTATCACCCGCTGAAAGAGAACACTATATTTCCATTTCACAGGAGAAATACGATGACTACTCCCCTGACACTGGTTGCTACCCTGGTTGCCAAAGAAGGCTCTGAAGCTGAGCTGGAACAAACCCTACGTGGTCTGCAGCCGCAGAGCCGTGCAGAAGATGCCTGCATCCAATATGACTTCCATCGCGATGCCGAGCAGCCACGCACGTTTCACATGATCGAACAATGGCGTGACGAAGCGTCCTTGGCCCAGCACGAGGCAACGCCGCACTTTCAGGCCGCCCTGCCGGTTATCGAGCGTACCGCTGAGAAATTCAGCGTAACCAAAATGTACCGTATCTCCTGAGGAAGACAGCATGAAAGTCGTTGCCCATTACAAGTGCCTGCCTGTCGATAACCCGGATAGTCTGCAGGACATCGAACTCCCCGAACCAACCCCAGGCTCACGTGATCTTCTGGTTGAAGTCAAAGCTGTCTCGGTGAACCCGGTGGATACCAAGGTTCGCCAGGGTTACGTACCTCATGCCGATGAGTCGCAGCCGCGCATTCTGGGCTGGGATGCTACCGGCATCGTCAAATCGGTAGGCCGCGATGTCACCCTGTTCAAGCCGGGCGACAAAGTTTGGTATGCCGGATCACTGGTACGTCCGGGCAGCAATAGCGAGTTTCAGCTGGTCGACGAGCGCATCGTAGGCCGCATGCCTGAATCGCTGGCGTTCGCTCAAGCGGCTGCGCTGCCGTTGACATCCATTACGGCGTGGGAGTTGCTGTTTGATCGCCTGGGTGTCACACGTGACAAGGCCGATCGTGGCGAAACCCTGCTGATCGTGGGCGCTGCGGGCGGTGTGGGCTCGATCATGACGCAACTGGCTCGCCAATTGACCGGGCTGACCGTCATCGGTACGGCTTCTCGTCCTGAGACGCAGACCTGGGTAACCGAACTCGGCGCGCATCATGTGATCGATCACAGCAAACCGCTCAGCGAGGAGCTCAAGCGCATCGGCATTCCGCAGGTTACCTATGTCGCGAGCCTGACCCAGACCGATCGTCATTATGAGCAGATCATCGAGTCTCTGATGCCTCAGGGCAAACTCGGCCTGATCGACGATCCTGAGTCGCTGGACGCCGTACCGCTCAAGCGCAAGAGCCTGTCGCTGCACTGGGAGCTGATGTATACCCGCTCGCTGTACGAGACGTCGGACATGCAGGCGCAGCATAACCTGCTCAACGAGGTGGCTCAGCTGATCGATAGCGGTGTACTGCGCACTACATTCGGTGAGCATTACGGAAAGATCAACGCCGAGAACCTGCGTCGCGCCCATGCCCTGCTGGAAAGCGGCAAGGCCAAGGGCAAGATCGTATTGGAAGGCTTCTGATCGCCAGCAGCCCGGTAGTGAAAGGCTGCCGGGCTGCTTTCAGAGAGCTATCAAGCATCAGGCCAATGGCATGGCGGTGAACCTCGTCACACGCTACCCTGTCCACTGTGGATATCAGCTTTCGCTTCGCGCGAACGATGGGGACACGGATGCGGACATTTCATCCATTTCGCTTGGCTGGTCTGTACGCCCTGATCGGCATTGCGTGGGTAGCTGTCACTGACTACCTTCTAGATCATGCGTCATTCAATACCAGTACACTTAGTACTCTGCAAACGACCAAGGGCATTCTTTTTGTCTGTGGCATTGCCGTCCTGCTCTATTTCTATGTTCGTCGAGAGCAGCACGCGCGCCAACAGCTGCTCGATGAGTTGCAGCGGCATGTAGAGCAACTGCAGCAAACATTAAACGCCACTGAACAGGCTGTCGATGCCCCCTCCCCGCCTCAGCCTGTCGATCAGAGGCATGCTAAAACACATCATTATCAGGACATAATCGCTCATCTTCCGATTGTGGCCTTTCTGGTCGATATAGACGGACATTGGCGTTTTCTCAGCTCAGCCTGGGAGCGGATGACCAATAAACCCATCGCTCAAACAATAGGCGTTTCGGTTTTCCAGTGTTTCCATAGCCAGGAAAGCCAGCCCATCCGCCAGATGCTCAATGAGTTTCGTGACGGTACGCGACAAGACTGGTCTGCCACGCTGCGCCTGTGCCAAGCGGATGGCGCGCATCGCTGGGTTTCGTTCAGGATTCACAAGGTCATTGATGATGGTCTTCAGGGAACCCTCACCGATATCCACCATCAGTTTCAGGCTGACGCCTTACAGCGCGCCCGCAATGCCGTGCTCGACGAGCTCCTATTGGGGCATTCCAAACGCAGCATCCTTACGGGTATTGCCAAGCGTCTGGAAGACATATTCCCTGAAATGCGCATTATTATTCAAATAGCGGATTACTCTCGAAACAAACTCCGCGTTAGCGCAGCGCCTAGCCTTCCGGATGCGTATATCAATGCCATGGAAGACTCACCTATCGCTCCAGACTCAGGCACTTGTGGTGCAGCGGTCTATCGTAACGGGCTGGTTATCAGCCAGGACATCGAGCACGACCCGAACTGGGAGGGTTTGCGCGCGGCTGCCCGGCAGGCCGATATCCGCTCCGGCTGGTCCTTGCCGATTCGTGATGAGACCGAGAGTGCTGTTGGGGTATTTGGCATCTATTACCACACACTCACCTCACCCGAGCAGACCACCATTGCGCTGGTCAACGAATTTACCCGCCTGGCCGCACTGGCCATCCGGCAACAGCGTCATACTCAAGAGCGGGACGAGATTGAGCACCGTTTTCGCGCTACGTTCGAACATGCGGCCATTGGGATTGCCTTGGTAGGGCTCGACTACAAATGGATGCAAGCCAATCGATACTTTTGCCAGATGGTGGGATATTCACACGACGAGTTAAAAAACCTGACGGTTCATGACGTAACCTACTCCGAGGACTTTTCCTCCGGTGCCGAGCGGATCCGGGAACTGCTCGCCGGCACAATAGATAGCTATGAACTTCAAAAACGCTATGTGCGTCGGGATGGGCACATCATCTGGGTCGATCTAAACATTACCCTGATTCGAAGTACGCAGGGCGAGCCACACTATTTTATTGCAATCATCGAAGACATAACGCTGCGTAAAATGCAGGAGCAGTCGCTGCGTCAGGCAGCGGCTCTTTTCGAAAACAGCCGTGACAGCATCGTAGTGCTCGATCAGCGACGCCGTATTCTCGTGGCTAACCCGACCTTCCAGGCCTTGTGCAACCGCTCCATCACCGAGCTGCAAGGTCAGAAACTGCCGCTGCCGCTGGGTGGTCGTCAGGATCATCATTTCTATCGCACCCTGTGGCGCACCTTGCTAAGGGAGGGTCACTGGGAAGGCGAGGTGCTATGGCGCCGGCCCAATGGCATGAATTTCCCTGGTTGGCTCAACATCAGACAAATCAGCCAGCAGGACCAACATCAATTCGTGATGGTGCTGAGCGATACCAGCCAACTCAAGGAAAGCGAAGCACGGCTGGCCCATTTGGCCCATTTCGATCCACTAACTGATCTGCCCAACCGCCTGCTCGCCCGGACCCGACTGGATCATGCCTTGAAACGGCTGCAGGGAGAGGGTCAACTGGCCGTGCTGCTGCTTGATCTCGACCATTTTCGTACCGTTAACGAAAGTTATGGCCATCCCGCAGGGGATGATTTGATCAACGCAGTAGCCAATACCCTCAGATCCGGCCTGAGACCCGAGGATACGCTGGCCCGCATTGGAGGAGATGAGTTTCTGGTCATCCTTGAGCAATTCGAACGGCTCGATGAAGTGGCGACGCTGGCGCAAACGCTGCGCCAGCTGTTAGAAGCCCCGCTACGTCTGGAAGATGGCGAGGAGGTCTTTCTTAGCTTGAGCCTGGGTATCAGTGTCTACCCCAGCGATGGTAGCACTGCCGACGAGCTGATTCGCAATGCAGACGCGGCCATGCACTTGGCTAAGAACCAGGGTCGCGACACCTACCGCTTCTATACGCAGGCGTTAACAGAACAGGCTCGTCGGCGGTTAAGCTTGGAATCACGTCTGCGCGTAGCGTTGCAACGCTGCGATTTTGTCTTGTATTACCAACCCCTGATTGATGTCGCAACGGGCCAACCCATTGGCGCAGAAGCGTTGGTGCGCTGGCGCGACCCCGAATTTGGAATGATCTCCCCGGCCGACTTCATTCCCCTGGCCGAGGAAACCGGGTTGATCGTCCCTCTGGGCTTCTGGATCCTGGAGCAGGCCTGCTACCAGATCCGGGAGTGGCTCGACAAAGGTATCGAACTCGACATCGTCGCGGTCAATCTGTCTCCACGGCAATTTGCCCAAGCCGATCTGGCCGAGCGCATTACCAGAGCACTGAATCGACAACATCTGCCTGCCAATAAGCTGGAGCTGGAAATCACAGAGGGAACGCTGATGGAAAATGTCGAGATGGCATTGACCAGCCTTGCGGCTCTGAAAGCGCTTGGGGTGCGCATTGCAGTCGATGACTTTGGCACTGGCTACTCGTCGCTTGCCTACCTGCGCCGTTTCCCACTGGATAAACTCAAGATCGACCAGAGCTTCATGCGCGATATCCGTACCGATAATGGTGAACATGGCAATCAGGCCATTGCGTCTGCCATTATTGCCTTGGGGCACAGTCTGCGCCTCGGCGTTCTGGCGGAAGGCGTTGAAACCGACGAACAGCTTGAAGTGATCCGCAAACTCGGTTGTCAGCAATGCCAGGGGTATCTGTTCAGCCCTCCGCTTCCACCGGAAGCGTTCGAGAAATGGTATTACGATTACCACCGGTCACTAACTTGATCCACGTCACGCTTCTGTAACCTAAGTGAGGTCTACACTAAGCGCCCACCGACAACCGAGGGAAGGGGGAATACGCAATGAAAATTGAAGTCCGCCCGTTGACGCGCTCGCCTCAAAGTAGTTGGCAAGTTCGTCTGGATGATCAAGCCATCACTTTTAGAACCGAGGACGAAGCGCGTACATACGTCGACAAGCTCAATGCTCGATTGAAAGCCCCTCATAAGCTGCCGGAAAGCCTTCCGGCCTGATCGGATCAGTGGGGTGCTGGCCTTGTACGTGTTGTCAGCCAGGCCAGCACCGCTGCTGCCACGCCACAGATCGCAATAATTGCCGCCATTGGCCGTGCCGTACCGTCATGCAGCATTCCTACCGCCGCGGACGATAAGGCCGCGATGGAAAATTGCAGGCATCCCAACAGTGCAGACGCACTGCCTGCGTTGCTCCCCTGACCAGCCATCGCGCATGCTGAAGCGTTGGGAATGATGCCACCCAGCGAGGCGATGCAGCAAAACAGCGGCACACAGATCCACCACAACATGGCGGGCTGAAAGGCCGCGATAATGAACAGCACAAGGCTGGCCGCCCCGTAAAACCGCGTGACTCTTGTCAGCAGCCAGGATGGGCCGTGCCGGCTCAAAAGGCGCGCATTAATCTGACTAAATAAGATGAATCCTGCCGCATTGCTACCAAACACCCAGCCGAAATGCTCTGCCGGTACACCGTACAGGTTGATGAACACAAACGGAGAGCCTGCGATATACGCAAACATACCTGCCATGGAGATGCCGCCGATAAGCGCAAACCCCATGAAGTTCCTGTCACTCAACATTTGCCAGTATTGCCGCAGCGCGTTGCGCAACAATGGACGCGGTGCCTCGGGCGGCAGGGTTTCTGGTAGCCAGCGCGCAACCGCGCTGCCACATAGAAGGGCAAAGACCACCAAACTGATAAAAATGGCTTGCCATCCAACATGATTGAGTAGGAAGCCTCCGCCAATCGGCGCGAGGATCGGCGCAACCCCGGTCACCAGAACGATCTGGGAAAACGCCTTGGCAGCATGAATCGGATCGCACAAGTCACGCACTACGGCACGCGAAATCACCATGCCTGCGCAACCGCCTAATGCCTGAACGAAACGCGCTGCAATCAGCCATTCCAGCGTAGGCGCCATGGCACAAGCCAATGAGGCAAGGGTGAACAGAACGATACCCGTGAGCAGCGGTATACGCCGGCCGAACCGGTCTGCCAGCGGTCCGTAGAACAGTTGTCCAATGGACAAGCCTGCGAAATACGCCGAAAGGCTCAACTGGACGTGTTCCACATCCGTTGAAAAGGCTTTTGCCAGTGACGGGAAAGACGGCAGGTACATATCGATGGCAAACGGCGCAAACGCGCTGAGCGCACCCAGCATTAACAAAATGCGAAATGTCATTGAGGAGATCCGGAGGGGGCCAGCGGCCCAAAAGCGATGAACTGCCATGCTGTTACATACAACAATGTTTGTAAATACACGGCCAACCGTTAAACTATCGTTTTAATCCTTGATTTTCATACGAACCTTATGCGCAGAACCAAAGAAGAAGCCGAGCAGACCCGACGCGACATTATTGAGGCCGCTGAACAGCTCTTTCTCGCCAATGGCGTGGCGCATACTAGCCTTGAGATGATAGCTCGTGAATGCGGAGTCACACGTGGCGCTGTGTATTGGCACTTCCAGAACAAGGCACATCTGTTCCATGAGATGCTCAACGAGGTTCGTACCCCCATGGAAGTGCTTAATCAGCAACTCTGCGGTTGTCAGGGACGAGATCCGATTATTTCCTTGAAAGATGTCTGTGTGAACGGCATGCACCGGCTGACTCAGGATGAGCGCAGTCGCCGGGTCATGACCATTCTGCTGCATCGCTGTGAATTTACCGACGAGTTGCGGGAGGCCGAGGAGCGCAATAACGCCTTTATTTCACAGTTCATAGGTTTGTGCGAGCAGCTATGGAAGCATCAGGAAAAGCGGCTGCAACCGGGCGTCACGCCTCGCATGGCTGCCTTTGCCGTGCATTCGATGTTCATTGGCCTGATCAGCGACTGGCTGCGCGACCCCGGCCTGTTTGACCCGGTCAAGGATTCGACCGCAATGTTCGATATCCTCTTCCGGGGCCTGGTGCGGGACTGGGATCAGGCGATTTCAGCGGAATAACCTTCTTCGCGAATCGCCTCCAGCAGCGGCTCGGGAGCTTCGCGACTGACTACCGTGACTTTGCCGGTTGGCAGATCCACGTCGACCCTGGCCGATGCGTCCAATGCGGTGATCGCCTGGGTAACCGCCTTGACGCAGTGGCCACAGCTCATGCCTTGTACATTAAAGGTATGCATGGGGTATCTCCTGACGGGAAAATTTCATTCTCAACCTTCCCACGAGGTCAAGGTCAAGTCCGACAGCTTCTGTTAGCACGGTAAGTCACCTATTATTGCGGAAGGTCGCCTTGCCCTTTCGGAAGAACGGCCTATCACCACTACACCGTGCGGATAGGGACTCGCTCATGGCTACACTGCCGCGTTATTCGAATGCACAGATTCTTTTGCATTGGCTAACGGCCCCTCTGGTCATCCTCATCATTTCCCTTCCCTACTTCGAAGATTTTTTCAGTGGGCTACTGGGCAGCGGAGCCGATGTCTTCACCCTGCATAAATCGCTGGGCATTACCGTTCTGGCTCTGACCGTGATTCGTCTGATGATTCGCTTCAAACATGGCTCACCAGCCCTGTTGCCGCCGAATGCCGTGCTTCAGCAGAAACTGGCCAAGCTGGGGCATGCGGTGCTGTATGCGCTGCTTTTTCTCATGCCCATCACAGGGCTTATCTTCAGCGTTCGCCCTGTCAACTACTTCTGGTTGTTCAGCTTTGGCCCCCTGCCCTTGCCTGAAGCGCTTCGCAGTGCAGCCAAGCAGGTTCATGTCACCGTGCAGTATGCGTTTATCCTGTTGATCCTAGGACATGCCAGCATGGCGATCTGGCACTACGTGGCGCGTCGGGACCGGGTATTGCCCGGCATGTTGCCCCTGATCAAGGATTGATCGGCAGGGCTTGACCTTAACACGAGGTCAAGGTTGATCCTCTATCCTATGATGAGGAGATTAACCATGACCGAATTCGATCTACCCGTACACGGCATGACATGCGCGGCCTGCGCCGGCCGGGTGGAGCGTGCGCTCAGAAAAGTTGAAGGTGTGGAAAGCGCCAGCGTCAATCTGGCCAATGAGCGTGTCCGGGTCCACGCACCAGAGGGATCGCTTCCTATCTTGCAGCAAGCCATTACGCGCGCAGGATATAGCGTTCCTACCGAGTCGCTCGAACTTGATATCACCGGCATGACCTGCGCCAGTTGCGTCAACCGGGTCGAGCGCGCGCTGCGCAAGGTTCCGGGCGTCAATACCGTAAGCGTGAACCTGGCCTCCGAACAGGCCCATGTCGAGCTGATACCGGGAACAGATTCGAGCCTGCTCCTGGTCGCCATCGGCAAGGCGGGGTATGAGGCCCGACTTGCTACCACCCATGATGACAAAACGGCTGGGCAGCGTTTGGCCCGGGAACGAGGTGCCCTGATACTCGCTTTGTTATTGGCCCTTCCCCTCATTGTGCCGATGCTGCTGCAACCACTGGGTATCCACGCCATGCTGCCACCTTGGGTGCAGTTTGCACTGGCAACACCCGTTCAGTTCCTGCTGGGTGCTCGCTTTTATGTAGCTGCATGGAAGGCTGTGCGGGCCCGCTCCGGCAATATGGATTTGTTGGTTGTCCTTGGCACCAGCGCAGCCTATGGCCTTAGCCTATACCAGTGGTGGAGCGCACCGCCTCACAGTACGCCGCACCTGTATTTCGAGGCGGCTGCCGTGGTCATCGCCCTGGTCCGCCTGGGCAAATACCTGGAAAGCCGCGCCAAGCAGCAGACCGGTGATGCCATCCGTGCCCTGCAAGCCTTGCGACCGGAACGGGCTTTTAGGTTATCCAACGACGGACTGGAGCAGGAGGTCAGTCTGGCGGAGCTCAAGATAGACGATCGGGTACGTATCCGTCCCGGTGAACGGATACCCGTCGATGGTCTCGTGGAGTCTGGAGACAGCTACGCCGATGAAGCCTTGATCAGTGGAGAAAGCCGTCCAGTGGCCAAAGGACCGGGTGATCGTGTCACGGGAGGCTCCATCAATGGCGAGGGTATGCTGACGGTTCGCATAACCGCATTAGGCAATGAAAGCGTTCTGTCGCGTATCATCCGGCTGGTAGAGGACGCCCAGGCCGCCAAGGCGCCCATTCAACGCCTGGTCGATCGCGTCAGTGAGGTGTTCGTCCCCGTCGTGCTGGGTATCGCGTTGTTGACGCTGGTTGGCTGGCTGCTGGCAGGCGCAGGCTGGGAAACATCGCTCATCAATGCCGTCGCCGTTCTGGTGATTGCCTGCCCCTGCGCCCTAGGGTTGGCCACGCCTACGGCCATTATGGCCGGAACAGGCGTCGCGGCACGCTACGGCATTTTGATCAAGGATGCGCAGACGCTGGAAATAGCCCATGCCGTGGATACCGTCGCATTTGACAAGACCGGTACATTGACTTCGGGGCAGCCTCGCCTGATTCATTTGGCGACAGATACCGTAAGTGAGAAAGAGGCACTTGCCCTGTCGGCCCGCCTGCAACGCGGCAGCGAACATCCTTTGGCTCAAGCCGTTCTCACTGCCTGCGAGCAGAACCTGCTGGACGCACCTGCTGCACAGAATATCCGCGCCCTGCCGGGGCGCGGTATTGAGGGCCAGATCGACCACCGGCAGTTGGCGTTGGCTAACGGGCAATTGCTCTATGAGCTAGCGCTCGATAAAGGTCCGCTTTTCGCTCAGGCCAACGCCTGGGAAAAGGAAGGTCGCACGCTTTCCTGGCTGATTGAGCAGCAGCCCGAACCAAAGGTACTGGCCCTTCTGGCCTTTGGCGATGAGCTCAAGCCGGGAGCGGGTCATGCAATTGCCACGCTTGAAAAGCACCATATCAGCAGCCATCTGATCACAGGTGATACCGAAGGCAGCGCAAGGGTTGTTGCACGGCAGACCGGTATTCGAGACGTTCATGCCCAAGTGCTGCCAGCCGACAAGGCCGCGGTCGTACAGCAGCTCAGGTCGCAAGGCCGCTGTGTGGCGATGGTGGGTGACGGGATAAACGACGCACCCGCCCTGGCGGCCGCCGATGTGGGTATCGCCATGGGCAGCGGGACTGATGTCGCCATGCATGCCGCCGGGATTACCCTGTTGCGTGGCGACCCGGCATTGGTGCCGGGGGCGCTGGATATCTGCCGTCGTACGTATCGCAAGATTCGCCAGAATCTGTTCTGGGCCTTTATCTACAACGTCATTGGTATTCCGCTGGCGGCGTTTGGCCTGCTTGACCCGGTCTTCGCCGGGGCTGCTATGGCCTTTTCCAGCGTGAGCGTTGTCAGTAACGCTTTACTGCTCAAACGTTGGCAACCAGAGAAGATGAGTCAGTCATGAACATCAGCCAAGCCGCCCGTGCAAGCGGGCTTACCCCCAAGATGCTCCGGTACTACGAAAATATCGGGCTGCTGGACCCAGCCGGGCGCAGCGCCAGTGGTTATCGACAGTACCGCACCAGTGATCTGGAGACGCTGGCCTTTATCAAGCGCTCGCGAGACTTGGGATTTTCGCTTGAGGAAGTCGGCAGACTCCTGGGGCTCTGGCGTGATCGACACCGCGCTAGCGCCGAGGTCAAGGCCCTGGCCAGCGCCCATGTGGATGAGCTGAACCGCAAGATCGCTGAACTGGCGAGCCTGCGTGACACCCTGCAACAGCTGGTGGATCAGTGCCCGGGCAACGAACATCCTGAATGCGCCATTCTGGACTCGCTGGGAAATGCGAGCTGTCGGCATTGCAATTCTTGAGCGGTACCGGGACCAGCACTAAAGGCATGGCGCTCTTTTCGCTTCGTGCCGCCAATGCTCGTTGAGCCCCATCCTAAACACCGGCCTGCAAAAGACCTGAGGCGGGTTCGATAGGGTATTGAGTGGAACTAACGAAATCTCCAGCGTTCAGGTCATTACGCCTAGTTACATTGGAGGAGCAACGCGAATGTACGGAAGATTCAGTGTATCGGACATTCCGATTCATGAACCTATTATCATGGGCGCCATCGGCTTCATTATTCTGGTGGCCCTCTCCTCTGTGGGTGCACTCACCTATTTTCGCAAGTGGCGCTGGTTGTGGTCGGAGTGGCTGACCTCGGTCGATCACAAGCGAATCGGCGTGATGTATATCATCGTCGCCATGGTAATGCTGCTTCGGGGGTTCTCGGATGCAATCATGATGCGTGCCCAGCAGGCCATTGCGGCGGGTGGCGCAGAGGGCTACCTGCCTCCGCATCACTATGACCAGATTTTTACCGCCCATGGCGTGATCATGATCTTTTTCGTAGCCATGCCGTTGGTGGTCGGCCTGATGAACGTGGTGGTACCGCTGCAGATTGGTGCACGTGACGTGGCCTTCCCGTTCCTCAACTCGCTCAGTTTCTGGCTGTTCGTTGTCGGAGCAGTATTGGTCAACCTGTCGCTCGGCCTGGGCGAGTTCGCCAAGACGGGCTGGGTCGCCTATCCGCCGCTCTCCGGAATCAAGTACAGCCCTGGCGTTGGCGTGGACTACTACATCTGGAGCTTACAGATCTCAGGCCTCGGCACGCTGCTGACCGGCCTCAATTTCTTCGTCACGATCCTGAAGATGCGTACCACCGGTATGACGTTGATGAAAATGCCGATCTTTACCTGGACGGCCTTTTGTACCAGCGTGCTGATTCTGGCAGCCTTCCCGATCCTGACCGTAACCCTGGGGCTTCTGAGTCTGGACCGCTACTTAGGAATGCACTTCTTCACCAATGAGCTGGGCGGCAACGCCATGATGTACGTGAACCTCATCTGGGCCTGGGGCCATCCCGAGGTGTACATCCTGATTCTGCCGGCGTTTGGTGTGTTCTCTGAAGTGACCGCGACGTTTACCCGCAAGCGCTTGTTCAGTTACAACATGATGATCTGGGCTACGGTGGCGATCACGGTGCTCTCGTTCCTCGTATGGCTGCACCACTTCTTCACGATGGGCTCAGGAGCTAACGTCAACGCATTCTTTGGCATTGCCACCAGCATCATTGCCATTCCAACCGGCGTAAAGATCTTTACCTGGCTGTTCACCATGTACAAGGGGCGAATTCAGTTCACTACCCCGATGCTGTGGACCGTTGCCTTCATCGTGACCTTTACCATCGGTGGCATGACCGGCGTGCTGCTGGCTGTCCCCGGGGCTGATTTCGTCCTGCACAACAGCCTGTTCCTGGTGGCGCACTTCCACAACGTAATCATCGGCGGTGCCTTGTTCGGCTACTTTGCCGGCATCACCTACTGGTTTCCCAAGATGTTTGGCTTCACCCTAAACGAAAGGCTTGGACGCTATGCCTTGTTTTTCTGGGTGGTCGGCTTCTACCTGGCCTTTATGCCGCTTTATGTGCTGGGCTTCATGGGCATGACGCGCCGCCTCAACCATTATGCCAACCCAGACTGGCATCCCTGGCTGATCGTGGCAGCTGTCGGTGCCCTGACCATCCTGTGCGGCATCATCTGTCAGATAGCGCAGCTGCTCGTCAGCATTCACCAGCGCGCCCACAATAAGGACCTGACCGGCGATCCGTGGGATGCCCGTACGCTCGAATGGTCCACAGCCTCGCCTCCAGCTCCGTATAACTTTGCCGAGCTGCCGGAAGTCCATGGCATTGATGCCTATCTGGACATGAAAGAGCATGGCGTCAGGGAAAAGCACCAGGCGGATTACAAGGATATCCACATGCCGAGCAACACCGGCGCCGGGCTGATCATCGCCGGATTCAGCTTTGTGCTGGGCTTTGGTCTGATCTGGTACATCTGGTGGATGGCCATTCTGGGATTTATCGGCATGATTGCCACTGCCATCCTGCATAGCTTCAAGGACGATCACGGCTATTACATCAAGGCTGCAGATGTGGCCCGCATGGAGGAAGCGCACAAGGCGCAACGGGAGCAGTGTACGGGGGTGAGTCAGGAGGATGCGGCATCGCCCAAGGCGTATACGATGGTTTAAGCGGCCCGCCTGCTGAGTGGAAGTTCTCCGTTCAGCAGGCAGTCGGGCTCACTGGAGTCGGGACGCGAAGAAGCGCCTTACTCTTTCACGTTCATGTAGTCACGTGCCCAGACACGGTACTCATCAAGCGTGGAATACTTCGTCGAGAGTTCGGAAGCACTCAGGTCGGAAGCATGGATGCCGCGCTGTTCACGCAGGCAGTCGTAGGTGGCCTTGATAGCGGCGAAATAGGCCGCATGGCCATTTAGAACGATACGCACGCCCAGGCTGGCCAGACGCTCGAAATCACGCAGCTCGGGATTGCCATAGGCAACCAGCATCAGCGGCACGCTCAGGTGCTGCGAAATCTGCTCCAGATGATCGAAGTCCTTGATACCCACCATGCAGATGCCATCGGCGCCTGCATCCTGATAAGCACGGGCGCGCTCGATGGTTTTCTCAACGCTCAAGACACCGGCATTGGTCCGGGCAAACACGCTCAGTGCTGGATCGATACGGGCTGCCAGAGCGGCCTGGATCTTGCCAACAGCTTCATCCAATGGAATCAGGTCAGTAGACTTGCGACCATACTGGGCAGGCAGCAGGGTGTCTTCGATAGTCAAGGCTGCCACACCGGCGCGCTCAAGCTCGACGATGGTACGCATGACGTTCAGGGCATTACCGTAGCCATGATCGGCGTCGGCAATGATGGGCAGTGTCGCGACACGACCGATACGGGTCGCCTGCTCGACAAATTCGCTTAAGGTAATGAGGGAAAAGTCAGGTGCAGCCAGAACCTGGAGCGACGCAACCGATCCGCCCAAAATACCCATTTCGAAGCCTAAATCGGCCGCGATGCGGGCAGACATCGGATCGAATACCGAACCAACGTCATAGCACTTATTGGATTCAAGCAATGCACGAAACTGCTTTCGCAACTCATGCTGCGAAGGTGTGGCCATAAGACCTCCATTGGACAGGGCTGATGGATTCGAAGCCGATGACACACGAGCGCACCATCTATGCTTCTATGACAGCTGTACGGGAGAAGATTGCTCCATGGCAGCTGTCACTCCTCGGGATACACCATCATACACCCTACTAAGGTCTAATCGCCTATCGGCTTAACACCTGCACGCTGATGAGCACGTGTATAGGGGTTCGCACCGTTGGCCAGCTTGGTTGCGACATCCTCCATGAAATGCTGGGTTGGTGCATTGAGCCCATAGAGCACCAGCAAGGGGGCCAGCAGGCTGGCAATGACAGCCAGGTTTGATTTCACCACGACCGCTCGATCACGCATGAGCCAGAGAAAGACACCACTGGCTGCAAAGCCGATCGGCACCCCGGTAACCACTTCGGAAACCGAGTGAAACCCCAACTTGATTCGGGTGACCGCAATCGCGAGGGCGAAGAGCGCCCCGGCTCCGGCACAGACCCAGCGCACGACAGACCGGGCCTTGGCTGCCAACAGCCAGAACAGAACCGGTATGACACTGCAGGCCAGCATGGAGTGCCCACTAAAGCCGGTGAAGTCGTAGGCGCGGATGCCAATACCCCAGCCAAAGAAAGCCATCTTGGAAATTGCTACCAGCAGGCATGCCCCACCAAACAACGACAGCCAGAGCAGTGCCGTACGGCGTGAAGCGCCAAGCCACAGCCATAGAGCAACAATGAATGCGCACGGCAACATGACCGAGGAATCACCAAAATTGGTAATGGTTGTCAAAGCCTGCATCGCTCAATCCCTTAATTACAAAAACAATCCTCAGACACCCTAGGATAACGGCATGTCGGCGCAAGTGAGCACCGGATTGCCAAGGTGTGTATTCCTGCAAATAACCGGCGATGCGTTACGGTAAAGACGAGACTTGGATCAATTCATAATGCATCGAGCAGGTGTCTCAATGGTTATTCGTGAGCGTACCAATGATCTTGTCGACAACACCTTCCTGCTGGAGCTGTCCGAAGGCGGTGCGGGTCCTTTCCACGACAGCATCATCCGTTGCCACGCTATAGGCCATGTACAGTTCCGCCTCAATGGTACCTAGCGCTGCAACCTGTTCCAGTTCGGTACAGTCAAAATGCTTTCGGGCGCACTCGTGGGCGGCGCTGCTTTCCGTCAGCGGTGCCAGCTGCACCTTTCCATTGATAAGCTTTTGAAAGTTCTCTTCAACCCCAGCCGATATCACCAACCGGGAAAACCCATGGTGCAGTAGATACTGATGCCGGAAATCATCACGCATCACGCCTACGCTGTATTGCCGCGCATCCTCCAGGCTCTGCGGATCAATATCCGTACGGGACTTCAGCTTGTAAAAGTAATATTGCATGCTCGTTACATGCCCTACCCATTTGAATAAGGATTCACGCTGCGGTGTCCGGGCAACCAGATAGATAAGAACGTTTGGCTGGTTGGTCGCGATATCGTAGGCCCTTGCCCAAGGGTAAAGACCAATCCTGTAGTCCGTCTGCCCGGCCCGACTCAGCGTGAGCTCAACGACCTCTGTTGCCGCCCCTCCAATACGCCCATTTTTGACTGTAATGAACTGGCTTTCTTCGGTAACCACCTGAATCGGCTCGGCCATGACATGAGTACCAACCATCCCCGCCAGCAGTGCCATCCATTTTCCAATTTTCATAACGTCTTCCTGAATGTGGCGCTCACTACCCGATTACGACCATCCCCTTTCGCCTGGTACAAGGATCGATCAGCCAGTTCGAGCAGCTCATGAAAGGTGCTGGAAATGCCTGCTTCGAACGTGGCCAGTCCGATGCTCAGGGTGACGATGGGTGCGACAGACGATTCGTCATGGGGAATAGCCAAGTCACAGACAGCCTGACGCAATCGCTCTGCCAAGAGGTACGCCGCAGCCTTGTCTGTAGCCGGCAGCAGAACAGCGAACTCTTCCCCACCCAGGCGCGCGACCAGATCACCTGCCCGCGCAATGCTGGCCTTCATGGCCGCCGCCACCAGGCGCAGACACTCATCCCCCTGGGCATGGCCATAGGTGTCGTTGTAGCGCTTGAAGTAGTCGATATCGCACATCAGCACGGACAGGGGTTGGCCCGAACGCTGAGCACGGCTGAACTCAACGTCCTTGACCTCATCGAAATGCCGCCGGTTGGGCAACCCCGTCAGCGGGTCGCTCCGCGAAAGTGCTTTCAACTGAGCATTGGCTTCCCGCAACGCCTCCTGGGTTTGCATGATGTCGCCCAGCTGCACGCGATGCCGGGTGCTGTGCAACAGCATTTGCGCCGTCATGGCCAACAAAGCGTGCTCATCAGGTTGCCAGACGTCGATAACCTGCTTGCGAATGAACACCAGAAACCCCAGCTGCTCATCGCCAGCTCCTACCGGGACAAATGCAGTGGCTTCGGCATTCAATAATTGGAAGGCGGCAGCACCATACGCTGACAGCACATCGGTAAGCGCCTTGCCGGAAGTGAACGTAACCGGCTCGCCCTGATCAAGAAGTACCTCCAGATGCGCCAGCTGCGCTGCGTTGATCTGGTTTTCCGGGACGGCGTGGGTTTCACAGCACCAATGCATGGCCAGACGAAAATAAGCACTCGACTCCTCACGGATATACCAAAGGGCATAACAGGCCCCCAGGCGCTGGGCCACTTCGCTCAGGCAGGACTGCTGATACAGCTCCAGCCGCTCATACGGCGCACGGATAAGCCGATTGGACAACAGCAGCACCATGTGCTGCGCCTCGGTCAGGCGTTGCAACTCCGCTGTACGGGCCTGTACGCGCTCGGCCAACTGATCCCGGTGCGCGGCCAGCTCCTTTTCGTACACATGTTGCCGCCCCAGATACCCGGACAGGTTGTTCTGTAGCTGATTGATCCCCTGTACCAACAGGGTCAATTCGTCCTCGCGCCTGGCAGAACGAAAAAGCCGTAAGGGAAGGTGAAGCCGCTCGGGGCTCAACTCAGCCAAGTGAAGCGCAATACGCCGGATATGTACCGTGACCAGACGGCTGAACATAAGAATGATCAGGCCGGCCAGCAGCATGGATTGCAGAAGCTGGAACCCGACGATTGACACCACGACCGATTTCAGTTCAGACCAGAGCAGGTCTTCATTGCCATAGAGTCTCAGCTCCCCAACAGTCTCCCTGCTCCCGGCGTACGGTGAAAAGACCAGAGGAACCTGGCGCATCGGAGCCAGGTTTGACTCGATCCATCCGGTACGGGAGCGCACCTGAACGATCGGCGTTTGCTGAGCGGAAAACACGGTCAGCTGCACGCGCGCCACCGACGCGATATGAACGGCACTGTCCAGATGCGCCTCGACCGACTCCTGATCCATGTCCCAGATGGCCTTGGTCAAGGTGCGCTGGTAGACCTGCTCGATCAGCCCCAACTCAATCTCCATTTGATGGACATTCTCGTGCCACACCGCCCAGGTACGAACCCCAACGGTGATCAGCGTGAAAAAAAAACAGAACCCCAGCGTGACAACTACCAGACGCCAGCCCAGCGAGTGTCGTCCCTGCTGCCAGTGCTCCGGCAGCTCTGCATGAGTATTATCGGTATCTACAGCCATTTCTTTTTCAATGCCTCATAGATACCGTTACGCTTGATCTGCTCGAACCCTTCTCGGGCTCGGGCGACCACTTCATCGGGCGTCCGGGCGCTGAAAGCCATATACAGCCCTTCGTTGCGTCCGATATCGGTCAGTGGATAAACCTGAGTCACGGTGTCATCAAACGGTTCACCTGCCTGCCGTGCCAGATACTTGGCCATAACGGCATTGGCGACCCACAGGTCCACCCGTCCACGCTTGAGCTTCTGGTAGTTTTGCGCATAGGTATTGCTGGATTGCAGGTTCAGTCCCACGGAAAAGCCGCGGGACTGCAAATACTGTTCACCTACATCACCATGTACCGTAGCGATCTGATAGCGCCTGGCATCCTCAAGTGCATTAAGAGAAATATTCCGCGTACGGTCGCTGAATAGCCCCCATTGAGCTGGAGCAATGACGCCAACCCATTTGAATAGCCCGTCCCGCTGGGGTGTACGGGCAATCGAATAAATCAGGACATTTTCATCGTGCAGCGCCGTCTCGTAGGCGCGGGCCCAGGGCATTGACTGAAAGGCCCCGTTGAGTCCGGCCTGGGCCAATACAGCCTCTACAACTTCTGTACTAAAGCCGGTCAGCTTGCCGGAAATGGTCATGTTGTAAGGCGGCAGCTCTTCCGTCACGACGCGCAGCGCTACCTCGTGGGCCTGAACAGGTTGCAGACCGCCCATGAGAAGCGTCAGAAAAAACAGTGCGGTCTTGATCTGGCTCATTGCCTGGTCCCAGAAGCCCAGAGGCTAGTTTCGTGTTAACTGTGAGAGGGTATCGCTCGAGTGATACAAATCTTTATTCGTCTCGGACGGAGCGTGCCTGTACGGATTTGAAAGCGTGAATCGGATTGCCCACTGCGGCCTGGAAGCCGACAATCATCCAAACCCTGACGAGATGAGATCCCCGCCATGCTCGACATCGACCTCTGCTGGAATGCCGTCTGTACCCGCGATACGGCCCATGACGGCCGATTCGTGTTTGCGGTCCAGACCACTGGCATCTATTGCCGCCCCTCCTGCCCTGCCCGTCGCCCTCGTCAGGAGCGTGTGACGTTCTACACAACGCCACGCGAGGCAGAAGCAGCCGGGTATCGCGCCTGTAAACGCTGTCAGCCGGACCGGGAAAGCCCCGTTAAGCAGCAGGACGCCTTGATTCAGGCAGCATGTGCCCTGCTCGACCAGGCCGAGCAGCCGCTCTCCCTGGATCAACTGGCCTCGCGCATTGGGCTTTCACCCTCGCATCTGGCCCGGTTGTTCAAACAGCGTACCGGGCTTACACCCCGCGCCTGGGCTGAAGCCCGTCGCCAGCAGCGTCTGCAGGCTAACCTGCCTCGAGCGGAGACTGTTTTGGAAGCTGCGCTAGCCAGTGGGTATGGCAGCAGCCGCGCTGTCTATGAACAGCCCAACGCCCTGGCGCTGGCGCAACGTCGGCGCAAGGGTGCAGGAGAACACATCCGTTATGGCATTGCTGTCTGTTCACTTGGGCTGGTATTAGTCGCCAAGACCTCCCGTGGCCTCTGCGCCGTATTGTTTGGGGACGAGGCATCAGCGCTTGAACGGGAATTGGCCGAGCGCTTTGCCGCCGCCCATTGCGAGCATGACGACGCCGCCCTGGCCGATGAGCTTGCCCATGTCCATGCTCAGCTCGATAAGCCGACCCAGGTGCATGCCCTGCCGCTGGATATGCAGGGTAGTGCCTTTCAGCAACGGGTCTGGCAGGCCCTCATGCAGATCCCGCCCGGCGAGACCCGGCGCTACGGAGAGCTTGCTGTAGAACTGGACAGTCATCCACGCGCCATTGCCCGCGCCTGTGCCAGTAACACCCTGGGCCTGCTGGTGCCTTGTCATCGCGTCATCGGCGCCAGCGGAGCGTTGACCGGTTATCGCTGGGGCGTTGCGCGCAAGGAGACGCTACTCAAGCGCGAAGCCGAAATGATTGAAACGAGTAAGGCGCCGCCGCGGTCCATCTAGGTACAGGTCCTTTAAGGAGATCGTTATGCATAACCTGCACCGTTACGCCATTCACTACCGCTTTAATGGCGAGCCGCTCGAAGAACAGATGGAGAGTTTTGAACCCATCACTCAGGAGCAGGCCATCATGCAGCTACTGATCAAGCATGTCCCCGAGCCTACCGGTGTGGTGGATGCCCCTTGGGAGCTGCATGCTCAGCCCAGCATCGAGCGACGTGCCGTTGAGGTTGGGCTAAGTGATGTCTGTATTCAGGAAGTGGCCTGAGGCGCTGTATTGCGCCTCATAACCAGGCGCGCTATACCGCCTCGGAAGGCTCGCCGGCCTTCATTTGGGATTGCAGGTAATTTTCCAGCCCCAGCTTGTCAATCAGGCGCAGCTGTTGCTCCAGCCAATAGGCGTGGTCTTCCTCGGTGTCTTCAAGCTGTGCCACCAGGATTTCACGACTGACGAAATCACCCACGCTGTTACACAGCGCAACGCCTTGGGCCAGTGCCTCACGCACTTCGTATTCCAGCGCCAGATCGCTGCGCAGCATGTCCGGCACTGTATGGCCTACATTGATGTCCTTGGGGCGCATGTCCGGCTGCCCTTCCAAAAAGAGGATACGACGCAGCAGGGCATCTGCATGTTGGGTTTCCTCTTCCATTTCATGGTTGATGCGCTCGTAAAGGCGCAGATACCCCCAGTCTTCATACATACGGGAATGGATGAAGTACTGATCGCGTGCGGCCAGCTCACCACGGAGCAGGTCCTTCAGATAATCAATGACTTGCGTATGACCTTTCATGGTTACTACCTAATAAAATGATCGCACCGGGCCGAACATCAGGCTCAGCTCAGCCATGGCGGGGGTGGAGGCTCATCGCTGGACGACGGTGCCTCGGCCTCTTTACGAGCCGCTTGGCGACGTGCCTCTTCGCGCCGGGCATCTTCGATTTCGCGCATGACGGATGAAACATCGGTCTGCCCCTCGGGTTCAGCATAGATGCCCGTAAGCGGGGTGTGCGGGTATAGCTCGCCCTTCTGATAAAGCGCCCACATTTCTGGTGCATACCGGGTCTGCTTCAGCTCAGGCGCAAAACGCCCAAAATACTGGGCCATGTTTTCCACATCACGGGCGAGCATACGGAAGGCATGGTTGTTGCCCGCCGCATCGATGGCCTGAGGGAGGTCAATGATCATCGGCCCATCGGTCGCCAACAACACGTTGAATTCGGACAAGTCGCCGTGTACCAGTCCGGCACACAACATAAGCACCACCTGCCGGATCATCAGCTCATGATACTCACGGGCCTCGTCGGGCGTCAGGGTCACGTCATTCAAACGCGGAGCGGCATCCCCCCGCTCGTCCGTCACCAGATCCATCAGCAGGACGCCATCCAGGAAGTCATGCGGCTTCGGTACGCGAACGCCGGCACCTGCCAGCCGGTACAGGGCGGCAACCTCGGCGTTCTGCCAGGCCTCCTCCCGCTCCTTCTTGCCATATTTGGTGCTCTTGGCCATGGCGCGCGCCTGACGGCTGTTACGCACCTTGCGACCTTCCTGATACTCGGACGCCTGACGAAAGCTGCGCTTGTTCGCTTCCTTGTAGACCTTAGCGCAACGGATCTCGTCGCCGCACCGAACTACATATACGGAGGCCTCCTTGCCGCTCATCAGCGGGCGCAGCACCTCATCAATCAGGCCGTCTTCGACCAGAGATTCCATGCGCTTGGGTGTTTTCATCTGTTTGTACGTTGATCACTTCTGGCCATACTTACATAACGTTATACGTCATGACGCACGGCTCAGCAAAAATCACTCGCACAAACGGCACCCTCTAGTCCGCACATAAGTTCATTTCATGGTGCTTGAAAAACCGATAGAACCGCTTGAGATCACCCTGGGCCTCCTCCAGCTCGATCGGCCTGAAGCGCACTTCATGGTGGGCAGGGCATTGCGCCAGCCGGCAGAGATCCAGCGGATGCACGAAGCCGAGGACCGGATATCCCCCCATGGTCTGACAGTCTGCCATGAGCACAATGGGCTGGCCTTCCGGCGGAACCTGCACCGCTCCGGCCAGAACCCCCAGAGACCACTGACGGACTGGCGCTGCAAGCGGTGCATCGCCCTGTAGACGAATCCCCATCCGATCGGCCTGAGGACTGATTCGCCAGGATGAACCAAAGAACCGATCCCGCTGCTCGACCGCAAAGGCTTCTCCATCGCCCCCGACGACCAGACGTAACACCGGAGACTCACGGTAGTCGGGAATGAAGCGGCTCGCCGCACCCAGTGCCTTGTCGAAAGCCTCAAGCCCAGGGCTGCAAACCAGAATGTCATCGGCCTGCAACGCTTGACCATCGCCATTCAGTCCGCCCAGACCTTCGCGACGATGTGTGGCCACGCTACCCAGCACGGTCTTACCCCTGAAGCCACCCACTACGCCCAGGTAAGCGCGTTGCCCGGCCTGGGCAAATCCCAATTGCAGCCGCTGCCCGGCCTTCATGCAGAAGCGCGACCAGGCAGGAACCGTCTGTCCATCTACCGTCGCGCCCAGCGGCGCCCCGGTCAGTGCCAGCCAGGTATCGACCTGGGCTTCCATCTCTACGCCACCCAGGGCAATTTCCAGGACCGGACTACCATAGGGATTTTCGAGCAGATGATTGGCCCAGGCCGCCGCCTGACGGTCCATCGGACCTGATGTGGATACGCCCAGATGACGCCACCCATAACGACCGACGTCCTGCAGCAGGCTCAGCGGCCCCGGTTTTATGACTTTCAACCCTTTCATACCTGACCTCCCGCGGCGCGATAGGCGGCCTCGTCAACCGCAACGAACCGAACCTGATCGCCCACAGCAAGCGGACATGGCGGCTCGGCCTGTGCGTCAAAGAGCGGCCAGGCACTTAGTCCAAGGATATGCCAGCCCGCGGGTGACGCTTGGGGATAGATGGCGGTCATGCGTTCGGCAATCGCCACGCTACCAGCCTCCACCCGAGGCCGCGGTGAGGCCAGTCGAGGCAGGACGATTCGCTCATCCAGCTCGCCCATATAGGCAAAACCGGGCGCAAAGCCGATGGCACCGACCAGATAATCGCGTCCGCTATGCAAAGCAATCAATTCCGCGACCGTCAGCGAGCAGGCCTTGGCCACCGGCTCCAGGTCCGGCCCGCAGTACCAGACGGGCACTTCATGCCGGCGTGAAGAGCTCTGTACGGTTTCCGGCTCCTTGCGCCACCGCTCGACGATCGCCGTGACGCGAGCTTGAATGTCCGTCAGGTCGTAGCGCAGCAAGTCATAGTGAATGAGCAACGTATTCCAGCCCGGCACCAGATCGATCACACCGTCGCCCAGTCTGTGTTCAATCAGATCGGCTAGACGAGCAATACGTCCGGGGAGATCGGGCGTGGGTGTATCCGCCAGGGTCAACATCAGCGCCTCGGCGCCGTAGGGCTCAATCCGGATCATGCCGCATCCAGAGCCGCCCGCAGGCGACGTAACACAGCGAGTGACTCGGCGTTGTCTCCATGGACACACAGGCTGTCTGCCGTCAGGCACATGGGTTGGCCATCGAAACCAGGAAAGGCATCCCCGCGGGAAATGGCGATCGCCTGGGATAAAATACGTTCGGGATCATGATGGACCGCGCCCGCTTCCCGGCGAGGCGCCAGTTGCCCGTCAGGCATGTAGGCGCGGTCGGCGAAGGCTTCACGCAGCAAGGGTACGCCGACTTTCTCCGCCAGCTGCTGCTCACGGGTGTTGTCCGTCTTGGCGAGCACCATAAGCGATAGCCCCTCACGAAACTGCAAACAGGCCTCGAGCACGGCATTGAGCAAGGTATCGTCACGCACCAGATCGTTATACAGGGCACCGTGAGGTTTCACATATTGCACGGTCGCTCCTGCTGCGCGGCAGAAGGCATCCAGTGCGCCGATCTGATAGAGCACCAGCGCCTTCACCTCCTCCGGCGAGCACACCATATGCCGGCGGCCAAAGCCGACCAGGTCTGGATAAGCCGGATGAGCACCGATTCGAACACCATGCCTTACGGCCAGGGCTACGGTCTTCTGCATCGTCAGCGGGTCCGAAGCATGGAAGCCACACGCGAGATTGGCCTGGTCCACCAGTGGCATGGCATGAGCATCGTCGCCCATCGTCCAGGCTCCGAAGCTTTCGCCCATATCGCAATTCAGAAGGATACGCGTGCTCATATCAGGATTCCCTTGATGCGGAAAAACCAGTCTTTGAGGAAATCATGCCGGCTGTCCAACAAAACTTTCCGGCCCCCGGCGATAAGGCTTTGTTGCTTCAGGCCGGTAATGCCTGTTCAGGCCCCACCTGCGCACAGAAGCCGCCGACTACCTGCTGGCTGAGCGCCACAATGGCCTCGTTCAACGTCAGTCCCACGCCCGTATGCCAACTGGCATACACGGCAAACGGCGGCGGTGCCTCGAAAGGCAAAAGCGCCAGGGCCCCGTGCTTCAGCGCCTCGCTAACGAGGGCCGGGGGCAATGCACCAATGCCAAATCCGTCCCTGATCAACTGGATGATGGCCGCCGCCGAGTTGACGCAAGAGACCCGGGGCGTCGAAATCCCGTGCTGATGCAGAAAGTTAAGCAGGTCCTGATGGGGACGCGAATTACGCGAGAAGGTAATCAACCGCTCGCGGGCCAGCTCATCCAGACTCGTGTACGCGCGGTTGAGCGGCGAGTCGGTTGCAACCACCCAGCGGATGGGATAACTGGCCAGCTTCAGGTTACGCACGCTTTCGGCGCGCAAGAGATCGGTCTGGAATACCAGATCAAGCTGTCCCTTGAGCAGCTGGTCGCTCAAGTTGAGCGCCGTATCGGCCAGCAGCTCGATTTCCACGTTTGGATGGGCGTCGGTTACACAGGTGAACAAGGCGCTCAGCCAGCTGTGGATGACCGTGTCCATGGCGCCGATGCGTATCCGTCCGCTCAGCCGGGTTTCCTGCCCAAGCACTTTGCGCAGGTCGTGCCAGGTATCGATCATCTGCTCGGCATAACCCAAGACCTTCTGGCCATCGGCTGTCAGCGTGACGCCTCGCGGATCGCGAAGGAACAGCTGGACACCCAGCTCGCCTTCAAGCACGGCGATACGGCTGGAAATTGCCGCCTGGGTGCTGGACAGTTTTTCAGCTGTCAGCCGAAAGCTGCCCAGACGCGCCACCCAGACAAATGTTTCGAGAAAGCGAAGGTTCATGCTGGCTTACCATCCCCGTAGAGCATTTCACTCTACCCCCTTTGAACGACCTCTCACCACTGGCCGTCAGTCGCCTCGCCCCTGAAAGGCCACGCTTTTTATCAATCAGCGGTGAACACTTTTATTTGTTGGACGTTCTTCACTATCCATACAAAAAATGGGGACGCTTCGCCTTGAGCGAGCCACTGCAGGTTTCTGGTATCGCAGATCGATACCTTTGGTGCGATCGTGCCCGTTGCAGTCATAACAAGAACTGACGCCGGCTCGGGCGGCGTAAACATCAAAGGAGGCGCTCCCGATCGCCTCCACACAGCCGTCAAACCCACCTGCCTGGGCATAACCGGCGAGGGAGACTCCCTATGCAAACCACAGTCAACCTGTGGCCACTGATCGGTGTCCTGGTTATCGTCATCGGCTTTGTGCTGCGCTTCAATCCCATGCTGGTCGTGGCTCTGGCAGCCCTGGCGACCGGTTTTGCGGCCTCCATGCCGTTCGAGACCATTCTTGCCACTATCGGCGCCGGGTTCGTCAAGACACGTGCCCTGCCCCTCATCATCCTCCTGCCGCTTGCCGTAATCGGTCTTCTCGAACGGCATGGCCTGCGTGAACATGCCCAGAACTGGATTGCCAAGATCCGCACCGCCACGGTGGGCCGGCTCCTAATCTTTTACCTGTTTGTACGGGAGCTGACGGCTGCGCTGGGTCTGACCAGCCTGGGCGGGCATCCGCAGATGGTGCGCCCTTTGCTCGCGCCCATGGCCGAAGGGGCTGCAGAAAACCGCTACGGCAAGCTGCCGGAGAAAATTCGCTACAAACTACTCGCCTTGTGCGCTGCTACCGATAATGTCGGCCTGTTTTTTGGCGAGGACATCTTTGTCGCCTTCGGCGCCATCGCCCTGATGCATACCTTCCTGCTCGGCTCCAATATCGATGTCGAGCCGCTGCACATTGCGGTCTGGGGCATTCCTACCGCCATCTGTGCGTTCATTATCCATGCCATTCGCCTCAAGCGTTTCAACAGTCAGCTGGAGCGCGAGCTGGGCGGAAAACGTCCGGACGCCGACCATACGCCTATCGGCCGTCAGGAGTGATGCCATGATCCTCTCGATTCAATACCTTTACTGGCTGGCCGGCATCATCCTGGCAATCACGGCAATTATGACCTTTGCCGATCGCGCTCATCCCAAGCGCTGGACAACAGGTTTTTTCTGGGCGCTGTTCAGCCTTGTCTTTTTGGTAGGCGATCTATTGCCGCCCGCCTGGGTAGGCGTAGGCGTGCTGGTCATGGCCGTCATTGCAGGCACAGGTGGCGTCGGACTGGGCAAGCATGGGGAATTGCCTGCTGAAAAACGCCAAGCCAGTGCGCTGCGCCTCAAGAACAAACTGTTCGTTCCCGCCCTGGCCATTCCGCTGGTCACCGTTATCGGCTCGGTAGTGGTCAAGGACGTGCAGATCGGTGGCCTTCCACTGCTGGATCCTAAAAATACGACCTTTGTCTCCCTGGGTGTCGGCTGTCTGGTTTCCCTGGCCCTCGCCTGCTGGCTGACGCGCGATACGCCTGTGCAATCCATGCGCGAATCACGCCGCCTGACCGAGGCCTTGGGCTGGGCCCTGGTACTGCCGCAAATGCTCGCTATGCTGGGGCTCCTGTTCAACGATGCGGGCGTTGGCAAGGCCGTCGCACACCTCACCACCTCCTATATCAATATGGATTTCCGCTTCGTGGCGGTGGCCGTGTATGTCGTGGGGATGGCGCTGTTTACCATCATTATGGGTAACGGCTTTGCGGCTTTCCCGGTGATGACAGGCGGTGTGGGCGTTCCAATTCTGATCGGGCAGTACGATGCCAACCCGGCGGTGATGGCGGCCATAGGCATGTTCTCAGGCTACTGCGGCACGCTGATGACACCTATGGCAGCCAACTACAACATCGTGCCAGCCGCCCTGCTGAATCTGCCGGACAAGAATAGTGTCATCAAGGCACAAATCCCCACCGCCTTGAGTCTATTGGCAGTTAATATCATGCTGCTATATATCCTGATGTGAGGACCACCATGACTACCATCCTGTTGACCGGATTCGAACCGTTCGAGAACGAGCCCGTGAATCCTTCCTGGGAGGCCGTGCGCCAACTGGATGGTCTGAATCTGGGCGATGCCTACATCATCACGCGCCAGCTGCCGTGCGTCTTTGGTGCTGCCTTGGTCTCGCTGGATCACATGCTGGCAGCTCATCGGCCCGCCCTGGTGATTGGTGTAGGCCAGGCCGGGGGGCGTACGGACCTGACCCTCGAGCGCATAGCCATCAACGTGAACGATGCCCGTATTCCCGACAATAATGGTCAACAACCCATCGATACACCTGTAGTGCCAGGCGGTCCGGCGGCCTATTTCTCGACGCTACCTATTAAAGCCATTGTACGGGCACTCAGGGATGCCGGTATTCCTGCCTCGGTATCGCAGACGGCTGGCACATTTGTCTGCAACCATGTGTTTTATGGACTGATGCACCGGCTCGCCGGCACGAATGTGCGCGGCGGCTTCATCCATATCCCTTATCTGCCCGAACAAGCGGCCCGGCATCCAGGCCAGCCCTCCATGGCACTCGAGACCCTGGTAGCGGGCCTTGGAATAGCCGTGAAGGCGGCTATGATGACGCCCAACGACCTCAAGGAAACCGGTGGACAACTGAACTAGCTGTTTACCGTTACGCGGAACAACGGCTGTGCAGTGCAAGGCTCAAAAGGACAGTCCTTCACCGATCCCACGCAGGCCTCACCAGTTCCAGGCCGTGGTTTCCCTTGTAACCCGCCCGCTCCGGGGATGACCAGCCTGCCAGTAGGGTGTCATCCAGCGAATAAACCTCAACGCCCAGAGGGCGGCAGACGGACAGCGGGTCTTGCGCGTCCGGCCCCCACAGCGCAACGGACAGATCACCACCTGGGCAGGTCGACAGAGCGCACAGCACGTCGATCTCCGTGAAAAACTCCAGGTAGTCTCCTTGCTTCGCCGGGCAGGCCTTCATGAAGTACATGTCCTCATCGTTAAGCCCGGTCACCTGAAAAATGTTTAGCACATCATGTACGTCGAACTCGGTCAGCCCGTAGGGCAATACCGCGCGGGTCAGGTTCGAATGGCAGTGATGATGGAAATCTTCTCCGGTCAGGAGCTTGTTGACGTAAGGATCGCAGCGGGTACCCAGCAGGTCATGAATGCGTCCGCCATGTTCGTCGATGCCATAACTAGCCAGGGTGTCGTCCGTGATGGTGACCATTGGCCGCAGAAAGGGCAGGTTCGACCACAGTCGATCATAGATAGACACATGAGCGCCCTGTAGCTGACGGGTACGGGCTGCCCATAGCCGCTCCCGTGGATCATGGGCATTCCAGATATTGAAGTCGCCCACTTGCGGCCCTACAGGCGTCGTCACTCGAAAGACATGCCCGGCCGGCACCCGCCACGCACGACCGGTACGGATCGGAACGTCAAAGGACTCAATAAGCGTCCGCTTGTCCTTGCCCTCCCGAATACGGTCATAGAAGGCCGTATCCACCGACAGGGCCGAACCATGACTTGCTTGATAGGCAGCAGGGTAATGCTTGTACATGTCAGCTCCTTTCCCAAAGAAAAATCACTACACACAGGTAATGCCATGCCGATGGCGCACCCTCAACACTAGCCCTACCGCCCCTGCCCGGCCAGTACTGTTTTCTCAGCCATGAAACATGATGATCGGTAAGCCTTTACACTAGGGGTTCTGCTGACTGGAGCCCTTATGTCCACCCTGCTTGCCGATTGGCGCTACCGTCCAATGCATCGTCGTGTCTGGCTGCTGGCCGGCCCGATGATTCTGTCCAACCTGACCGTACCCCTCGTGACCCTGCTAGATAGCGCCATCGCCGGTCATCTGCCGGATGTACATGATCTGGGCGCCGTGGCGGTGGGGGGAAGCCTCTACACTACAATGGTCGCGGTGCTGGGCTTCCTACGCATGGGAACGACCGGCTTCGCTGCGCAAGCCAGCGGCCGTAAGGATGGCAGTGCGCTTCGGCAAATTCTGTTGCAAGGTCTGTTGCTGGCCTGTGTGCTGGCGCTGGGGTTGATCGGCCTTTCACTGCTAGGCCTTCCTCTGCTGCTGAACAGCATGACCTCCTCGGCAGCGTTGAGCGAAGCCACCGAGCGCTTTTTCCAGATTCGCCTGTTGGGTCTGCCTGCAGCCCTGTCGAGCTATGCCCTGATCGGCTGGCTGCTGGGCACCCAGAATGCGCGTGCGCCGCTGGCGATGCTGCTGACCACCAACATCGTCAATCTGCTGCTCGACGTGTTGTTCGTGTTCGGCTTTGGCTGGGGCATTCGCGGTATTGCAGCAGCAACCGCCCTGGCTGAGTGGTTCGGCGTGGGGCTTGGCCTATGGCTGGCGCGCCAGACACTGCATCACATGGCAGGCGCGGTTCGCATCGCGCGACTCAAGCGCTGGTCCACCTGGCGCCCCCTGCTGGCGGTTAACCGCGATATCTTTATCCGCTCGCTGGCCTTGCAAGGCGTCTTCTTTCTGATCACATTTCAGGGCGCACGTTTAGGTAATGCCACGGTGGCCGCTAACGCCCTTCTCCTCAATGGCCTGATGGTGACCGCATTCGCCCTGGATGGACTTGCCCATGCGGTGGAGGCGTTGGCAGGGCACGCCATTGGGGCTCGTGATCGCAAGGCCCTCCGGCAAACCCTGGTCATTGCCGCCGGCTGGTCGCTGCTGGCCAGTCTCTTATTTGCCCTGGGGTTTGCCTTGTTCGGTGCACGCTTCATCGACTTGCAAAGCGATCTTCCCGCGGTACGTGAAGCGGCTTATACATACCTTCCGTATCTGGCCGCACTGCCAGTCATTGCCATGAGCAGTTACCTGCTGGATGGGCTGTTCATCGGAGCAACCCGAGCCCGGGAAATGCGCAATGCGATGGTCATTGCCGTCCTGCTCGCCCTTCCGCTAGGCATTGCGCTCAAAGACCTGGGCAACCATGGGCTGTGGTTGTCGTTTCTGGGCTTCATGGCCTTGAGAGGTATCGTCCAGAGCTTTCAGGCCTGGCAGATGACCAGACGCAACGCCTGGATACCTGATCAGCACCATCAAGACCCTTCTTGATGCCTAGCAAAGTTGGCACAGCTAGCCCGGCGGAGAGATGACAGCCGGGCTTCGCCCCTCACCTCCTACACGCCGCCTATTTTCCTTGGCAACACCGCGCGTTTCCGAGGGTCATATCAAGCGGAACGCCTTCTGGAACAAGGTTATCGCACCTACCTGCCACAGGATTCACCATGCACGCTGCGCCTGCACACCCTCGTGAAGCCGAGCGCCAAAAAGCGCTGGAGTCGCTTGAAATACTGGATACCCCGGCGGATGCCTATATGAATGCCCTGGTGCGGATCGCGCGGGACCTGTTCAAGGTCGACCGAGTGCTGATCAGCTTGATCGACCGTGAACAACAGTGCATCAAGGCCCACAGTGGATCACCCTTCAGCGCTACAGCACGCAGTGTTGCCTTTTGTGCCCATGCTCTGCTTGATACCCATCGCCCGCTGATCGTACCGGACGCCTTGAGCGATGAGCGTTTTGCATCCAACCCACTGGTGATCGAGCCCCCGTACATACGGTTTTATGCAGGGCATCCCCTCGTGGCGCCATCAGGTCTGCCCATTGGCACCTTGTGCCTGATGCATTCCGAGCCCAGGCAGCTGACGGCTCGGGAGCGTGACCGCCTGAGAGACCTTGCCCAAATGGCTGACGGCTACTTGAAACTACGCAGCCTTTCAGAGCAGACCCGCTACCTGCGCACCGTTATCTCACGCGAGCGCCGCAGAGCGATGCTCGATCCGCTGACACAATTATGGAATCGTGCGGCGCTGGAGCACTTCTATCCGGTCGAGCAAGCTGCCGCGCGGCGCGACAACGAGCGAATCGGCGCGCTGTTCATCGACCTGGATCACTTTAAGGCAGTCAACGATCAGCATGGCCATGCCGCAGGCGATCAGGTGCTTGTCGAAACCGCACACCGGATCGCCACCACGCTTCGCCCCCATGACCTGTTACTCCGACTGGGAGGTGAAGAGTTTGTCGTGATTACCCGCATCGACAAGACGGAACAGCTGGACGGCATAGCTGAACGCATACGCCTTGCCATTGCTGACACCCCCTTTTTGACCGTCAACGGCCCAGTTGCGGTTACCACCAGCATTGGCGGCGCAGATGGGGATGCGGATGAGCCTGCCGAGTCACTGTTGAAACGCGCTGATGCGGCTCTTTATCAGGCCAAGCATGAGGGCCGTAATCGAGTCGTGATGGCCCCTGAATAAGGTTCTCAAGGAACCTGATGGGCATTTATCGGCCCAAACAAGAGACCCCGTATCCACTGGAGGACGCCTGTATGCCTGAAGCTGAAGACTATCCCAAGGACGATACCCAGCCTGAAACCCTGGATGACACGACGCCGGAACACAGCAAGAAAGAGAACATCGACAAGATCAAATATGACTCTGACGACATCATTCCTCCTGGCGTCTGGTAATTTACCTCTGAACGGGTAAGCCTGGGTTCCCCTCCCGGCTTACTCGGCGACTGCACCACTTCTTTCAACATCGCTGACATGAGGTATGATGCGCGTCATCATCATTCACCCTTACGTCGGAATGTCATGTAATGTGCAAGTCAGGGTATCTGCTAGGCGTTATCGCTTCGCTGCATGCAGGCCTTTCCCAAGCCGTAGACGGCTATAAAGATTTGCACTTTGGTGATAGCAAGCAAACGGTACTGGAAAGCAAGATCTGTACTCTGACACCGCGTACTGCACCTATCGAGGGGCTGGAGTATTATAGCTGCCCCGATCTTAAGCTGGGCAAGGATAGCCTTGAGGCTGGGCTGTTCTTTATCGACAACCGCTTCTTGCGCCTTTCGATTGTCACGCCGGTTGAAAAGAGCTTTCTCATTGCTCAAGGCCTGACCGAGAAATATGGGCCACCCTCCTCGCAATCGCCGTCCGATCACTTCATCAAACTGGAAAGTCAGCCCAACAGTCATGCGTTCATGGCGTTCGATAACAATACGGTGTTCTACAGGTTTTCCACCAACGCAGATATGAAGCGGCAGGCACTTCTGATCTACACCTCACCCGATTACGAGAAGATCCTCGTCAAACAGCAGCTCAAGGGCATCAATCCAGACCTCTAGACTGCCAGTGAGCACTCCAGCATGCAGATGTCCAGCCTCAAATGCTGATTTGGCGATCTGCCAGACAGAACAGCGAAATCTTTTCAAAGCGCCACGGAACAATAGCACATCGCCATTGTCAGACCTCGTCGCTGGAGTTGTGATTGTTCCATAAACACGTTTTTATCTTGTTATAAAACCCGTTCTTTATTCAGGGTTTTATTGGCGTATTTAATTTTGCCAATAACAATAAGCGTGCGTAGGTCTGGCCAGACTTTAAAGCAAATCCCGATTGTCGGAATTATTTTTTTAGACTTTTCACTATACGTTTCACATTCTAATTTATGATGGCTTTACGATCTCGCGTTGTTATTAAAGCGGCCAAGCCTGACCAAGGAAGCGGAACTCCTCAGGCACAGGGACGAGCAGTTGGATCCCAACTTACCACCTCTAAAAAATCGTCTTAGTTTCAACCTTTGAATCAAGGATAGTTCAATGAATAACCGAAATGTGTGGGTCGATTATGCCAAAGCCATTGGCATAATCCTGGTTGTCTATGGCCATGTGCTCCGCGGGCTTTTAAATGCCGGCATCATCAAGACCGATGTCGAGACGCACATGCTTGTGGACAGCATCATCTATAGCTTTCACATGCCGTTGTTCTTCTTCCTGTCTGGCCTGTTTTTCTTCAAATCGCTAACGAGTCGCGGCGGCAAGGGTGTATTCGTCAACAAGCTGGACACGGTTGTCTACCCTTTCCTTGTCTGGTCAATCCTGCAGGGCGTGATTGAAGCCTTTCTCTCTCGCTATACCAATGGCGATGTGACGCTGGGTGAGGTGTTCTCCCTCTTGTGGCGGCCCAGAGCGCAGTTCTGGTTCCTGTATGCGCTGTTCTTTGTATTTGTTTTGTCCATCGTGCTGTACGGCAGCAAATCGAAGAAGGTTTTCCTACCCATTTTCCTGCTGTCCGCCGTGGCCTACGGGCTCCAGCAATACGCGCCGCGCCAGATGCTGGTCGACTTTCTGATCCAGAACTTCGTGTTTTTCGCCTTTGGCGTCTGGTTTACCAATATCGCTGCTGCCATCGAAGCGCAGCCAGGTCGCATAGCAGCCTTTACGCTTCTGGTTACAGCGGGGCTGGAGTATCAGTTCCATATCATCTCGCATCACACTTATACCGACCGCGGATGGATGTCGCTGATGGTGGCGCTATCGGCCATTCTGCTGGTTACGAGCCTGTCTATGCTGCTGGCCCGCAAACCTGTTCAGTGGTTCATTACCATCGGCACGCTGTCCATGCCGATCTATCTCATGCACATCCTGGCCGGGAGCGGCGTGCGCGTTATCCTGAGCAAGTTCCTGCATGTCGATAACGTCTACCTGCATATCTTTGCAGCGTGCCTTGTTGGCATTGTCGTACCGATTATTGCTGCCAAAATCATGCTGAAACTGCATATGGACTATATGTTCCAGGCACCAAAGTTAAGCTTCCTAAAAAAGCACCCAAAGCAGCCGAGTAACGATACACCCTCGGTTGCTTCCTAAAGCGTTAACTAAAAGCCCCGCTAATTATATTGGCGGGGCTTTTTTATTCTCCAAACACTTACTATTATCCAGCAGTATTAATTCCCTAAAACAAAAACAGTGAGTGGATAATTAATGCCTTCCGACCTGGATACTTTATTAAAAGAACTGGAAACCTTTGGGGAAGTTAACGATAGCCGTACCCATGAGCGGCCAAATCGCATGCTGAATATCACACGTGATACGGGTGAGTTTCTTTATGTCATGGTTCAGGCTACCAATGCCAAGCGTGTCTTGGAAATCGGAACTTCCAATGGCTACTCCACCTTATGGCTGGCAAAAGCAGCTCATACAGTGGGCGGAACCATTCGCACCGTGGAGCTTTCTGAAGCCAAAATCGAGCTGGCACGGCAGAACTTCAAGCGCTCCGGGCTCGAGGCGGTGATAACACAGCTTTACGGTGACGGCGGTGCCATCCTGGCTGCACAGGACAAGTACTCACTGGACCTTGTGTTTCTTGATTCCGAGCGCTGCCAATATTGTGGCTGGTGGCCTGACCTCAGAAGAGTCCTGCGCCCGGGCGGCCTTCTGATCGTGGACAATGCCTTGTCCCATGCCGATGAAATGGCGGCCTTCAAAGCTCTGGTTGAGAGCGATCCGGACTTTTCGACTTGCCTCGTGCCGGTAGGCAAAGGTGAGTTTCTGGCAACCCGTCGGCCATGAACCTGCCCTGCCGGGAGCACTGCGCTCCCGTGCAGAGGTTTACGCCGTCAGATTGTCCCTTTGCCAGATGAGTACGGTGTCGGCTGATGAGCCGATGTGCTTTGCTCGAGGGACGGAACCTCGAAAGTTACAGTACCCAGCGGGTTTGTGGCCGAGACACCGGAGTAATGCCCGGAGAGGTTATGCGGCTCAATAGCCTTACCGTTGAAGCGTTGGGTTGCAATTGTATAGCGCTGACCGGAGCGCCCAAGGCGCTGACTCCACTGCGGACCTTGGGAAACCCCATCGCCGGTATCGGATTCTTTGGCTGTCTGCAGTAAGTCCCGGGTATCCATCACACCACCGCCCGTAGAGCCGACCGGGGTTTCAACAGAAGCATCGCGATCTGCTGCCAGGGCGGTGTAGCTCACGGTATTGATTACTGCAAACGCTGCCATTTTCTGAAAGAGATTCATAATGCTGTCCTCGCTGGCCATGAATGAGCAAGCAGGGTCAGATTAGAAAAAGAGCCCTTAACAGCGTCTGAATCGCGGCTTAATACAGGCTGAACGAAGCCTGCATTAGCGGGAGAAGAGAACTGGCCAACGGTAAATGACCATTGGCCAGTCGGTCATCAGGCGTCCTGATGGTAACGGGTAACGCGCTCGACTTCTTCTTTGGAGCCGAGGAAGACGGCTACACGCTGATGCAGGCCTTCCGGTTGCACTTCCAGAATACGCTGGTAACCATTGGTGGCCGCACCGCCTGCCTGCTCGACCAGCATAGCCATCGGGTTGGCTTCGTACATCAGACGCAGCTTGCCGGGCTTTTCCGGTTCACGGGCATCACGTGGGTACATGAAGATACCGCCACGGGTGAGAATACGATGCACATCGGCCACCATGGAGGCGATCCAGCGCATGTTGTAGTTCTTCTCCAGCGGACCTTCCTTGCCAGCCAGCAGCTCGCTTACGTAACGCTGTACCGGCGGCTCCCAGTGACGCTGGTTGGACATGTTGATAGCGAACTCGGCAGTTGTCTCCGGAATGGAGATGTTTTCGTGTGTCAATACGAAGCTGCCCAACTCACGGTCCAGGGTAAAGCCTTTGACGCCATCGCCCAGGGTCAGAATGAACATGGTCTGGGGGCCATAGATGGCATAACCTGCAGCGACCTGCTCAGTGCCCTTTTGCATGAAGGCTTCTTCAGTAGTATCACCGTAGGTGGCGCCCCCATGATCCTTACGCAGAACGGAGAAGATGGTGCCGACCGAAACGTTCACGTCAATGTTGGAGGAGCCGTCCAGGGGATCGAACATTAGCAGATAAGCACCCTTGGGGTACTCACCGGGGATCTGGTGAACCTGGTCCATCTCTTCGGACGCCATGCCAGCCAGGGTGCCGCCCCACTCGTTGGCTTCAAGCAGGATTTCATTGGACAGGACGTCCAGCTTCTTCTGAACTTCGCCCTGAACGTTTTCAGTGCCCATGCTGCCCAGTACGCCACCTAGCGCACCCTTGGATACCTCATAGCTGATTCGCTTGCAGGCACGGCCTACGACTTCGATCAGAAAACGCAGATCGGCTGGGGTTTTATGACTACGGGTCTGTTCGATCAGATAGCGGCTCAGCGTAATACGGGACATGTGAGGCTCCGGTAGAAAAGGTTCGCGCAGTGTAGCGCGGATGCTCAAGCTCCGTCTCAAGCGAAGCGGCCTACAAGCCTCACTCAACGTTCTGATTGTTCGAGAGACAAGGTCTGCACGCCGCTAGGGACGCAGCAACTCCACGGCTATGCTAACACCGCGGCCGAGCGCTAGGCTTTCGGCGCTGGAGTAGACTGCATGACCGGCTTCCAGTTCAGGTCGTGCGCTATCTAGAATGAGCGACCAGTGATGACCGTCACGAGATAGCGCTAACCGACACGTCTGAGGATGGTTAAGCGGCTGAAAACAGAGCCATAACCGCTCTGCCCTGAGGTGCCCGGCACCGTTCATGGGCGAGAGCACCAGTGCCAATGGCGCAGATTCGGGCCTGTTCCAACCCGCCTCGTCCAAGGGTTCACCTTCTGCATCGAGCCATTGCACGCTAACCCAGTCACCGTGAGCGGGACGCCCGATGAAGTGCTCGGCTTGCAACGCCTTGTATTGACGACGCAGCGCAGCCAGCCGGGCGACAAAATCGATCTGGCGTTTGCCGGTTGGGCTGCTGGCAAGTGCCCAGTCCAACCATGACAGCGGATTATCCTGAACATAGGCATTGTTGTTGCCATGCTGAGTGCGACCGAACTCGTCGCCAGCCGTCAACATTGGCGTGCCACCTGCCAGCAGCAGCGTTGCCAGCAGGGCACGCTGATCAGCTGCACGCTGTTCATTAATGTGGGGATCGTCGGTCGGGCCCTCGGCACCGTTGTTCCAACTGTGATTATCCTGAGTCCCGTCGCGATTTTCTTCGCCATTGGCTTCATTATGCTTACGTGCATAAGTCACAAGGTCTGCCAGCGTGAACCCATCATGAGCCGTCACAAAGTTGATGCTGGCGTCGATGTTCCGGCCGTGCCGGTCATACAGATCGGCGCTTCCTGACAATCGGGTCGCCAGTGCGCCACGCATGCCATCGTCGCCCCGCCAGAACTTGCGAACATCGTCGCGAAAATCATCATTCCATTCAGCCCAAGGGCTGCGGAACTGTCCGACCTGATAGCCGCCCGGGCCAATATCCCAAGGCTCGGCGATCAGCTTGACCTCCCGCAGAACCGGGTCCTGGGCAATAGCCAGCATCAATGGTGCATCGACGCTAAAGCCGGTCTCAAGCCGTCCAAGTGCGGGCGCCAGATCGAAACGGAAACCGTCTACACCTGCCGCCTGCACCCAATAGCGCAGCGAGTCCATCGTCAGCCTCAGCCCTGGCTCGCGTTGCAGCGCCAGGCAATTACCGCAACCTGCATCATTGATGTAAACCGAAGGATCGTCTGGGTGCAGCCGGTAATAGCCTCGGTTATCCAGTCCTCGCATACAAAAGGTCGGACCCAGCTCGTCACCTTCACCGGTGTGGTTGAACACCACATCAAGGATGACTTCGAACCCTGCCGCATGCAGCGCTGCCACGGTTTCACGTAACTCAATAATGGCGTCACGTCCTGCCAGACGGGGGTCGACAGCCATCATGGTGACGGGGTTATAGCCCCAGTAATTGCCAAGCCCAAGCTTGGGCAGATGACGATCATCCGCCCAGGCCGCAATAGGGAGCAGTTCCAGCGTAGTGACCCCAAGTGTTTGCAGATACTCGATCACGGCAGGCTGCCGAAGCCCGGCCAGTTTGCCACGCATGGTTTTAGGAACTTTGGGATGCTGCATGGTCATGCCACGCACATGCAGCTCATAGATAAGGCTTTGGCTACCTCTGTAACGCGGGCCTTCCAGCTCAAGCGGTGTTAGCGGTGCCTGAACGATGGCCTTGGGAACATGAGCCGCGCTGTCGCGATGGTCAGGGCGATCATGGTGGTCTGGATCGAAGCCATAGACGCTGGGATGCAGCACGAACGGCCGATCTACTGCCCTGGCATAAGGATCGACCAGTAGCTTGTGAGGATTGAAGTAAAGTCCTTGAGAGGGCTGATAGGCACCATAAGCCCGCAGCCCATAACGCTGCCCCGCCTTACCTCCTGAAAAATGCCCATGCCAGACACTGCCTGTCTTTTCGTGGAAGACGAGTCGATGGGTTTCATGCTCGCCCCTGGCATCGTACAGGCAGAGCTCTACCCGCTCGGCCTCTGGCGCCCACACAGCAAAGTTGATGCCATCGCCGACCAGTGTCGCGCCCAGTTCAGCAGGGTTTCCGGTTTCGAGATGAGTCACGTGGCGGGGCACAGAAAATCTCCGTAATGCAGAAAAAAGCCGGCACGCGAAGGTGCCGGCTATTGAGACTTACAAGACTTGCCAGATATCCGTGGCGTATTCACGAATGGTTCGATCGGAGGAGAACCAACCCATGCTGGCCGTGTTGAGTACCGCTGAGCGCCACCACTCGTCCGGCTGATTCCAACGCTGTTCGACAGCCACCTGAGCATCCCAGTAGGCATCAAAATCAGCACAGACCAGAAAGCGGTCGTGCCAGGTCAGCACGTCCAGCAGCCCGTTATAGCGAGAGGGATCATCCGGTGAGAACTGCCCGCTGCGAATGGCTGAAAGTACGGCCGACAGCCGTGGCGAGCTGTTGATGATGTCCGAAGAGTTGCCCCCCATGCGCTGGCGCTCTTCAACCTCGGCCGCCTTTAGGCCAAAGATGAACATATGTTCCTGACCGACAAACTCACTCATTTCAACGTTGGCGCCATCGAGCGTGCCAATGGTAAGTGCACCGTTCAGGCCAAATTTCATATTGCTGGTGCCTGAAGCCTCGAGACCCGCTGTGGAAATCTGCTCGGAAAGGTCGGCCGCCGGGATAATGACTTCAGCCAGGCTCACATTGTAGTTAGGCAGGAACACCACCTTGAGCAGGTCACGAATGGACGGGTCATTATTAACCACCTTGGCCACGTCGTTGGCCAGCTTGATGATGAGCTTGGCCTGGTGATAGCTGGCAGCTGCCTTGCCCGCGAAAATCTTTACACGAGGCGTCCATTGCCCGTTGGGGTTGTCCTTGATGGCCTGATACAGCGCTATGGTCTGCAGCAGGTTCATCAGCTGCCGCTTGTATTCATGGATGCGCTTGATCTGCACATCGAAGATGGCGTCGGTATTGAGGGAGACGTCCAGCGTCTTTTTCACCAGTTCGGCAAAACTGTTCTTGTTATGCAACCGCTGGTGGGCAAAACGCTCTCGGAAATTGGCATCGTTGGCATAGGGCTTGAGCCGGGGGAGTGCTTTTTCAGGATCGTGCTGGACATCCTCGCCCAATACATCCACCAAAAGATCGGTCAACGCAGGGTTAGCCTGATAGAGCCAGCGGCGGAAGGTAATGCCGTTAGTCTTGTTGTTGATTCGATCCGGGAAGAGCCGGTGCATGGAGCGGAAGACGGTCTTGCGCATCAACTCGGTATGCAATCCGGACACGCCGTTGACCTTGTGCGAACCGATAAAGGCCAGATTGCCCATACGTACCCGGCGGCCGTGGCTTTCATCGATCAGGGACACGTAAGACAGCATGGAGCCATCTGTCTCGCCCCGTGCACGGAGCGAATCGAGGAACTGGGCATTGATCATGTAGATGATCTGCATGTGGCGCGGCAGGAGGCGCTCCATCAGATAGACCGACCAGGTTTCCAGTGCTTCCGGCAGAAGGGTGTGGTTGGTATAGGACAGCGTGTTGACGGTGGTGCTCCAGGCAGCGTCCCATGGCAGACCGTACACATCCACCAGCAAGCGCATCAACTCGGCCACGGCAATGGCCGGGTGAGTATCATTGAGCTGGATGGCCGCGTATTCGGGCAGGCTCATGATGTCGCCGTGCTGCTTAATATGGCGGCGGGTAAGATCCGCCAGCGAGGCGGCCACGAAGAAATACTCCTGACGCAGGCGCAGCTCCTGTCCCGCCTCGGTGCTGTCGGCCGGATACAGCACTCGAGAGATGCTTTCAGCCCGGGCCTGATCGGCTACGGCCCCGACATGGTCACCTGCGTTGAAGGTGTCCAGCTTGATGTTTTCCAGAGGGCGGGAGCGCCACAGGCGCAGCGTATTGGCCCCTTCCCCACCCCACCCCATGATGGGCGTGTCATAGGCAACCGCACGAACTTTCTCACCCGGCGTCCAGACCTGACGCAAGGAATTGCCTTCATAGGGCGTGACATGACCGCCAAACCCGATCTCGTACACGACCTCGGCACGCTCGAATTCCCACGGATTACCGAAATCAAGCCAGTTCTCCGGCTGCTCGTGCTGGAAACCATCAGCGATGACCTGACGGAACAGGCCGTGCTCGTAGCGAATACCGTACCCATGGGAAGGAATACCCAGCGTCGCCATGCTTTCCATGAAGCATGCCGCCAGACGGCCCAGACCACCATTACCCAAGGCAGCGTCCGGCTCCAGTCCGCGGATACGCTCAAGGTCGACACCCAGGTCTGCCAGTGCGCGACGGGTTTCCTCCAGTATGCCCAGATTGGACAGGCTGTCGATCAGCAGGCGGCCAATGAGAAACTCCAGGGACAGGTAATAGACGCGCTTCTGGTTGGCCCGGTAAGCCTCACGCGTCCGACTCATCCAGCGATCGACGATATAGTCACGCGTCGCCAGGGCAGTCGCCATGAACCAGTCATGATCCAGGGCGTGCTCGGGGTCCTTGCCTACGTCATAGGTCAGCTTGGAAAGAATGTTGGAACGCAGAGCAGCAACTTCGTTGGGCGAGATAAAACGGGCTCTCGTCATCTAGTAACAACCTCGGCATAACGAACACTGATAGGCTGACCGGCAAGCGTGTCTGGAAGGTATTGGTGAGACACATCGTCCGGCCCATGATTAAGGGTGCATACCTATCTTTGTAGGTCGAAACGGCAAATAGGTCCAAGGAATCGACGACTTTTTATGCGTCGACTCCCATTTCAGACCTCTTTATTACCACTGCCACGACACGCTGAGGCCTACAGACTGCTGAGCATCGTCTTCCCGGCTCTTGCGATAGGAATAGCTCGCATGCACTGCCACATCGTCGGTCAGCTGCTGGCTAACCCCTAGCGAAGCACGGTCCAACCGATCCGATGGCGTATAGCCCTGCAACGTATAGCTGAGTCCTGGCAGGTCAACCTGAGACATCGTAAGGTCCTGCGTACTGTCCTCGAACTCCTTTTCCCGAGCCACTTCTGCGAAAACCTGCGTTCTGGTGGTCAGCTCGAACTGCCCCTGCAGACCAGCGCCCAGGCGCCGCGAGCGGCGCTTTTGCTCGTCGATATTCAGCGCCGTTGCTCGATCACTGTTTTCCGAATAACTGTCCACGGTAATTCGCGCGTAGTCGGCACTGATGTACGGCGACAGGTGCCAGGCGCTTTGTGGCTGGGCCAGATCAAAGCCCAGCCGCCCGCTTGCCGCCCACAGATGACCGTTGGTATCGCCTTTTTCGCTACGCTCAGTCGGCCCCAGGGCGAAGGTACGCTTGAGATCATGGTAATCCAGGTGTCCCCCGGTCAAGGCCAGGTCGGCCCACCAGTGATTCTGCTGATATTGCGCGAAGGCGGTAGCGAAATAACTGCGCAGGTCATAGCGAGAATCAGCAGCACCCACGTTCAGATCCTGCTTGTAAAACCCGGCGGCCACGCCCACACGCCAATAGTCATTCAGGCGGAAACTGCCTCCCAAGTCCAGGCTGTAGCCGTCACCATCACCGCTCACGCTGCTGGACTGTCCATCAAAGTTCTGACGCAACCCGCCCGGCGATACGAAGGAATTCCATGTGCCTACTGGCTGCCAGTGATTGCGGTCACTCAGCCATTGCGAATACAGCTGTCCCTGATGGGCAGTCAGCGAACCATAGGCCATTTCCGGCAGCAAGGTCAGCTCCCAGGGGGCCGCCAGAATTGAATAGGCATAGTCGGCGATCAGGCGCTGACCAGTAATCGTAGGGTGCACACGGTCGTTGTAGAGCAACCGGGTCGGATCAGAGTTGGCGCTGTCGAGGCCGTAAACAGCGTTCTGCTGCGTGCAGTCATCGAAACAGGTAGCCGTCAGGTTCTGGTCGGCCGCCAGGCCGTAACGGGCAGGATCGGCCAACACTTCACTCAGAAGTCGTGGCACATTCAATGGAATGATTTGCGCATCAATGGTGGAAAGCTGTGACACCAGCTGATTGTTGAACACAGCACTGAGCTGGGACGCAGCCGCTTGCTGTGGGGTTCCGCTCAAGGCAGGCGTAAGGCCGATATCAGGCAGCAGCCAGACCATGATGTAGCGGGCACCGGCCTGCTGCAATGCGCTGGCACTGGCAGCCAGTTGATTGGCCGCTGTCTGGGCTGTCGCAGGCGATGTGACCACACCCTGCAGGAAGTCATTTCCCCCTCCCGTCAGGTAATACAATGCGTTGGAATCAAGGCGTTGGCCCTGATCCGCCAGATCGACCAGATAGCCATCCCGGCGGCGAAGCGTCAGACCATTGGTGGCCACAACAGAGCCATTCTCCTCGGTAATCGACGCAAGGATCTGGTCGGTTCGATAACCGCCTACCGCCCAGTTGTTGCCGTCGGAAAGTCCCAACACGGAATTGATGAGCGATGTGGAAGGCCCAAGCTCCTGGCTGGAAAAGCCTAGCCGGCCGCCCAGCAGCATGACGCTGGTAGGCCCGACCGGCTCACCACTCCCCGGTTGGTATGTGGGCCCTACCCGATTGGTAAAGCGCAGCGAGGAGCCTAATGGGCCATTCAGGTCGGGAAACTGTCCCGAGTCGCTCAGGCTATCGCCAAAGACGACCAGATGACTGTACGGGTTGGGAGCGGCATGGGCGGCGCTGGCGCAGGAAATTGCAGCGCACAGGGAGGCAAGAGCGAGACGACGGACTGACATGGCTTATCCTTGATTTTGTGGGTCAGTTCTGCTGTTTGGCAAGCGACCACAGCCTAGATCAGGATTCCGCCCTGTGCAGCCCGTACGTTAACCGGCTGACTTACAAAAAGAGAAATAGCTCACGCACGTTCATTTATCGCTGGCATTTGCCGCAATAGACACTGGCGCGTTGCCCCAAACGTACCTCACGTAGCCCTGAGCCGCAGTTCTTGCAGAACTCACCTGCCCGGCCATAGACAAACAGCTCCTGCTTGAAATAGCCCGGCTTGCCGTCGCCACCCACAAAATCCCGAAGGGTCGTACCCCCGGACTCGATAGCCAGGGCCAGGATGCGCTTGATCTCTTGGGCTAACCGGTCGTAGCGCGCACGGGAAATGCTGCCCGCCGCCCGACGCGGATCGATACCGGCCGCAAACAGGGCCTCCGTCGCATAAATATTGCCAACGCCCACCACAACGGCGTTATCCATGATGAAGGGCTTTACCGCCATGGAGCGACCACGCGACATTTCGTAGAGTCGCCGCCCGTCAAACGCCTCGGTCAGAGGCTCCGGCCCCAGCGACTTGAGCAGCACATGCTCCAGAGGCTCATGGGACCACAGCATGGCGCCGAAGCGGCGAGGGTCGGTATAGCGCAGCGACAATCCTGACTCGAGTTCGATATCCACATGCTCGTGCTTAACCGGCGGCGTCCCGACCGGCACCATTCGCAGGCTGCCGGACATGCCCAAATGAGCAATCAGCGTACCCGCCTCGGCACGAATCAACAGGTACTTGGCGCGCCGCTCGACCGCCTCGATCCTCTGGCCGGACAGGCGAACATCCAGGTCTTCCGGAATGGGCCAGCGCAGCCGGGCATCACGAATGATGACACGGGACACACGCTGCCCTACCAGGTGCGGCGCTATTCCACGCCGGGTCGTTTCGACTTCAGGTAATTCAGGCATTCAGCCCTCGACAGAGAAAACAATATGCTCTTAAAAATGGATGTGCCCAAGCCCCATTTCAAGGATGTTGTTCTTGAGCATATCGAAGTCATACTCGGAAAGACCGATGTAATCCAAAACCTGATTACTGACCAGATTCCACTCGGCGTCCTGAGCCTGATTGCCCAGCACGCGATAACAGCCACAGATATGCTCGGCCATTTTCAGAATGGCCAACAGGTTTTTCATCGGCACACTGCTGGCGTCACCGTCGACAAAAATCCGGTGCGCATTGTGATGATTGGAAATGGCCTCAGCGACATGGGCTGGCAAACGCCATGAGCGGGCCGTGTAATAACCGACGACCGCATGGTTGGTGTTGAAGTAATGGTTTTCCGTATCCACGACACGCCTTTCAGGCCCAACCCGTCCATAAGCCTCCTCCAGCACTTCCATATAATGAGGAAAGCGCCCTAGCATCAGCGGTATGCCGCAGTTGTGAAAGAGCCCAAGAGCGTATGCCTCATCCGGAGCCTGATAGCCTGTCCGCTTGGCCAGTGTCAGGCAGGTTTCCGCCACATCCTGGGCGGTGTCCCAGAAGCGGTTTAGCGTCACGATCGTCTCATCACTCATCTCGCTCTTGATGGACTGCGCATTGATGAGATTGACGACGGAATTGATCCCCAGGAGGTTGACGGCCCGCTGGATAGACGTAATCCGGTTGGCCAGCCCGAAACAGGGTGCATTGACGAGCTTGAGCAGCGCGCCTGCCAAGCCGGGGTCCTGGCTGATCAGCTGCGCAATCACCTTGAGGCTGGGGTCCGGGGCAAGCTGCTCAAGTTGTAGATCAACCATGACCTGCGGTTGAGGCGGGATGGTGATTCCCTGAAGAGCCTGGCGAATCTGCTCGGGTTGAAGCTCTAGCGACATGGATCAGATACCTGTGAATGACCTCACATTTTAGCCCACCCTACGCTCAGCAACCACTGATCACTGGAGGAACTTGCCTGCTTTCCCGGGTTCGACTCATACAGAAGCCGTGGAAACGCATCTCCACTTAATCCTAGATCACATAGCTTACGGAGGTTTCATGATGGCATCGCTAGAAGGCAAAAAAGTAGCAATCCTGGTAACTGACGGTTTCGAGCAAGCCGAGCTGACCGGCCCCAAGGAGGCCCTCGAGAAGGTGGGCGCCAAGACTCATATCATTTCTGCCAAGTCTGGTACCGTCCAGGGTTGGAACCACACCGACCCGGCGGACACATTCAATGTCGACCTGACGTTCGATGCTGCCAACATCGGCGACTATGACGCAGTGGTTTTACCAGGCGGCGTTGTCAACTCAGACACCACTCGCACCGATGAGCGTGCGCAGACTTTGGTCAAAGAGGCCAGCAGCAGCGGCAAGCCGATCGCCGTGATCTGCCATGGTGCCTGGCTGCTGATTTCCGCCGGTCTGGTGGATGGCAAGACCATGACTAGCTGGCCTTCGCTGACCGATGACCTGAAAAATGCCGGTGCCCAGTGGGTGGATAAGGAAGTCGTCGTGGACGGAAAACTGGTCAGCAGCCGCAAGCCTGATGACATTCCCGCGTTCAATCGCGAGCTGATCAACATGATCGCCGCCTGATCCCCAGCCTGCCTAATCCATGGCCCGCACGGTATCAGCCGGGCCATTTTTCACCCGTACGTCGTGTTTCTCTCTATCTTTGAGACTGATCTTCAAGCGCGAAGGCGCCGTGCCGCCAGGGCAGGTATACTTCGCCCCTTTTTCTTGGAGTCCCTCAAATGTCCTTGCCCAGCCTGCGACTGAAAGCCAATGCCGAGCGCCGTCTGCGCGCCGGGCACCTTTGGGTCTACAGTAACGAAATTGACGTGGCAGCCACTCCGCTGACCGCTTTCCAGGCCGGCGAACAAGCCGTTCTCGAAGCCGCTGGTGGCAAGCCGATCGGTATCGTTGCCCTGTCCCCACACAACCTGATCTGCGCCCGTCTGATCTCCCGCGATACCAAGCATCTACTGGACAAATCCCTGCTTGTCCATCGCCTGAAAGTCGCCCTGAGCCTGCGTGAGCGCCTGTTCGATAAACCGTTCTATCGCCTCGTCTACGGCGACTCGGACCTGCTGCCTGGCCTGGTGGTGGATCGCTTTGGCGATGTTATCGTGGCTCAACTGGCATCGGCCACCATGGAGCGTCACAAGGATGATGTGCTGGCTGCATTGCTTCAGGTACTCAAGCCGGCGGCCGTATTGTGGAAAAACGACTCCAGTGCTCGAGAAGCCGAGGGCCTGCCCCGCTATGTTGAGTCCGCCTACGGTGACGTACCGGAATGGGCTGCCCTGGAAGAAAACGGCGTGAAATTCGAAGCGCCTATCGTTGAGGGCCAGAAGACCGGCTGGTTCTATGACCATCGCATGAACCGTGCCCGCCTGGCACCTTATGTACAAGGCAAGCGCGTTCTGGACCTGTTCAGCTACATTGGTGGCTGGGGCGTGCAGGCCGCTGTATTCGGTGCCAGCGAAGTGATGTGCGTGGATGCCTCCGGCTTTGCCCTGGATGGTGTAGAGCGCAATGCGGCCTTGAACGGCGTTGCCGAAAAGATGGCCTGTGTAGAAGGCGACGTGTTCGAGGCCCTGAAGGAGCTGAAGGCTGCTGACGAGCGCTTCGACGTGATCGTGGCCGACCCGCCCGCCTTCATCAAGCGCAAGAAGGACGTGAAAAACGGCGAGGCCGCCTATCGTCGTCTCAACGAGCAGGCCATGCGCCTCTTGAACAAGGACGGCATTCTGGTCAGCGCCTCCTGCTCGATGCATCTTGTTGAAGAGAACCTGCAGGAAATCCTGCTCAGCAGTGCACGTCACCTGGATCGTCATATCCAGCTGATCGAGCGTGGTGCCCAGGGCCCTGATCATCCGGTCCACCTTGCCATCCCCGAGACCCGCTACATCAAGAGTCTGACCTGCCGTATCCTGCCCAGCTGATCCCACGCTCTGGCCGTCCGATTTTTACCGGACGGCCAGTCACCGATTTAGTCCGACCAGTGCCATCCACAACGGCACGGTTACGACAGCCAGAACGGTTGAAAGAAACACCGTTGAGCTGACGACACGGTTTTCCTCAGGCGTCCGGGCAAATGCCAACACGTTTACCCCGCTCGGGCAGGCGGCCATCAGCATCAGCACACTTCGTGCTGCACCGCTCAAGCCCGGCAGCCACAGGCATACCGTCCAGACCACGAAGGGAAAGACCAGCAGCTTTATTGCCGTCAACCCGACAACGGAAAGGCTCGGCCTTAGCCGGTAGCGTGAAAGGTTCACGCCCAGCACAATCAAGGCGCAAGGCAGACCGGCTTGTGCCAGCCAGGTCGCGATTTGCCATATCGGGCCCGGCAAAGTTAGCCCTGATACATTCACGGCAGCTCCCAGCAAAAGCCCGACGATCAACGGGTTTGCCAGACTCATCAGCAGCTCTGGGATGCTAACCTTTTCCGTGCCGCCAAAGGCCGTATAAAAGCTCTGCATGGCAAACAACGTCAGGCTATGCAGCGCCAGAATGGCGAACACATAGACGAGATTTTCCTCCCCCATCAAATTGACGACCAGAGGAATACCGATCAGGACATTGTTCGAATAACTGGCCGTCAACCCGAACGCCGTAGGCTCACGCCGGCGCCAATGCACAAAGAGATTGACCAGTAGAAACACCAGCAGGACCGGGCCGAAATATCCGAGCAGCAGTAAAGGTGACAAACCATGGCGCAAGTCTGCCTTGGCAATTCCCGTGAACAGCACAGCCGGCATGAACACCTTGAACGCCAGTTGGGTCAGCCCACCCATAGACTCTGGCGTCAACCACTGCCGCCACCCTAATACATAACCCAGCACAATCAGTCCGAATACGGGCATGATTGCGAGGACAACCACCATGTACGTCTACTCCTTGCCTTAACCATCGGGACGCCGGACTGAGGATTCAGACGCCATGAACATGCCTACCGATGCAAGCTAGGACAATCGCAGCGGATAGCTGAGCAGCAAAACATGCAGCACATTGACAGCCAAATGCAAGGCCACGGCCATACTCAGTCGCCGTCCACTCCGCTCGAATATCGCGCCGTACCCCAGAGCCGCCACGGCAGCGACCAAGGCAAAACCGGCACTGAATGGCCAGTACGCCACGCCAAACAAGACTGCCGTTACCAACAGACCTGCCCAGAACCCAAACCGATCAATCAACCCGCGCTGCAGCAGGGCTCGAAACAGCAGCTCCTCCGCCAGTACCGCAACGCCCAGATTAAGAGAAAACCAGGTCCAGAACAGTGCTGGCCATTTGGGCTGGAAGGCCACTAATCCCATTCCTAACGCTAGGGCAGGCACTACGGCAAGGGTACCGACAGCAATCAGCACGCATGGCCTGACCTGCAGCATACGCCGCGTATCGTACGGAACCGCTTTGCCAAGCCACCAGGCCAGTAGCGTCACTCCCACCAGTGCCTTATCCCAGCTTAACCTTAGCCACACTGGCCCGGCGTCCGGGCTGTATTGCAGCGGCCCGCCGAGCACATGAGGAGAGAATCCCGGCGCGACATGAATGGCGAGCGCAACACTGGACGCCAATGCTCCAAACCACCATAGCCAGGACGGCAACCGCTCCTCGCTCAGCACCCAGCCGACATAAAGTGCTCCGGTCAACAACCCCGCTTCGTCAATATCGCCCAGCCCATAGCCCAGCGCCAGCAAAAGTCCGGGAAGCAACATTTGTAGATGAAACGGCATGGCTACTCCCAAACAGAAGATGACAACGTAACATCGTGCAGCATGCTAACCGAGCCTTTTGCCTGACCGAGCGGACAGGTCCGGCAAGTCACGATAAACTGTGCGGCTGCTTCTGGATGGACCAGCACCATGACTATCGCTTTACCCGCACGTGCCTGCGGTATCGACTTTGGCACGTCGAACTCCACCGTCGGCTGGCTGCGGCCCGACTCGGATATCCTCATACCTTTAGAAGACGGCAAGGTGACGCTTCCCTCGGTCATTTTCTTCAATGTGGAAGAGCGCCGTCCCGTCTACGGCCGTCTGGCGCTTCATGAATACCTGGAAGGCTATGAAGGCCGCCTCATGCGCTCGCTCAAGAGCCTGCTCGGCTCCAAGCTGCTCAAAAGCGAAACCAGCATTCTAGGCAGTGCCCTGCCTTTCAAGGACCTGCTTGGCCTGTTTCTCGGAACGCTGAAAAGCCGCGCCGAAGCCACGGCCGGACGCGAATTCGACAGTGTCGTGTTGGGCCGCCCTGTCTACTTTGTGGATGATGATGAAACCGCCGACCGCGAAGCCCAGGACACATTGGTTGCCGTAGCGCAAAAGCTAGGCTTCAAGGACATTTCCTTTCAATTCGAGCCTATCGCGGCAGCATTCGACTACGAGCGAACACTGAATCAGGAAGAGCTGGTGCTGATCGTCGACATTGGCGGCGGTACGTCCGACTTTTCCCTGGTACGTCTGTCACCCGAGCGCCGGCAGCTGGCGGATCGCCAATCGGATATTCTCGCCACCGGCGGGGTACACATTGGTGGTACCGACTTTGACAAGCAGCTTAGCCTGCAGGGCGTCATGCCGCTTTTCGGCTATGGCAGCCTGATGAAAAGCCAGGCACTGATGCCCACCAGCCACTTTATCAACCTGGCGACCTGGCACACTATCAATACCGTATACAGTCAGAAGGCACAGCTTGCCCTCAAGGACATGCGCTACGACGCTCAGGACACGGCCGGGATGGATCGCCTGTTCAAGCTGATCGAGCAGCGCGCCGGGCATTGGCTCGCGATTCAGGTAGAAAACAGCAAGATAGAACTGACCCATGCCGATCGGTTGAACCTGGACCTGTCGCATATCGAGAAGGACTTGTCTGCTGAACTGACCCGCCCATTGTTCGAGGAGTCGATCGCTCAGCTACTGGCGCGTATTCAGTCAAGCGTCAACCAACTACTGGCCTCGGCAGGCGTTTCCCATGAGCAGATCAATACGGTCTTTTATACCGGCGGCTCAAGCGGTATTCCGGCGCTGCGCCACAGCATTGACCAATTGCTGCCCCAGGCGCGCAAGGCAGAAGGCGATCAGTTCGGCAGCATTGGTAGCGGTCTTGCCATCGAGGCCTTCAAGCGCTACGGCTAGGCTATACAGCAACCTGACCTATCAAGGCAGTTGAACTCGACCAATCGAAACAGGCTCAACTGGAAATATTCCTCATGGGCCTGTCCGGGCGAGACGCCTCTATCTACAAGGAGACCACCATGCCGCTCAGTATCACCGAGCTTCCAGCGTTTACCGTCATGGGCCTGGAGTACACGGGCGATGGCCAGGGCGGCAGCATTGCACAGCTCTGGCATGACATTACACATCGGCTAGCCGAGCTGCAATTGCCTAGCGCCCCGCAACAGTGGTTCGGTCTGACACTCAGTCCGCCCCCCGGTGTGCTGCGCTATCTGGCCGGTATAAAGGTCGACGAGAACACACCCGTACCGGAAGGCATGCTCCGTTACACGGTGCCTGCGCAGAAATATCTGCAGTTCACTCACATCGGAACGACAGACACGCTCCCAGATACCTACGAGTATCTGTATGCCCGCGTCCTGCCTGAACGTGGCCTGGAACCGAAGAAAGCTGTCAGCTTCGAGCGGTACGACGAGCACTTCAAGGGGCCGGATAACCCAGCCTCTGAAGTAAACCTGTACATCCCGATCTACTAGGCCTTCCGATCAGCCTGTCAGGACATCACCAGAGCCTGTGATGATCACGCCACCATGGGCGGTGGCGCTGCCCAGATAAGCCAGCGGCTGGCCGTTGACGAAAACGGTAGCACTTCCTACCGCCACAGTATCACCGCAAGCGCTGGAGTCACCGACACGCAAGGCAGGTAGGGAGTTGATCAGAACGTCGGGGGAGCCAGTCACGGTCGGGTTAGGGCCGTGGCCCGTCATGGGGCAGGCGTTGACATCGGAGAGACGAGCAGCGGGATTGGCCATGTGCGCTTTCCTTGTGGACATGAAAGCGCACACTTTACCGCGGTTCAAGAAAAAATACCGTGCCCGTGCACAGAAACCCAAGCGTCTTTTTCTTAGCCGGTGGCCTGTTCCTTGATACTGGACAGGTAGGTTCCTGTCGGCGGACGCTCACTGAAATAATGATGGATACCGCCAAAAATGGATTGGGCCAATGCTTTCTGGTGACGCGGGTCCAATAGCTTTTGGCTGTCCCGATCATTCGACATGAAGCCGGTTTCCACCAGAATGGATGGAATATCAGGCGACTTGAGCACCGCAAAACCGGCTTGCTCAACGCGTTTCAGATGCAGACCTGTGACATTGGATAGGCTGTTCAGGACACGGTCTCCCAGATCGAGACTCGACGAGATCGTGGCATTCATGGACATATCCAGCAGTACGCCCGCCAGGACCGGATCCTTGTTTTTCAGGATCTCATTGGCACCAATCAGGTCGACATCGTTTTCCTTGTTGGCCAGCCAGCGTGCCGTTGTCGAGGTCGCCCCATGTTCGGACAGGGCATATACCGAAGCTCCTGAAGCCGTGCGGCGCGGCGCAGCATCGGCATGCACGGAGATGAACATGTCTGCGTTGTACTTGCGCGCAACATCCACACGCTTGCGCAGCGGAACGAAGAAGTCATCGTTACGTACCAGCTTGGCCTTGTAGCCCTTCTGCTGATTGATCATGCGCGCAAGATTTTGCGCAATGATCAAGGCGACATCCTTCTCGCGGTCCCCACGTTGGCTCAGCGCGCCTGGGTCCTTGCCACCGTGACCGGCATCGACGACCACAATAATGTCGCGGCCTTTGCCAGCCCTTGTTACGACGGGGGCTGATGCGAGCATTGCCTCAGGCTCCGGTACAGGGATGCTAGGTACCTGGGCAGGCTTGAGATCCAGCACCAGACGATGCCCTGCATTCTCGGCAGGCCCGAGCAGGAAGCTATCCAGGGTAACCGGCTGGGAAAGTTCGAGGACGACACGGGTATCGGACGAGCCGAACGGGGCACTTCGAATGGAGCGCACCGGGGTATTCTTGAGCGGCACATTGTTGAGTGCGGCTACCTGTTGCGTATTGGCTAGATCCAGGATGATCCGGTCAGGCGCACTGAGTCTGAACGTCTTGAATCGGACAGGGCCGCTCAGATCGAAAACCAGGCGAAATTTATCCGAATCCAACCAGGCGCGTGCGCTGGTCAGACGCTGAGGAAGCGCCAGCACTGGAAAAGCAGCGGGTAGTGTCAGGCTGGCCAGGAGCAGGTTGAGCAAGCGGCGGCGATTCATGCGACCCTCTGACGTAGCAAGTAATATTTTGAAATATTATAACGATACCAATGCGGCGCATGTTTAGATAGCGCGCACGACGTCCAAATCAGTATTTCTTCCTTTTAAATCGGAAGGATAGGCACTTTTTTTAATGTCATCTATAGATAGACCAACAAGCCGACAAGGGGTCATTTCAGCGCGTAAACGGCAGACAGACTCTTCTTGAGCAGTAGGAGGAATCAGTGTGCTGACCAACCGGCATTTCGAGTGCCAGATTGAATAACGAGCTCAGATCGGCAAGCTGTTGAGTCTGCACGACATTTGGCCGTGCGCTGTCAAAGTCCGTCGGCTTTCAGGCGAAGCGCATGGTCGGTGTAGAGCGCTACCGGATTGACGCCATGCCCTATCGCACCGGCCAGTTGATTGATGATATCCAGGTGATCAAGCGGATAATCGGAGCGGATGACTTTCCCCAAATGTGAACTGAATCGCCCAACGAATCCATCGTTTTGATCTGCTTCCAGCTCGAAGCAACGAGACAGTCGTACACACATGCTATGGGTAGGGTCGAGCCGATTGGCTCCCCGGTCCGTCAGCTCCGGCACCAGAATGCCGGACCAGGAGTAATAACGGACGTCATTGACGACAGGAGCACCTTCACCGCCCCAGGTAGCGGGAAGTCCTTGCGGGTATTTATCGTTGAATGCTGCCACGCCTTCGGTAGTAAGTGACTCATGACTGGCAATCGCGCTCTGGGGATAACCATTACTGCGATCCAGAAAGGCCATGAACTTGGCCATGCATTGAACATACTCAGCGGCCAGATGCGCCTTCAGACTACTGGTACGCATGGAGAGCTGGAGCATATCGGCCAGCTCCGACCCATGATTGGGACCTGCTACAGAGGTGACTGACGCAACCCGCTCAGGACGAATGGCGGCTGCGTAGCGCGCGGTCAGGGCCCCTTGACTGTGACCGATCAGATTGACCCGCTCGGCCTTGCTGTCGCGCACGATATCCTCGATAAGCGCAAGCAGCTGCTCCCCCCGCACCTCGTTGCTATGAGCACCGGAAAGCCGTACCGGATAGACTTTGCCCCCCATGGACTCCAACGCCGAAACGATGCCATACCAGTATGGATAGCCTGCAATTTCCATAAACCCCAGCAGACCATGGACCAACACTAGCGGATAGCGGGTCAGGTTTTGATGCTCGCTCATACCACTCCCAGGTTTGCCCTCTAACCAGTCAACCGTTGGACTTCAACGATCACGGTTATTTCTTTCTAGGGTACGCCTCTTTATTTGAGACCGTTTCGTTGAACATCACGAATTCAGTGAATTTCTGGGCAACGGCATGCTCAAAGAAATGACCGGTCATCAACGACCTTGGAGAATCATATGTACAAGAAGACACTCGCCGTTGTTGCTCTCGCTGCCGTGGCCGCTGGTTGTAGCTCCGTCAAGGAAAACGTCGATACGGCTAAGGATCGTATTGAATACCGTGAACAACCACTGGTTCGCGACGTGAAGACAGGCATGACTAAAGAGCAGGTGCTGCAGATTGGTGGTACCCCATCCACCCAATACACACGCAAGGTCAAACCAGGCTCCTGCAATAACTACGTGCTCAACAGAGACGGCAAGGAGCAGGTGTTTTCGGTAGGCTTTGACAGCGCGGGTCGCGTCGACAGCAAAGGTTTCGAAACATGCGAATCGGCCGATCATTACTGATTAGCCGCTCTACGCTTTCGGTAACGACCGATTCCGGTCGTGTCATGTCTGATACGACCGGATGGCGCGTATGAACAACGCGACATTTCGTTTCTACGCACGCCTCAATAACTTTTTACCTCCGGCTCGCCGCCAGCGCAGCTTTACGCTCAGCTGCAACCCGAACTCTACCGTCAAGCACATGATCGAGGCTCTGGGCGTTCCGCATCCAGAAGTCGAATTCATTCTGGTGAATGGTAAATCCGTAGGATTTGACTACCTGATACAACAGGATGATCGGATAGCGGTCTACCCACCCTTTTATCGTCTGGAACTGGAGGATGCTGTCCCCTTGCGCGATCGGCTAACGGAGTTTCGCTTCATTGCCGATGCCCATATGGGCGCGCTAGCGCGGCTGCTACGACTGGCAGGATTCGATACGCTGTATTATCCGGCCATTCATGACAATGAAATTGCCAATTACTGTGCGCGAGAACCTTATATTGTCCTGACCCGGGACCGCGAACTGCTCAAGCGAAGCCAGATTGTCTACGGCTGCTACGTCCGCTCAAACAAGCCTGAGGCACAGCTGCGCGAAGTATTCGAGCGCTACAACCTGGCTGACCATGCTGCGCCCTTCAGCCGGTGCCTGGTCTGTAACGATACCCTTCATTCCGTCGATAAGAGTGTCGTCCTCGATAGCCTGCCGCCACTCGTGCGGGAACGTCATGATTATTTTTTGAAATGCTCGGGCTGTGATCGTGTCTATTGGGAAGGCACCCACTGGGAGAACCTGCAAGCCCAGCTGAAAAGCCTGCTTAATCCAACGTCCGATACCTGATCAAGGAATCCTCATGCGCCTGTTAACCCTTCTGGCTGCCGGCCTGTTTGCACTCGCGTCCAAGCCCGGACATGCCGATGATTGGAAAACAGCCTGGACAGCCCCCGTGCAGGCAGCCTACCCCAACGGTTCGCCCATCGCCCAGCCAAAGCTGGAAGGTATTATTTCGGCTAGTGGGGCTCAGGATCAAAGTATCCGGCTGATCATTCGACCTAGTGTATGGGGAAGCCAGGCGCGCCTGCGATTCTCAAATACCTTTGGTAACAGGCCCATTACCTTGCGCAGTGTCTATATCGGGCAACCTTTAGGGGGTGCAGCTCTGGTACCGGGCAGTAATCGCCCGGTCAGCTTTGACGGCCAGAGCGAAATTCAGCTTCAACCTGGTGAGACTCGCTGGACGGATCCGATCCCGCTACCCAAAGCACCTTCCCACACCCTGGCGGTAAGCTTTCATCTCGCTGGGAACAGCGGCCCGCTGAGCTGGCATGCTGCAGCGCTCGCAACCTCCTATTTCAGTGTTCGCGGCACTGACCACGCCACCGAGGAGCAGGAATGCGCCTGGCCCTTTACTACGACCTCAACGTTCCTGCTCGACGCGGTTGATGTCCAGGCACCAGACGTTGCGCGAGTCATCGTGGCCTTGGGCGATTCCATTACCGACGGTACCGGCTCAACTCCTAATGGATATGACAGCTGGCCAGACATCTTGAATCGTCGCCTCGCCCAGTTGGCACCGGGACAGTACTCGGTAGTGAATGCCGGCATTTCTGGCAACGAGGTCGCAGGCCCTCTGGATGAAAGCATCCGGCAAGGCTATGGCGGCGGTCCATCCATCATGGATCGTCTGGAACGGGATGTATTAAGCCTTTCTGGTGTAACAGACGTTATCTGGATGGAAGGTATCAATGATTTTTCACCGGGTACTGGTGCGTCCGTCAAGGTCGTCGAGACAGCCATGCGCAATGCGATTGAACGTATGCGCAAAGCGTTGCCCGGTGTACGTCTTCACGGCGCGACCCTGACCAGCAGCCTGGCGGCCAATCCTGCAGACCCGGCCTTTCAGGAGCAGGATCAGAAACGTATGGCACTTAATCGCTTCATAAAGGAAAGCGGTCTGTTTGACTCGATCATTGACTTTGATGCGGCCACGCTCGATCCCGCTACGGGCGGCCTGCGTGCAGAGTTCATTCCCAGCAGCGAAGGCGGCCCTGGCGATGGACTGCATCCCAACCGGGCAGGTTATGTGGCGATGGCAAATGCTATTGATCCAAAGATCTTTGGCCTGCACGCAAACAAATGACGGTTTCTTGAGCCGAGAAAGCGTAAGCCAAGGTATACCCTTTGTCGTGCGCTTTCCTCTTTGAGCAAATGCGGAGTAGAATCGGGAAATTTCCTCGCCATTATCCCCGGCGGGTCTGTGAGCCCAAGCCAGTCACGCGGAGATCCCGCGCTATCCGACCGGCCCAGAGCACGGCACTCGGTCCACTTCCGTTTGCTTTGCGCTCCATCCGCGCTCACGATAGCCCTGAGCCTATTCAATGCTCGCGTACCCTAAGCCTCCACTGCTACCTTTACAGCTATACGGTGGATACGCCGCAGTGTTTGAACAGATTACCGTGATAAGCAAAGCCGCCCCGGAGAGCAGCCTCCATGCCTGATTACCGCTCGAAAACCTCCACCCACGGCCGCAATATGGCTGGTGCCCGCGCACTTTGGCGTGCCACCGGCATGAAGGACGAAGACTTCAAGAAGCCGATCATTGCGATAGCCAACTCCTTTACCCAGTTCGTGCCAGGTCATGTTCACCTAAAGGACCTGGGCCAGCTGGTCGCCCGCGAGATAGAAAAAGCCGGTGGCGTTGCAAAGGAATTCAACACTATCGCTGTGGATGACGGCATCGCCATGGGTCACGATGGCATGCTCTATTCCCTGCCGTCCCGTGAGATCATCGCTGATGCCGTGGAGTACATGGTCAATGCTCACTGCGCCGACGCGCTGGTATGCATTTCCAACTGCGACAAGATCACCCCCGGCATGCTGATGGCGGCCCTGCGCCTGAACATTCCGGTCGTATTCGTCTCCGGCGGCCCCATGGAAGCCGGCAAGACCAAGCTGGCCAGCCACGGCCTGGACTTGGTCGACGCTATGGTCATCGCCGCGGATAGCACCGCCTCTGATGAAAAAGTAGCCGAGTATGAGCGCAGCGCTTGCCCAACCTGCGGCTCTTGCTCCGGCATGTTTACGGCCAACTCCATGAACTGTCTGACCGAGGCCCTGGGCCTGGCACTGCCGGGTAATGGCTCGCTGCTGGCAACCCATGCCGACCGCAAGGAGCTATTCCTGCAAGCCGGCCGTACGGTGGTCGAGCTATGCAAGCGCTACTATCAGGAGAACGATACCTCCGTACTGCCGCGAAACATTGCGTCTTACAAGGCCTTTGAAAATGCAATGACGCTGGATATCGCGATGGGGGGCTCCACCAATACCATCCTCCACCTCCTGGCGGCGGCTCAGGAGGCCGAGGTCGACTTTGACCTGCGCGCCATTGACGCCCTGTCCCGTAAGGTACCCCAGCTGTGCAAGGTGGCGCCGAACATCCAGAAATACCATATGGAAGATGTTCACCGTGCAGGCGGAATCATGAGCATTTTGGGTGCACTGGCTCGCGGCGGTCTGCTCAATACGGATCTGCCGACCGTGCACAGCAGAACCCTGGGCGAAGCCATCGAGAAGTGGGACATCACGCTTACTCAGGACGAAGCGGTCAAGACCTTTTTCCGAGCAGGTCCGGCCGGTATCCCCACGCAGGAAGCCTTCAGTCAGGCGACTCGCTGGGGCACCCTGGATGACGACCGCGCCGAAGGCTGCATCCGTAGCGTCGAGCATGCCTACTCTCAGGAAGGCGGTCTTGCCGTGCTGTATGGCAATATCGCGCTGGACGGTTGCGTGGTGAAAACGGCGGGCGTGGATGAATCCATCCATGTTTTCGAAGGCTCGGCAAAGATTTTCGAAAGTCAGGATGCCGCGGTGAAGGGCATCCTGAACGACGAAGTGAAAGCTGGCGATATCGTTATCATCCGCTACGAAGGTCCCAAGGGCGGCCCGGGCATGCAGGAAATGCTCTACCCCACCAGCTACCTGAAGTCCAAGGGACTGGGCAAGCAGTGCGCCCTGCTCACCGACGGCCGTTTCTCGGGCGGCACGTCAGGACTTTCCATCGGCCATGCTTCGCCAGAAGCGGCGGCTGGTGGTGCGATCGGCTTGGTGAAAGACGGCGACAAGGTTCTGATCGATATTCCCAATCGCAGCATCAACCTACTGGTTAGCGATGAGGAGTTGTCTCACCGCCGCATCGAACAGGACAAAAAGGGTTGGAAGCCTGCCACGCCACGTGCGCGCCGCGTGAGCACAGCGCTCAAGGCGTATGCCCTCTTGGCCACCAGTGCCGACAAGGGTGCCGTCCGTAACAAGGCGATGCTGGAAGACTGATCTGGGATCGTGTTGAGCACGCCGCCTTCGGGCGGCGTTTTTGTGCCTGTTCCGCAAAAAGCGCAGCCTCTCCACTGGTCTGGTTGGGACTCTCTTACTCTTGGCAAAAAGCCTGTTTCAGGCAAGATGGCGTCGCCTGTAGAACGTCTCCCTTTCTGCTCGATGATAGCCCTCCGACAGCATGGTAAATCGTTACCCTCGTATTTCATGGATGATTATGAATTGAGCCATTGCCCAGAACGACTACGCTTTCTATAGAGTCCTGTTTTAGACGCACCGCTGCCGTGCCGCGCCCGCAAGACATGGCAGATCAATCGATAGTTGGAAACTTCGAGTGAACGATATGCCGGACACCAATGCCGAGCCCAGGGTAAAAAAGGATGTCAACGCCGCCCCCTCGCCTTCCTCCTCCGCTGCTGAACTTGAGGCACGCCTGCAGTTCGCGCTCGATGTAGCGGATCTGGGTGAATGGGAACTGGACGTCGCTAGCGGAACGCTGACCTGCCTGCTGAGAAACGGGCCAGATTTCGGTACGTCCATACAGCCGGACACATGGGCGCTCGAGGAGTTTTTCGAGCGTATCCACACGGATGACCAGAGGCGTGTACGCCGCGTCATCGAAACGGCAGCGAAACGTGCCGAGCATTGGCATTTCGACTGCAGGTTGCTGCTATCAGACGGCCGCACTCGCTGGATTAGCGTCAAAGGTAAGGTGCTGAGCGACGCTGACAGCCTTCGGCTACGGGGCATTGCGTCAGATATCAGTGATCTGAAACGCACCGAGGCCCTGGCCAACGGTCAGCAGCAGGCGCTGGCACAGGCCGTCGCGGGAGCCCCGCTCAAGCAGATTCTCGATACCCTGGCCCGCTCTGCGGAAGAGCAGGCAGGTGGCAACATCTGGGCATCGGTCATGCTCATGGATACCGATGGCCTGCACCTGCGCTTTGGCTCGGCCCCCTCGCTCCCCCAATCGTTCAATCAGGCCTTAGAACGTATACTCATTGGCCCCCTCGCTGGCTCCTGTGGGGCTGCCGCGTATACCGGCGCCACGACTATCGTCAGCGATATTGAGAAAGATCCGCGCTGGGTTGAAGCCAAGCCTGTGGTGCTCGGTTATGGTTTCCGCGCCTGCTGGTCTCACCCGATCCTGTCATCCTCTGGAAGAGTATTGGGAACCCTGGCCTATTATTGCAGGGACGCGCGCGAGCCGAGCGGTTCGGAGCAGGAGTCCATGCGCCTGCTGGTCAATACTGCGGCGCTGGTTATCGAGCGCGACCGGGAAACCACGGAACGCAAAGCGGCAGAGTTGGCGCTTCAAGCCAGCGAGCAGCGCTTTCGCTCACTGGTAAATGCTACAGGTGCCATCGTTTGGACGGCTTCGCCTACCCTGGAAATTGTTTCTCCTCAGCCGGACTGGTGTGCCTTTACCGGCCAGACTCAGGAGGAAATGCAGGGGTTTGGCTGGATAAACGTGGTTCACCCGGACGATCAGGAGCCCACCGCTGCGCTGGGAGCCAAAATGCTGCAGGACCGCCAGCCGGTATATGCCCAGTACCGGCTGCGCCGGGCCGATGGTCAATATCGCCATGTCAGTGGTTATGCCGTTCCCATTCTTGATACGGAAGGTCAGCTTATCGAATGGGCAGGCAGCTATACGGATGTCACCGAGCAGAAGCTGGCCGAAAGTCGCCTGCACCAGCTGGCCAACCATGACATGCTGACAGGGCTGCCCAATCGGGCGTACCTGAACGAGCATTTGCAGGCTCTGATCAATTTCACGCCGCTTAACAGCTGCCTTGCCATCATGCTGATCGACCTGGACCGCTTCAAGCAGGTCAACGACTCGATGGGACATGATGCAGGCGACACAATGCTGCGCGAAGTGGCGCAGCGATTGAGGGCAGCGGTACCTCAGGGTGATCTGGTGGCGCGCCTGGGTGGCGATGAGTTTGTCGTGGTGGCCCACGCCCCGGAAGGTGAAATCTCCGTTCAAGCGGTGGCTGACGCCATCATCCGAGCGGTTGCGGCTCCGATAGAAATCAATGGCAGCCGTGTTTTTTCCGGTGCGTCGGTAGGGGTAGGACTCTACCCTGAGCATGGCCATACCAAGGAACAACTGGTCCAGCATGCAGATATTGCGATGTATCGTGCCAAGGCGGCAGGGGGCCATTGTTGCCGCATCTTCTCAGAAGAAATGAGTGTCGAAGCCAAAAACCGCATGGTGCTGGAAACAGCGTTGTACCACGCCTTGGAGCAGAATCAGTTTTCGCTTTACTACCAGCCGCGCATTCGGCTGCCTGAGGGCACCCCCCAGGGCGTTGAGGTCTTGATTCGCTGGCATCACCCGGAGCGGGGTTGGATTTCGCCTGTGGATTTCATTCCGATTGCCGAAGAGATTGGGATGATAGACGAGCTGGGACTGTGGGTTCTGCAAAAGGCCTGTCAGGAAATTCATGACCTGTCCAGTCGACTTGGGCAGTCGCTGGAACTGTCCGTGAACCTTTCACCCCTCCAGCTCAAGTCACCACATTTGAAGGACAGGATAGAAGCGATTCTGCACACAACCAAACTGAGACCTTGTCACCTGGAACTCGAGTTGACCGAGGGGGCTTTCATTGAAGACATGGACGCCTCCAATCAGGCGCTCGGAGCGCTGAAAACGTTGGGTGTCAAACTGGCAGTAGACGACCTGGGAACTCGCTACTCCGGCCTGTCCTATCTTAGGCGTTTTCCTATTGATACCGTCAAACTCGACCGCACGCTTATTACCCATCCCGCCGAAGGGTTGGACCGCTACGTGTTCATCAAGGCCATTACCGACATGGCCCATGCCTTGAACCTTGTTGTCGTGGCGGAAGGTGTGGAAGACGAAGAGACGCTCGAACTGCTCAAGCGCGCGCGTTGCGACGAGGCGCAGGGGTATTTTCTGGCCGAGCCATTGCCTCTGGAAGGCTTGTTCGATTTTCTGTCAGCAGCGCGGCACTCCCTGGCCTGACCTTCACGGTTTTCTTCAGTAACCGTTTAGATGACCTGATCGGCAAGGTGCTAGAGTGGCATGCAGGTACGTTAGAGGGGATTGCTATGAAGTGGGCAATTCTGGCGGTTGCGGTCTCAAGCCTGAGCGGCGTTACCCATGCCCAGGCAGATACCATACTCAAATGCGTCGACAAGACAGGCCAGATCACGTTTACACAAGGCCATTGCCCATCTGATCAATCCCTGGCCGACCGTATCGAAGTTGATAACCCTCCGCCAAGAGGCAGTGGCCCGGTCACCCGTATGGCCGACCCGACGCCACCACCGGTAGTGGAAAAGCCCAGCATTAAGCCTCGGGACGAGACGTCTCGGTCAAGCACTCGTACACCGTCAGACGCTGATCGTTATTACGATCTCGACGATGATGACTATGATGTCCCGCCACCGATCCGGCAGGACCGCTACTATCCCTATCCAGAGCCCTATTACGATTATGGTGGACACCGTCCGCCCTGGCATCATTATCCCAGGCCAACCCCACCAACGCCCCAGCCAGCCCCCGAGCCCGCACCGCGCCCCAGCGTAACAGAGCGTGGACGCGCCGCGATCGAGCAGAAAAAGGCGCAGGTAGAAGCACAGAAAGCCGAGCGCAGGCGTCTGCTGGATCAGCGCTAGGACTCATCCCTGGCGCTATTCCAACCCGTCTAGCCTTCCCGGCAGTCTTCCCGGCTGTTGGTTTTAAACAGGCGATACAGGTAAACGAGCACAATCACTGCCAGAACTATTTTGGAGGCCGGATCCAAAAGCGTCGCGACACGCTCGTATTCGGCATTCAGCAGGTAACCCGCCAGTGTCAGCACCGTTGTCCAGATCAAAGAACCCGCCAGGGTATACCCGGCGAAGCGACGAAACGGCATATGGGCAATACCGGCCGGTACAGAAATCAGGGTACGGATTGCCGGTACCAGGCGGCCAAAGAAGACAGCCTTACTGCCATGCGACCTGAACCAGAGAGAGGCCTCACTGACGTCCTTGGCCGAAAGAGTCAGCCAGCGCCCGTAACGCTGCGCCAGCTTGCGCATGCGCGCCTCTCCCCATACCGCACCAGCGTAATACCACGGTAGCGCGCCCAGAAAGGACCCCAACGTTCCCGCCAGCACCACGCCGATGAAATTCAGCTCCCCTCTCGCCGCTAGAAACCCTGCCAGCGGCATAATGACCTCCGATGGAATAGGCGGAAACACGTTTTCCAGAAACATGAGCAAAAGAATGCCCAGGTAACCCCCCTGTTGAATTAACCCTGTGATCGCGTCAAACACGCAAAAGCCCTCGGTAAAAGAAGAAGGTATGGGCAACCTGGCTGCTGGATCTGCATGGCATGACTGCTGAAGTGCTTGCCATGAAGCCCGGCGGGATTGGAGTAGTGAATGCCAAGCGCCTGCCATCAGAACAAGGCCTAAGACCCTGGATACTGGTAAAGTTAGGCCGTGGGACTTTCGTCTTTATTACTGAACGTTAACGCCATGCCCAAGGCGCATGGCAGCAGCCTGTCCTATCGCCCGTCTCTTTTATGAGATGAAGACTGTGCGGCGCATCACCGGAACAGTACACTTGCCGCCTTTTGCGGAACCGCTACATGAGCCAGCCGGACGCCTCTCCCTCCCGCCATGAACTGGTCTACGGCCTCGACGATCGGCCTCGCCTGCCTATCGCCCTGCTCGCTGCGTTGCAGCATCTGCTGGCGATCATCGTGCCTATCGTCACTCCAGGCCTTCTAATTTGCCAGGCACTGGGTGTCTCACCACGGGATACCAACCTGATCGTGTCCATGTCCCTGGTGATTTCAGGCATTGCCACGTTCATCCAGTGTCGCCGTTTCGGCCCGTTCGGGGCAGGGCTACTAATCGTTCAGGGTACCAGCTTCAACTTTGTCGGCCCCTTGATCGCTGGCGGCGCGCTGATGGTCAAGCAAGGCACGCCGGTCGAAGCCGTAATGGCTGCCATTTTTGGCGTGGTCATGGCAGGCTCTTTCGTCGAGATGGGTATCTCCCGGATATTGCCTTTCGTTAAGCGCCTGATTACTCCGCTGGTAACCGGCATCGTGGTGCTGATGATCGGTCTTACCTTGATCAAGGTCGGACTCATCAGTATGGGCGGCGGCTTCTCAGCCATGAGCCAGGGCACCTTTGCCAACGGCGAGAATCTACTGCTGTCCGGTGTGGTGCTGGCAATCATCGTCGTGCTCAACCGCGTTCGCGTGGTATGGGTGCGTAGCGCGGCCATCGTCATTGCGCTCCTGGTCGGCTACGGCCTGGCGGCCTATCTGGGACGTCTGGACTTTACCGGCATGCATGAAGCTCCTCTGTTCCAGGTGCCGGTTCCCCTGCATTTTGGGCTGGGTTTTTCCTGGGCACTGTTCGTTCCCATGCTGGTGATCTATCTCGTCACCTCCCTGGAAGCCATCGGTGACGTGACCGCAACCAGTAAAGTGTCCCGCCAGCCAGTAGAAGGTCCGCTCTGGATGGCTCGGATCAAGGGCGGTGTACTGGTCAATGGAGCCAATTCCTTGTTGGCCGGACTATTCAACAGCTTTCCCAGCTCAATCTTTGCGCAAAACAACGGCGTGATCCAACTGACGGGTATCGCCAGCCGCCACGTCGGGCTGTGGATTGCCGTCTTTCTCGTTCTGCTCGGCCTGTTTCCAGCCGTTGCTGGCATTATTCAGGCCGTACCAGAGCCAGTATTGGGTGGCGCCGCACTGGTGATGTTTGGCGCCGTTGCAGCTTCGGGGATCAACATTCTGGCCGGCATTCAGTTGGACCGCCGTGCCCTGTTGATTATTGCCGTTTCCCTGGCACTGGGTCTGGGTGTGTCCCAGGTCCCTGAGTTTCTCGCCCACATGCCAGCAGCGCTACGTGATGTGCTGAATTCAGGTGTGGCCACAGGAGGGCTTTGCGCTCTGATCATGAACTGGTTCCTGCCAGACAGCACCACAGACATAGCACAGGAATAAAGGGCGCTTGTGATCGACGCCTGCACTGGGCGTCGATCACACTCATTCAACCCTTACACACTTTATCGGTCAAAGGTTATACAGACCCAGCCTGTGTACGGGAGAACCATGCCTGTCTCCAACCATCCGATTTTTCGCATTGGCGTTATCGCCGATACGCACAATCTTCTGCGTCCCGGCGCATTGAGCGCACTTGAAGGGAGCGACCATATCATCCATGCCGGTGATATCGGCAAGCCCGAAATTCTTGAGCGACTTCGGGAAATAGCTCCCCTTACCGTCGTCCGCGGCAATAACGACACGGACGACTGGGCCCAGACCCTACCTGAAACAGCTACGCTTCGTTTTGGCGAGGTCGACCTCTACGTGATCCACATCCTCCAGGATCTAGTGATTGATCCGGCGGCCGAAGGTATTCGCGTCGTAATCTGCGGGCATTCACATAAGCCAAAACGGGAGGAGCGCGAGGGCGTACTCTACTTCAACCCAGGCAGCCCTGGCCCTCGCCGCTTCAAGCTGCCTGTCTCTCTGGGACGCCTGACCATACAGGGTACTGAGGTAAACGCCGAACTCATTACCCTGGAAGTCTAGTCAGGGCCTTCACAGCGAAGGCCTGGCCAGCGGCGCCGGGCTGCGATGATGCTGCCCGGCGCAGGCAAAGTAGATCACCCCACCAAGTGCCGAACCGGTAAACCAGCCGTAATCGTAAAACCAGGTCATGACACCCGTTGTCAACGCCATGAGCGTCAGCACGACAGGAATGCCGAACGCGACGAAGCCTGCCACGTTGTAGGCTGGGTAATAGTCGTCACGGTATAACCCGGCCAGATCAAGCTGCTGCTTTTTCACGATGAAGTAGTCCACCACCATGATGCCGGCGATGGGTCCCAGAAGACTGGAGTACCCCAGCAGCCAGTTCGAATACACGCTCTCCAAGCTGACATCCGAGACGATCCAGCCTAGTTTCTTGAGCAGTTCATGGGCCATCAGCGCCAGGCCCACCAACCCAGTTATCAATACGGCTCGGGTCCGATTGATGAGCCGGGGCGCAAGATTCTGGAAATCATTCGTGGGCGAAACGATATTGGCAGCTGTATTGGTCGACAGCGTCGCAACTACGATCAAGGCCATGGCCAAGGCGACCCAAACAGGGCTCTGGATATGACCGATAAGCGAAACCGGATCAGACACCGTCTCGCCCACCAGGGCCGCCGAAGCGGCCGTCATTACCACGCCCAAAGAGGCAAACAGGAACATGGTGACCGGCAGGCCAATCACTTGTCCTATGATCTGATCCTTCTGGCTTCTGGCATAGCGACTGAAGTCTGGAATGTTTAACGAGAGAGTCGCCCAGAAACCCACCATGGCAGTCAGACCTGCCAGAAAATATTTGGTCCCCCCCTCGCCTTCCGGTCGTTTGGCTGGCTGGGACAGGAGTTCCGTCATCGACACATGGGGCATCGCCCACATCAGAAGACCGACCCCGACAAGTAACAGGAGTGGTGCAGACAAGGTCTCCAGCCACTTGATCGACTCGGCGCCTCGAATGACCACCCATAGATTGGCCGTCCAGAACACCATGAAGCCAATGACCTCACCCGTACTGCCCAAGGCCTTCCAGCCCTCGAAAAGTGACCCGAGAAACAGGTGAATCGCCAAACCGCCAAACATCGTCTGGATGCCAAACCAGCCGCAGGCCACGACTGCTCGAATCAGGCAGGGTACGTTCGAGCCCAGAATGCCAAAGGAGCTGCGCAGAAGGACCGGAAAAGGAATCCCGTACTTGGTGCCTGGAAATGCATTTAATGTCAGGGGAATTAGCACGATCAGGTTGGCCAGCAGAATGGTAGCCAGCGCCTCGCCCACTGATAATCCAAAGTAAGCCGTCAGTACGCCACCCAGGGTGTACGTGGGTACGCAGATGGCCATGCCCACCCACAGCGCTGCGATATGCCACTTATTCCAGGAACGCTCCGCTACCTGAGTAGGCGCCATGTCGTGGTTATAACGTGGGCTGTCCAGAACATCCGGGCCGGCATGAAGCTCATGAAGACCATCGCGCACAATCACTTCGGATCTGTTGTATGGCATGGCATGCTCTCCCTGTTTTCTCTCATAGGGGTGAGTAGGTCCTGCTAGCAGGCTGATCGCCCTTTCTCTCAATAAGCGTGCCGGAACCGTGATCGAAAGCAGTCAGGGGTGCGGGCCTTGCGCTAAGTCCTTGATATCGCATCTGGAATATTGGTTTGCCTAGCAAGGAAATGACAGCTGATCACCGAAGCGAAGCGTCCTAACAGCATTGTCAGGAATCAAACTGGTGCAGAAAAAAGCAGTGTGATCGCTTGCAAGCGTTGCAAAAGCAACCAACTCATTGATTAAGTTCAGAAAAGCCAAGCCATAGCCTGTGCAACAATTTGGTGAGCGGCGATCACCAAGGCAGCGCCGGATACCCTTTATTCCTGACAGCTGCGTTAGGAGTGTTCAAGGTTCCAGGCCAATCCCACGCAGGACAACCGCCGTCACCGTCTGTACAGCCTGCTCGAACTGGCGGTCGCTCAAGGGCGTATGACCGTTGATTAGGTCGATCTGATAATTGAAATCTGCATAGTGCTGAGTCGAGGCCCAGATCATGTAGAGTAGATAAGCCGGCTCTACCGGCAGGATACGCTTGTCATCCACCCACTGCTTGATCTTGGCCTGCTTGAGTCTGGCCCACTCCATCAGGTGTTCATCCAGAGCGGCCCCTAGCAACGGTGCACCATGCATGATTTCGTTGGCCCAGATCTTAGAGCCATAGGGACGCGTACGGGAGTGGCTCATCTTGGCGCGGATATAGCTCGTCAGCACTACCCGGGGGTCATCGAACTGCTCGAAACAGATGGCATCCTGTTTCCAGAGTTCCAGTAATCCGAGCACCACCTCACGGTACAGGTCATCCTTGGTCGAGAAGTAATAATGCAGGTTCGACCGCGGCAGCTCTGCTTCCTGGGCAATATCGCCCATGGAAGCAGCACCAAACCCTTTCTCGGCAAATACCTTTTCGGCAGCCAGCAATATCTTCTGCGTATTCCTGCGGCGGATCTCGATCTTGTGATTAGCCATGGCATTTCCGATACGAGCAGTAAACGCCAAGGCTACTCCAAGGTCTGTCGCGAACCTAGACCGACTCAGGCGCCCTTTTCTTCATCCTTGAACTGATCTTCGATGTACGTGATCTTCGTCTTGCCATGGGGAGTCGGATTACCCTCCTCGTCCAGGTTGACGAAGACGATCTTATCGATGGTCAGGATGCTCTTGCGGGTAATCTTGTTGCGGACTTCACAGCGCAGGGTAATGGAGCTGCGGCCAAATTCAGTAGCCGTGATCCCTAGCTCGATGATGTCACCGATACGCGATGCGCTAACAAAATTGATCTCGGAAATATATTTGGTGACGACCCGCTGGTTGCCCAACTGAACGATGGCATAAATCGCAGCCTCTTCGTCTATCCACTTCAGCAGGCTGCCGCCAAACAGAGTGTTGTTGGCGTTCAGATCCTCGGGCTTTACCCACTTGCGTGTATGGAAATTCATGTCGTCTCCTTGAGTAATAGCGGTCCACAAGCTTAAACCCTTCCGCCGGTTAGAGAAGCCATCGAAGCGGTCGTTCCTCTCTATGCAGTCAATTACTGATCATCATGAATCCGGTACACCTACAAAGCCTGAGGATTGCCCGCTATACTTCGAGCCCATGGCGATTCTCAAATCGCTACCCGCCATCCTACCGAGGGGCGCTGCAGCAGGGTTTCCCTGTCAGGCTCGGGGGAGCGTAGCCGCAGGCCTGGCCTGCACACGCATCAACGGCGCCCATTCGCATTTACAGCTGTCCTGCAGCGGCACGTTATCGCCGGGGCAGCCAACAACTTCGAACGAATGGAGAGCTTAATGAGCGCTGTTATCACGCCTGCCGGTTTCAACGACTACAAGGTTGCCGACATTTCCCTGGCTGACTGGGGCCGCCGCGAAATCATCATCGCCGAGTCCGAAATGCCAGCCCTGATGGCCTTGCGTCGCAAGTACGCCGGTGAGCAACCGCTCAAGGGTGCCAAGATTCTGGGCTGCATCCACATGACCATCCAGACTGCCGTGCTGATCGAAACACTGGTCGCGCTGGGCGCTGAAGTGCGTTGGTCCTCCTGCAACATCTTCTCTACCCAGGATCAGGCCGCTGCCGCCATTGCTGCTGCCGGTATTCCGGTCTTTGCCTGGAAAGGTGAAACCGAAGAAGAATATGAGTGGTGCATCGAGCAGACCATCCTGAAAGATGGCCAGCCCTGGGATGCCAACATGGTCCTGGACGATGGTGGCGACCTGACCCAGATCCTACATGACAAGTATCCGCAGGCCCTGGAAAAGATTCACGGCGTTACTGAAGAAACCACCACTGGTGTACATCGCCTGCAGGACATGCTGAAGAAAGGCACCCTGAAGATCCCGGCGATCAACGTCAATGACTCCGTTACCAAGAGCAAGAACGACAACAAGTACGGCTGCCGCCACAGCCTGAACGACGCCATCAAGCGCGCTACCGACCACCTGCTCTCCGGCAAGCAGGCGCTGGTTGTCGGCTATGGCGACGTAGGCAAGGGTTCTGCTGCCTCCCTACGCCAGGAAGGCATGATCGTGAAAGTGTCCGAAGTCGACCCGATCTGTGCCATGCAGGCCTGCATGGACGGCTATGAAGTCGTTTCGCCCTACAAGAATGGCCAGAACGATGGCACCGAAGCCTGCGTTGATGCCGATCTGCTGGGCAAGATCGACCTGATCGTCACCACAACCGGCAACGCCAACGTCTGCGACGCCAACATGCTGAAAAAGCTGAAGAAGCGCGCCGTGGTGTGCAACATCGGCCATTTCGACAATGAAATCGATACAGCCTTCATGCGCAAGAACTGGGGCTGGGAAGAAGTGAAGCCGCAGGTTCACAAGATTCACCGCACCGGTAAGGACATCGATCCGGCCAACGATGATTATTTGATCCTGCTGGCTGAAGGTCGCCTGGTCAACCTGGGCAACGCGACCGGCCACCCAAGCCGCATCATGGACGGCTCCTTTGCCAACCAGGTTCTGGCGCAGATGCACCTGTTCAACGAGAAGTTTGCCGACCTTCCTGTAGTCGAAAAGACCAAGAACGTCACGGTCATGGTTTTGCCCAAGAAGCTGGACGAAGAAGTGGCGCTGGAAATGGTCAAGGGCTTCGGCGGTGTCGTGACACGTCTGACCAAAGAACAGGCGGACTACATCGGCGTTGAGCAGGACGGCCCGTTCAAGCCGGAAACCTATCGCTACTAAGCGGTAGGCAACAATCGACACGGAGAAGGTTTTCCCCTTCTCCTCGGCAGTTCAGGACAACACCGCCCAAGCGGCGGTGTTTCTTGAGGAAGCGCCAATGCGCTCCAGGGATTACCCATGACTCGTACCACACCCAACGTCAGTTTCGAGTTCTTCCCGACGAAGACCGAAGCCGGCCACGAAAAATTGCTCAATACTGCTCGCCAGCTGGCCGGCTACTCCCCAGAATTCTTCTCCTGCACCTATGGTGCTGGCGGTTCCACCCGGGACCGTACCCTCAATACCGTTCTTCAGCTCGACAGCGAGATTCGGATTCCCACAGCGCCTCACCTCTCCTGCGTAGGCGACTCCAAGGCCGAATTACGGGACCTGCTGATTCGCTACCGTGAAGCGGGCATCACGCGTATTGTGGCACTACGCGGTGATCTTCCTTCCGGCATGGGGATTTCCGGCGGCGAACTGCGTTACGCCAACGAGTTGGTCAGCTTTATCCGCGAAGAAACCGGTGATCATTTTCACATCGAAGTTGCCGCTTATCCGGAAGTTCATCCCCAGGCACGCAACTTCGAAGCCGATCTCGCCAATTTTGTTCGCAAAATCAAGGCTGGAGCCAACGGCGCGATCACACAATACTTTTTTAATGCCGACAGCTACTTTCATTTTGTCGACAGAGCGTGCAAGCTAGGCGTAGACGTACCCATCATTCCTGGCATCATGCCGATTACCAACTACAGCAGCCTGGCTCGCTTTTCCGAAGCCTGTGGCGCCGAAATCCCACGCTGGATTCGCAAGCAGTTGGAAGCGTATGCTGACGATGTCAAAAGCATTCAGGCGTTTGGCCAGGAAATCGTGACAGATATGTGTGAACGCTTGTTGGCTGGCGGAGCGCCTGCCCTGCACTTCTACACATTGAATCAGGCTGAACCCAGTCTGGCTATTTGGAATAACCTTGGCTTTAAAAGCTGAACATCATCGCCTGGAGCCATTTTCCAGCCTTCCACCCAGCGCAGGGCGGTAGCGTGTGGAGAAGACGAACACATTATTGTCGTCAGTTTCAGGCGAAACCGCGCCCCAACGTCGGCGGGACGCCGACTTAGTAGACAGGAACCCCGCATGTCCTTCACTTCCCTCGGTCTCTCCGAGGCCCTATCCCGCGCAGTAAACGACGCGGGTTATGTCAACCCGACTCCCGTTCAACAACGGGCCATTCCCGCTGTACTGCAAGGCCGTGACCTGATGGTTGCCGCCCAGACCGGTACTGGCAAGACGGGTGGATTCGCCCTCCCCGTTCTCGAGCGGCTCTTTCCGAACGGACAACCTGACGGCAAAAAAGCCGGTCCGCGCCAAGCCCGTGTGCTGGTATTGACGCCTACCCGGGAGCTGGCCGCCCAAGTGCATGATAGTTTCAAGATCTATGCACGCGACCTCCCCATGCGTAGCACCTGCATCTTTGGGGGTGTTGGCATGAAGCCTCAGGTTACTGCGCTCTCCAAGGGCCTTGACGTCCTGGTAGCGTGCCCTGGCCGCCTGCTGGACCTTGCCGGTCAGAATAACGTCGATCTGTCAGCCATCGAGATTCTCGTGCTGGACGAAGCTGACCGCATGCTCGACATGGGCTTCATTCACGACGTGAAGAAGGTTCTCGCCCTGCTTCCCAAAGAACGGCAGAACCTGTTGTTTTCGGCAACGTTCTCCAAGGACATTACCGACTTGGCCGACAAGCTCCTGCGTAATCCCGAGCGCATCCAGGTCACGCCGCCAAACACCACGGTCGAGCGTATCGAGCAGCGTATCTTCCGTATTGCCGCCGCCCAGAAACGCGCCTTGCTGGCTCACCTGATTACCGTTGGTGCTTGGGAACAAGTGCTGGTTTTCACACGAACCAAGCATGGTGCCAACCGCCTGGCTGAGTACCTGAATAAGAACGGCCTTCCTGCTGCGCCGATCCATGGAAACAAGAGCCAGAACGCACGCACCAAAGCGCTGGCCGATTTCAAGGACAATGCCATTCGCGTGCTCGTGGCAACCGATATTGCCGCTCGCGGTCTGGACATCGACCAGCTTCCCCATGTCGTCAACTTCGAGTTGCCGAACGTGGAGGAAGATTACGTACACCGCATCGGCCGTACAGGTCGTGCCGGTCGTAGCGGCGAAGCCATCTCCCTTGTGTCTCCCGACGAGGAGAAACTGCTGCGCGCCATCGAGCGCCTGACCAAGCAGAATATCCCTGACGGCGACATGCAGGGCTTTGATCCTGCCAGCGCACCGGTTGAGAAAGTGGAAGCGCGTGAGCCACGCGAGCCCCGTCGCCAGGCACGACAGCCACGTGCACCCCGCAAAGAGCAGCCTGCAAGAGCAGCGGAAGGTGAAGCTTCTGCTGAACACGCAGCATCGCAGCAGGAGGAGCGGCAGGCACGCCAGCCACGTCGTGGCCGCCAGCAGAACCAGAGTCAGAGTCAGGACCAGGCACGCGCCGGTAGAAACAAGCCACGTCAGGAGCGCAGCGGCGAGCGCCAGCCCCAGCAGACAACTCAGAGCCCCCAGAACCGCGATCCGGAAGAATTTCTGGATGACGATTTCGATAACTTTGGTAACCGGGTTGATTATGTCAGTCCTTACCAAGGCAAGAATCGCCGTAATGGTGGCCCGCGCCGTCCAGGTCAAGGGCAACCGCCGCGTACCCATAGCCAAGGCGCAGCAGCGACTTCAGGCGCTGCGGCTCAAGCACGCCCGCCCCGTCCTAGACAAGGTGCGGCCAATGCTAGCAACGCGCCTGTAACCGACAGTCGTGGCCCAGCTCAGAACAAGCGTCGCAACAAGCCGGCCGGACAACGTCCCCGTCAGGAGAATCGTCCTTACCAGCCACGCGAACCCCGTGAGCCGCGTCCCGCTATGACAGAGGAGCGTGCACCCAGCAAGCCGCAACCCCGCATTCTGCACAAGCCTTCTCGTGCAGACCGCATGCTGACGCCTGAGCAGCTGGATTCGCTCCAGGTTCGTCCAAAGGCTGAAAAGCCTGCCTTGCTGACACGTAATCGCTCGGCTGACGCTGACGCTTGATGCGTTTTCCCTCCAGCGCAGGCTGGAGGGAAAAATAGGCATAAAAAAAAAGCCGACTCAATCGAGTCGGCTTTTTTATGTCCGCCTTACTAGCGCTTTGATGTGATTGCGGGCGTCGCACTGACGTTGTTATCCGTCGTACGCTCCAACCAACCACCGCCTAACGCCTTGTACAGCGTCACACTGCTGTTGAGCTGATTAAGGCGGTCTGCGAGCAGCTGCTCCTGAGCCGAATACAAGGATCGCTGCGCATCAAGCACAGTCAGGTAGTTATCGATGCCCTGACGGTAACGCTTCTCAGCCAGATCGTAATACTCCTGACTCGCCTTCACCAGATCACGCTGGGCCTGAAGCTGATCATCATAGGTTCCCTGCGCTGCAAGAGAATCAGACACTTCCTGGAAGGCTGTCTGGATAGCTTTCTCATACGCAGCAATATTGATGTCCTTCTGGATCTTGGCCGCATCCAGGCTTGCCTTCAGACTGCCTGCGGTAAAGATTGGGATATTGATGCTGGGCGCAAACGTCCAGTACCCCGAATGAGCATCAAACAAACCAGATAGCTCACTACTGCCTGTTCCGCCCTGCGCCGTCAGGCTGATACTTGGGAAGAACGCAGCACGGGCCGCACCGATATTGGCATTGGCTGCCTTGAGGTTAAGCTCGGCCTGCAAAACATCCGGACGGCGCTGCAATAACTGCGACGGCAAGCCAGCTGGCAGCTTAGCCAGTAGGTCATTGTCATCCAGGCTCTTGCCGGCTGGTAGATCGGTCGGCAAGGGTGCGCCCAACAGCAACCCCAGCGCATTGCGATCCTGCGCCTCCTGACGAGTGTACTGCGCAAGACTCGCCCGAGCGCCTTCCAGCGCCGTACGGGACTGACGTAGATCCAGACCGCTACCTACCCCATTATCCAACAGACGCTTGGTCAGATCGAATGAGCGCTGATAAGCGTCCAGTGTATCGCGGGTAAGCTGGAGCAGTTTCTGATCGGTTTTCCAGGTGAAGTAGGCGTTGGCCACTTCGGAAATCAGGCTGATCTGCGTACTGCGCCGCGCCTCAACGGTTGCAAAATAACTTTGCAAGGCCTGCTCATTCAGACTGCGCAGCCGACCAAACAGATCCAGCTCATAGGCCGACATGCCAAGCGTTACCGTGTATTGGCTGTTGATCGAGCCGCTACGAGAGCTTCCTGCGCCAGCCTGACCAGTGCTTTGCAGCAACTCCTGGATCGCCGCTGCCGAGCTCATGTCTGCTGGCGTACGCGTCCGCGAACCATTGGCATTGACGCCAATGGTCGGGAACAGCTCTGCACGCTGGATGCGATACTGCGCCTGATACAGGCGAACATTCAGAGCCGCCTGCCGCAGATCACGGTTGTTATCCAGAGCGACTTGAATCAGACGCTGCAATTGCGGATCGCTGTAAAACTCACGCCAGCCAATGTCGGCCGTGTATTCCGAACCACTGCTGGTTGGATTGCCTTTGTACGCCTCGCCTTGGGGCCAAGCGTTTTCCACAGGCGATGCAGGCCGCTCGTAGTCGGGAATCAGGGTGCAGCCCGAAAGCAGCACTGCCCCTATTGCGATGGATAAAAGAGACTTCTTCATACTCAATGTCTTCCCTCGGCGCCTGATTCCTGCTCACGTGAAGCCTTGTCCTTGAACAGACTGCTGACCACGACGTAGAACATGGGAATCCAGAAGATCGCCAAAACGGTTGCGGTTACCATCCCGCCAATCACGCCCGTACCAACCGCATGCTGACTACCGGAGCTGGCACCATTGGAGATGGCCAGCGGAACCACACCCAAGATAAAGGCCATGGACGTCATGATAATCGGGCGTAGACGCATCCGTGCGGCTTCTACGGCGGCATCGACAATGTTCTTGCCGCCCTCGTGCAACTCCTTGGCAAACTCCACGATCAGAATCGCGTTCTTGGCTGACAAACCAATGGTGGTTAGCAGACCCACCTGGAAGAACACGTCGTTTGCCAAACCTCGGAAGTAGGTAGCCAGGAGCGCACCGATCACGCCCAGCGGTACTACCAGAATGACCGCAATCGGGATCGACCAGCTCTCATACAGTGCTGCCAGGCAGAGGAAGACCACTACCAGGGACAAGGCATACAAGGCAGGCGCCTGCGAACCTGAAAGTCGCTCTTCGTACGACATGCCGGTCCAGGCAATACCAACGCCCTGCGGTAGCTCCTTGGCCATGTTCTCGATTTCGGTCATGGCATCGCCCGTACTGTAACCAGGCGCAGGAGAGCCCTGGATCTCGACAGACGAGATACCGTTATAACGCTCAAGCTTGGGTGAACCGTAGACCCACTCGCCATGGGCAAAGGCCGATACCGGCACCATCTCACCATTGCTGTTACGTACGTACCACTTACTCAGATCTTCCGGGTTCATCCGTGAATCGGCTTCGCCCTGTACATACACACGCTTTACGCGGCCTCTGTCGATGAAGTCATTGACGTAACTGGAGGCCCAGGCAATTGACAAGGTCTGGTTGATATCGGTCTGGGACAGACCCAGCGCACGGGCCTTTTCATCGTCGATGATCAGCTTGTACTGCGCTTCGTCATTCAAACCATTGGGGCGAGTCTGAGTCAGCTTCGGATTCTGTGCCGCCATGCCCAGCAATTGATTCCGCGCCTCCATCAACTTTTCATGGCCAAGGCCGGAGTTGTCCTGAAGATAGAAGTCGAAACCGGTGGCGTTACCCAGCTCAAGTACCGCTGGCGGAACGATGGCGAAGATCATGGCATCCTTGATCTGCGACAGATAACCCATGGCGCGTCCGGCTACAGCACTGGCGCGATCCTTGGCATCCGGACGTTCCTCCCATGGCTTGAGCTGAACGAATGCAAGGCCGGAGCTCTGACCACGGCCGGCAAAGCTGAAGCCGTTGACCGTAAACATGGAGCTGACTGCCGACGGCTCGTTTTTCATCATCATTTCGCGCATCTGATCCAGCGCAACCTGAGTACGGGCCGCAGACGAGCCGGTCGGCGTGGTCACCTGCACGAAAATTACACCTTGGTCCTCCTCAGGCAGGAAGGATGATGCAATGCGAGTAAACATGAATACCATGCCAGCCAAGATCACGACGTACACCAGCAGGAACGGAACCTTATGACGGATAACAGTAGCGACACTGCGCTCATAACGGTTCACGCCACTGTCGAACTTGCGGTTGAACCAGCCAAAGAAGCCACGCTTCTCGTGATGATTCTTGTCGACCGGCTTGAGGATCGTGGCACACAGCGCTGGCGTTAGGATCAAAGCAACCAGCACCGACAGGGCCATAGCGGAAACAATGGTGATCGAGAACTGCCGATAGATCACCCCGGTCGAGCCGCCAAAGAAAGCCATCGGCACGAATACCGCTGACAGCACCAGAGCGATACCCACCAGCGCGCCCTGGATCTGATCCATGGACTTGCGGGTCGCTTCCTTGGGACTCAGCCCCTCTTCCGCCATGACCCGTTCGACGTTTTCCACCACGACGATAGCATCGTCTACGAGCAAACCAATCGCCAGTACCATTCCGAACATGGTCAGAATGTTAATGGTAAAGCCAGAGGCAAACAGGATACCGAACGTACCCAGCAAGACGACCGGAACTGCAATGGTCGGGATCAAAGTAGCTCGGAAGTTCTGCAGGAACAGATACATCACGAGGAATACGAGCAGAATCGCTTCGCCTAAAGTCTTGACCACTTCATGAATGGAAGCAGTTACAACAGGCGTAGTGTCGTACGGATACACCACTTCCATGCCTTCAGGCATGAACGGCTTGAGCCGATCGATGGTTGCACGTACCGCCTTAGAGGTATCTAGCAGGTTAGCCCCTGTTGCCAGACGCAGCGCCATACCCGACGCAGGCTTACCGTTGAACTGAGCGTCGATCGAATAATTTTCACCGCCCAGCTCGATACGTGCGACGTCACGCAGCCGCACCTGGGAACCATCGGGATTGACCTTTAGAAAAATGTTACCGAACTGCTCTGGGGTTTCCAGACGGGTACGGCCAATGATCGTAGCGGTGAGTTGCTGGTTTTTAACAGCAGGCAAACCGCCCAGCGAGCCCGAAGCCAACTGGACATTCTGGCTCTGAATGGCATTGGAAACATCTCCGGGAATTAACTGATATTTATTCAGTTTGGCCGGATCCAGCCAAATACGCATGGCGTACTGCGAGCCGAAGACCTGGAAATCACCTACACCCGGGGTCCGCGCGATGGGGTCACGCATGTTGGATACGATGTAGTTGGACAGATCCTCACGAGTCAGGGAGTCGTTGTTTGACACCAGACCCACTACCAGCATGAAGTTACGCTGATACTTGGCCACCCGAAGGCCCTGCTGCTGCACCTCCTGAGGCAGAAGCGGTGTCGCCAGCTGCAGCTTGTTCTGTACCTGAACCTGCGCAATGTCCGGGTCCGTGCCTTGGTTAAAGGTCACGATAATGGTCATGCTGCCATCGGAGTTGGACTCCGAGGAGAGATAACGCAGGTTGTCGATCCCGTTCATCTGCTGCTCGATGACCTGGACGACTGTATCCTGAACGGTCTGTGCCGACGCGCCGGGATAGCTCACCTGGATCGAAACAGCCGGTGCCGCGATGTTCGGGTACTGGTTGATCGGTAGGTTAAGAATGGCGAGACCGCCCGCCAGCATGATCACCAGGGCAAGTACCCAGGCGAAAATGGGGCGGTCAATAAAGAATCTTGACATCGACAGCGGCTCCCTTATTGCTGCTTGTCGGCACTACCCTGCTGAGCAGGTTGTGCCGAATCGCCAGGCATGGCTACGTTGGTAGCTGGCTTGGTCGTAACCGAAGCACCCGGGCGAATACGCTGCAGGTTTTCCGTAATCAGTTGATCGCCCGCCTTCAGGCCATCGGAGATCAGCCAATTGGTGCCGATCGTACGCTCGGTCTTCACGGTACGCTGCTCAACCTTGTTGTCCGGCGTAACGACCATCGCTACGGCATTACCTCTCAGGTCGCGCGAGATGCCCTGCTGTGGCGCCAGGATAGCCGTCTGACGGACTCCTTCCTGCAGTTGCGCACGCACGAACATGCCTGGCAGCAACAAACGGTCAGGGTTGGGGAACTCTGCACGAATGGTAACCGAGCCGGTTCCCTGATCCACTGACACCTCAGAGAACTGCAGCTTGCCCAGATGCTTGTATTCGGAACCGTCTTCCAGCATCAGCTTCACCTGGGCGGCATCTTCACCCGCCCGCTTGATCAGACCGCTGTCCAGCTCACGTCGCAGACGCAGCATCTCGGTACTGGACTGCGTCACGTCCACATAAATGGGATCAAGCTGGTTGATGATGGCCAAGGCAGTCGCCTGATCAGCGGTAACCAGCGCACCTTCTGTCACCAGTGAACGACTGATCTGTCCCGAAATCGGCGCCGTCACCTTGGTATAGGCTAAATTGATCTCTGCAGTACGCAGATCAGCCTTGGCAGTCTCTACCTGGGCTTCGTTCTGCTTGAGAGTCGCCTGGGCGTCATCCGCTTCCTGGCGGCTGATCGCTTCGTCCTTTACCAAGGCAGCATAGCGCTGGGCCTTGAGCCGGTTGGACGCCATGGTCGCCTGCGCCTGTGCCAAAGTGGCCTTGGCTGCATTCAGGTTGGCCTGATAGGTACGGGGGTCGATCTGATAGAGCTGCTGGCCGGCCTTGACCTCAGAACCTTCCTTGAAGTAACGCTTCTGGAGAATACCACCGACCTGAGGTCTGACTTCCGCTACACGGAATGCCGAGGTTCGGCCAGGTAATTCAGTGGTCAGAGTAACAGGCTGTTCCTTGAGCGTAACCACGCCCACTTCAACCGCTTGAGGCTGTTGTTGCTGAGCCTGCTGAGCCTGATCCTGCTTACCGCATCCATTGAGCGTCAGCGTCGCCAGCAATAAAACCGGGACAAAATAAGCATGCGCCGACTTGATGTGCATATCGGAGTCCTTGAACAAAACCTTTGAATAGGGTGCTAGGCAACGCGACGCTATGCGGCCGCATCATTCTTGGCAGATTCTTGTGATCGCCCAATATACTTACGTACATGGTTGTTTGTAAACAGGAACAAGTCGCCTGCGGGGACTTATCCAAGCGATTGAAAAAACCATTTGGCATCTTGCTCCTGAGCTTTCAACAGACCCGCATTCGATGTGATGCGTTTCATGGTTAACAGGCTAGAGCACTGCTGAACTTGGTTATTTAGCCTAGACAGTGTGCAGAAGTTATGAAGATTTAAAGGCTATTATCACGTTTGTCAGACTAGGCCCATAAAAAAAGCGCAGCCCTTGCGGAACTGCGCTTTGTGTATCGAAATATTTAGTTACTGGCGTACACCTTCCAGTGACAGGGTCAACTCAACCTCTTGCGAAGCCGGACCCAGGTCACGTTGGATGTTGAAATCCTTGAGCTTGAGCTTGGTCGAGCCTTCAAATCCGGCGCGGTAGCCACCCCACGGGTCATTGCCCTGCCCCATCAGCTTGGCCTTGATCACGACAGGCTTGGTCACGCCGTTGAGCGTCAGATTGCCTTCGATGTCAGCTGCATTATCACCTGTCGGCGTCACCTTGGTGGACTCGAAGGTTGCCGTCGGATGCGCTGATACGTTCAGGAAGTCGGCGCTGCGTAAATGCTTGTCACGTTCGGCATGGTTGGTGTCGACGCTATCGGTCTTGATCGTAACCTTCACCTTGTCTGCAGACGGATTTTTTTCGTCATAGGTGAAATTGCCATCAAAATCCTTGAATGTTCCATAGAGCCAGCTGTAGCCCAGGTGCTGAATACGGAACTGAATAAAGGCATGCTGCCCTTCCTTGTCGATCTTGTAATCGGCGGCCATGGCGTGGCCGGCGGTCAACAGTGCAGTTCCCAATGCCAGAGCAGCGAAGCTTTTCTTCAACATCATGATGTCTCCCTTCTGAAATAGGTCACGTCATGCCCGGCGTCGGCCGAACATGCGTAACAATGTGGCATCGCGGTCGATAAAGTGGTGCTTGAGCGCGGCAAGTACATGCAGCCCGCTCAGAATGATCAACGTCCAGGCCAACCAGAGATGAATCGCCCCAGCCCAATCAGCCTGATCACGCAACCCACTGACGGTAGCCGGCACATTGAACCAGCCAAATACGTTGATCGGTTGGCCTTCAGCCGTCGAGATGAAATAACCGGCGACCATAACGCCCAGCATGAGCGCATACAGCGCCAGATGGCCAAACGTGGCAGCCAATTGAGTCGTTCGGCTTCCTTCGACGGCAGGCGGCCGGCTGACGAAACGCCAGACGATACGCATGAGCAGAGCGATTAGCAGAAGAATGCCGATGCCCTTGTGAATCTCGGGTGCTCGGTGATACCAGGGACTGTAGTAATCAAGCCCCCGCATCCACAGTCCAAGCCAAAAGAGGGCAACGATGGCGATCGCCATCACCCAATGCAGGGTTACGCTGACAAGCCCATAGCGATGCGGATCGTTACGCCAATTCATCATGAATCTCCTTGTTCATGCTGCTAGCAAGCCTAGCGATAAACGTATCGAAATGAAGCGGAAAAAGTTGCTTTAATCGATCGCTTTATTAGATACAACAAGACAACCGCTCTGGCTGAACGGAAAACGCAGGTGCTAAGAGGGGTAAAGCTAGAAGACCGCCCGGCAGGACGCCAGGCGGTGAAACATATCGTAAATCAATGCATCCAGGAGAACATACGAGAAAAGAGGCCCTTTTTCTCGTCAGTGGCCTTGGGTGCTGCGTCAGGCGCAAGGCTGGCAGGTTTGGTATCGGCAGGCTTGGTCTCAGGTACAGCGGACTTGCCTGCAGCGAGATCTTCAACCTGCCGAGCGGCCCGCTGACCACTAGCCAAGGCGCCTTCCAACGTCCCCGGATGCAGCGCATCGGTATGCTCGCCAGCAAAGACGACGCGTCCCTGAGGCTGCTCCCATACACGCCAATAACGGCTGACCTGTCCTGGCCCATAGGCCAGATAGGAACCACCTACACCCGGATCGGTGCTGTAGCGACGTACTTCATAGCCGGAAAATGCACCACGAGCTTTCGGATAAAAGGCATTCAGCCGGATCAGGACCTGATCTGCCAACTGGCGATCTCCGAACGCCTGCATCACACGGGCATTATCACCGGACAGGTTGATCAGCACGTTAGCGCCACCTTTCACGGCCGGCTCGATCCACAGCATGCCCAGCCCCTGATCACTATAGATTTCGCCAGACAGACGAGATTTGCTGTCCCAGACCGGCGTCTTGAACTTCAGAAGAATCTGGTCTCTCCATCCGTAGTTCGTGCCTTTGAGCGCAGCCCGCTGTGCCTCGGCCAGTTCCGGCGTCATTTGGATCGAGCTTAAGGCACGCAGGGGCACTGCCATGACCACATAATCGGCATGGTACCCCGTAGGCCCTACCTTGACGGTCACGCCATCCTTGTCCTGCGTGATAGCCGACACCTTGGAGTTGGGCTTGAGCGTCTTGATCTGCTTGACAAATGCCTGGGCCAGCACGGTACTACCACCCGGCAGACGGGCCGCACGCAAATCGGTGTCACTGATGTCCCGGTAGGCACGGGTCTGCTGAGCCAGATACAACAGCGACAGGCGCGATGGCTCATCATAGCGGCTACGGATACGCTGATTGATAAGTTTGCGCGCCAATGGCGGTAGGTTCTGCTTATCCAGCCAGCTGGCCACGTTCGTCTGATCCAGTGCGAACAGGCCTTTTCCAGCGGTCGGCTTGAGCGGATCGCTGATTGATGCCGCAAGCTCATCCAGCGCCTTGTCGACGCGCTTGAGTGCAGCGCTCACGTCCGGCATTTTTTGGGCAAGATCTTCTGGCGAATAATACTGCCCATCGATTAGATAACCCGGCGTGCGCACATAGCTAGGTGCATCGACTGTCTTGATCTTGAAGGTATCCAGATAGCTATTGAGGGCCGGCTGAGCCTTGGCATTACCGATCCATTCACTGGTCGCCAGCGCCGAGCGTCCGCCAACACTGGGCTTGGCTTCAAGCAGCGTCACCTGCCAACCCGCTTTCTGCAGTTCATAGGCCGAGGCCAGACCGGCCATGCCGGCGCCGATTACGATGGCCGACCGGCCATTACCTTTGGCAACAGGCTGCTCCGCTTCCTTTGCTGCCGGTTTCTCCGCATGTTTTTCAGCATGCTTTCCCGTATGCCCTTGGGCATGCTTATCCACCTTGTCTGCAGCCAGCGCAGATACGCTGAACAACCCATAAACAGCAAGCGCTCCGAGACGCGCTACACGTACCGACATCTTTCAGACTCCTCAGCCCCAACGGCGGTGCGCAGCATACGCCAGCGAAGCGGCATCCACTAGACGCGCCTTGCTACCGTTCGGAGCATTGCATAGGCTTGCCAGTCAAATGTGTTTGGAGGATGACCTTTATGGGCCTGAATGCCGAGTGGATGCAGCGTGACCTGGATGTATTGTGGCATCCCTGCACCCAGATGAAAGATCATGAGCGCTTGCCAGTCATCCCAATCAAATCTGGTCGTGGTGTATGGCTGGAAGACTTTGAGGGCAACCGCTATCTTGATGCGGTCAGCTCGTGGTGGGTCAATGTATTTGGTCATGCCAACCCACGTATCAACCAGCGGATCAAGGATCAGGTTGACCAACTGGAGCATGTGATCCTGGCCGGCTTTAGCCACCAGCCTGTGATCGAGCTGTCCGAACGACTGGTACAGCTGACCCCAGCAGGCCTTGATCGCGTCTTTTATGCCGATAACGGATCGTCCTGCATCGAAGTGGCGTTGAAAATGAGCTATCACTATTGGCTCAACAGCGGGAAGCCGGAAAAGAACAAGTTTGTCACCTTGACCAACAGCTACCATGGCGAAACGGTAGCGGCCATGTCGGTAGGCGATGTTGCGCTTTTCACCGAGACCTATAAATCGCTCTTGCTTAATACCTTCAAGGTTCCCAGCCCCGACTGTTATCTGCGCCCGGAAGGCATGGATTGGGAAACGCATTCCCGCGCCATGTTTGCCCATATGGAGCAGACTCTGGCGGAGCATCATCAGGAAGTAGCCGCTGTCATCGTCGAGCCGCTGATCCAGGGCGCTGGCGGTATGCGCATGTACCATCCGGTTTACCTGAAGCTACTGCGTGAGGCCTGTGACCGCTATGGCGTGCACCTCATCCACGACGAGATCGCCGTCGGCTTTGGTCGTACCGGAACGATGTTTGCGTGCGAGCAGGCCGGTATCCGCCCGGACTTCCTGTGCCTATCCAAGGCCCTGACAGGCGGCTATCTTCCTCTTGCAGCCTGCCTGACTACAGATGACGTCTACCAGGCGTTCTATGATGAATACGATACCCTGCGTGCGTTCCTGCATTCCCACAGCTACACAGGCAACCCGCTGGCCTGCGCCGCAGCCCTGGCAACGTTGGATATCTTTGCAGAAGACAAGGTAATAGAGGCCAATCAGGCACTGGCTGCAAGGATGCAACAGGCCACCCGGCATCTGGTGGATCATCCCAATGTCGCCGAAGTGCGCCAGACCGGAATGGCGCTCGCCATCGAGATGGTTCAGGACAAAGCCACCAAGACACCATTCCCCTGGCAGGAACGACGTGGCCTCAAGGTATTCCAGCATGGACTTACCCGGGGCGCCCTGCTTCGTCCGCTGGGTAACGTGGTCTACTTCTTGCCGCCCTACATCATCACGCCAGAAGAGATTGATTTCCTGGCCGAGGTCGCCAGTGAAGGAATCGACATAGCCACCCGTAAAACCGTACAGGCTCCAGTGAGCGGCTTTCATCCGAATCATCGCGACCCGGGTTGATTCAGCCAAACAAAAAAGCCCCGCACAAGCGGGGCTTTCTCATGAAACCACAGGGTTTACCAGAGACTGGCTTACCAGAGGTTATCGCCCAAGCCATCGAGGTAACGCTCGACATCCAGCGCAGCCATACAGCCAGCGCCCGCCGAGGTAATCGCTTGGCGGTAGGTGTGGTCGGCGATATCACCAGCAGCAAACACACCCTCGATGCTGGTTGCCGTAGCATTGGACTCACGGCCGCCCTTGACCACTACATAGCCATCCTTCAGCTCAAGCTGACCTTCGAACAGCGAGGAGTTTGGCGTGTGGCCAATCGCAACGAACAGGCCGGCAACCTGGATTTCATCCATGCTGCCATCGTTGTTCTTCAGGCGAACACCAGTAACGCCCATATTGTCGCCCAGCACTTCGTCTACAGCTGCGTTGAGCTTCAGCTCGATCTTGCCTTCGGCCACACGGGACTTCAGCTTGTCCTGCAGAATCTTTTCAGCGCGGAACGTATCACGGCGGTGGATCAGCGTGACTTTGCTAGCAATGTTGGCCAGGTAAAGCGCTTCTTCCACCGCAGTGTTACCACCGCCCACCACAGCCACTTCACGATTACGGTAGAAGAAACCGTCACAGGTGGCGCAGGCCGATACGCCCTTGCCCATGAAGCTCTCTTCGCTGGTCAGGCCCAGGTAACGGGCACTGGCGCCGGTTGCGATGATCAGTGCATCACAGGTATAGGTGCCACTGTCACCCGTGAGGGTGAAAGGCTTGTTGGCCAAATCCACACCGTTGATATGGTCGAACACGATCTCGGTTTCAAAGCGCTGGGCATGCTCACGCATCCGCTCCATCAGCGCAGGCCCTGTCAGATCGTGGGGGTCGCCCGGCCAGTTGTCTACCTCAGTCGTGGTAGTCAGCTGTCCGCCCATCTGCATGCCAGTAATCAGTAACGGCTTGAGGTTGGCGCGTGCAGCATAGACTGCCGCGGTGTAACCGGCAGGGCCGGAACCGAGAATGATGACTCGAGCATGACGAACTTCAGACATGTTTGTCTCCATGCCGCGCATAGGGCGCCGGCACACGTGCTAATAATAAAAAGGGCTGTCGAAGCACCAGGGGAAGGCTTACAAAGTCGACAGCCCGCGAACCGTGCGGGATTTCCCGCTTATTGTCCAGAACCTTGTCTAGATGGCAGGCCCGTGTAGGACCTGCCTGCCCAATAGTTACAGATTATGAGCATTTTCAGCCAGGTAGTTAGCGACGCCCTCTGCGTCGGCCTTCATACCTTTCTGCCCCTTGCGCCAGCCAGCCGGGCAGACTTCGCCATGCTCTTCGGTGAACTGCAGTGCTTCAACCAGACGCACCATCTCATCCACCTCCCGGCCCAGCGGCAGGTTGTTGACCACTTGATGTTGCACGACGCCTTCCTTGTCGATCAGGAAAGACGCTCGCAACGCCACGCCATCCGAATGCTCAATGCCATAAGCGCGAACTACTTCGTGCTTGACGTCAGCCACCATGGTGAACTCGACCGGGCCAATGCCGCCCTTCTCTACTGGCGTATTACGCCAGGCGTAGTGCGTGTAGGTAGAGTCAATGGACACACCAACGATCTCTACGCCCAGCTCACGGAATTTAGCGATGCGGTTATTGTGGGCAATGATTTCCGACGGGCAAACAAAGGTGAAATCCAGCGGCCAGAAGAACAGCACAACGTATTTGCCACGCAAAGTGGACAGCTGGAAGTTCTCGACGATAGTACCGTTAGCTAGAACAGCTGGAGCTGTAAAATCCGGGGCCTGCTTGTTTACCAGAACGCTCATTAGCCTCTCCTTAACGCGATAAGGCAGCAGCCTACGCGGCTTGCCGCTTTGGATAAAATGGCGAGTTTCAATCCAAATCATAGGCATAACCTATGCGGACCCGCCTGATGTCGGACACTATGGTACGCCACAACGCACAACCCTAGAATCACGTCACGGCTGTTTACAGGTCACTATTGGCATTCGACCGTAATAAGGCTTCATTATTGCGCTCTTACTCGCTACCGGAGTTTTGAATGAGCAAGCCTTTATCCGGCCTTTTGTATTTCAGTGAAGGCCTGAAACTGATCCTGCGGCCTGGCCTGCGTCGCTTTGTCGTGCTGCCCCTGTCGATCAATCTCATCCTGTTCATCGCAACGATCAGCTTTGCGCTAAGCAAGTTCAATGGCTGGGTGCATCATCTGATGCCCTCCATTCCTTCATACTTAAGCTTTCTGGATTATGTACTGGTACCGTTGCTGTACGTTTTTTTCTTCGTACTCGTCCTGTTCATGATCTATTTCACGTTCACCATGGTGGCTAACATCATTGCGGCGCCTTTCAACGGCTTTCTCTCTGAGAAGGTTGAGGTCGTGGTACGTGGCCAGGATGACTTCCCGCCGTTCAGCACGGGAGAGTTAGTTGCCATGATTCCCAGAACCATGGTGCGGGAATTCAAAAAACTGCGGTACTACCTACCCCGTGCACTGGGGTTATTGGTGCTCTCGTTCATTCCAGGGCTTAATCTGATTGCTCCACCGCTTTGGCTGCTGTTTGGCGTCTGGATGATGGCGGTGCAGTACATTGACTATCCGGCGGACAACCACAAGCTGGGCTTTACCGAAATGCTGGCCTGGTTACGTAGCAAGCGGACACGCTGCCTGGGATTTGGCGGAATTACGTACCTGGCCCTTTTGGTCCCGGTCGTGAACGTGCTGTTCATGCCTGCAGCAGTGGCCGGCGCGACGCTGTTCTGGGTCAGAGAGGGTGGCGCAAAGGCATTGCCTGCAGCGGGGGAGCCTCGGTAACTGCGCGGCTCGCCCCGCCGCCTTTGCGCTAGGGAAGCGCTTTCTCGATGGCCTGAACCAGATTGGGATCATCCGGCGCAGTTCGTGGGCTGAAACGAGCCAGAACCCGGCCATCGGGACCTACCAGGAATTTCTCGAAATTCCAGGTGATCTCTCCAGGAAACTCTGCACCTTCACCAGCCAACTGCCGGTACAGGGTATGACGTGTCGGGCCGTTTACCTCGATCTTGCTCGACAGGGGAAACGACACGCCATAGTTCGTGCTGCAGAATTGTTGAATATCCGCATCGCTTCCAGGCTCCTGGCCTGCGAATTGATTGCATGGAATGCCCAGGATGACCAACCCGCGGTCGCGGTAGGTCTGATACAGCGATTCCAGGCCCGCATATTGCGGGGTCAATCCGCATTTGGATGCCACATTAACCACCAACACCACCTTGCCTTTGTAAGGTGCCAGGGGGAGATCCTTCCCATCCAGCCCTTGCAAGGTGAGATCGTGGAACGCACTCATGATGTGCTCCTTGTGAATACAGTAGGCGTAAAAAAAGCGTCCGACCGGGCTGTTCCCTTTCGGACGCTCTCGCTTGGACATTCTAGTGTGGGTTCGTTCCCGCCACACCAGGATTTCCGTCGCGTTTTAGTGCTGATGACCACCTTCACCATGTACGTGACCGTGAGCGACTTCTTCAGAAGAGGCATCACGCACGTTCACAACCTTGACCTTGAAGTTCAGGCGCTGGCCAGCCAGCGGGTGGTTGCCGTCAACGGTCACGTCATCGCCATCGATGTCGCGCACGGTAACGATCTGCATGCCGCCGTCTGGACCGGAAGCGTGGAATTGCATACCCACTTCCAGCTCGTCCACACCTTCGAACATGCTGCGGTTCAGGGTAGCGACCAGCTCAGGGCTGTACTCGCCATAAGCATCTTCAGGCTCGACGGCAACGTTGAGTTCATCGCCAGCCTGCTTGCCTTCGAGCGAACGCTCAAGGCCCGGAATGATGTTGCCTGCACCGTGCAGGTATACCAGCGGGGCGCCGCCAGCGGAACTGTCGATAACCTCACCGGCGTCGTTGGTCAGGGTATAGTCGATGGAGACCGCTTTGTTGGCCGCAATCTGCATGGTAAAAACCTTTGAATAAGATGAATGAAAGGTCAAGTGTACGCGGCAATCGCCCCGATTGCGACCCACCGCCATCAAAGCAGACGAGTGTCATTCTGGATTTTTATCAGGATGAAGAGGGTCATTGGGTAGTTTTATTGAGTTGTGGGCACAGCCAGCACCTCCGCCACGACCCGCCCTGGCAAACCCGTACCTGGGTAACCGACGAGGCGCAGCGCTTGAAGCATATCGGGCAATCATTTCCATGCGGCTGGTGCGCCAAAAGCTGAGTAGCATGAGGCCAATCCGGTTTAATCCTGCCGTGAGCGCTTATGAAGCATGTCTCCCGACGCTGGCTTGTTTTATGATTTGCCGCCTTTTTGCTGTTGGGAATGCTTGATGCTTCATTATCTACCTAGCCTGGTCCGTGGTCTTGTGGGCGGCCTGCTCCTGGCGGCCAACACGCTGTTCTGGTGCTGGCCGCTGTTTGCCGTAACGCTACTCAAGCTGTGCCTGCCCTTCCCGACTGCACAACGGCTGTCCAGACGCCTCATGAATGCCATCCACGAGGCCTGGATCAGTGGTAATCATCTCTGGATTCGCCTGACGGGTCGCATCCACTGGGACGTCCGCGGGCTCGCCAGCCTCGATTACAAACACTCCTATCTGGTGACCAGTAACCATCAGAGCTGGGTTGATATCTTTGCGCTCCAGTACCTGATGAATCGCCATATCCGTCCGCTCAAGTTCTTCCTCAAACAAGAGCTTATCTGGGTGCCTGTCATTGGATTGTGCTGGTGGGCACTCGACTTTCCCTTCATGAAGCGCTATTCGAAAGCGTATCTGGCCCGCCATCCTGAAAAGCGTGGCAAGGACCTTGAGACTACACGCCGGGCCTGCGCGCGCTTTCGCGATACGGCGGTAGGAATCTTCAATTTTCTGGAAGGAACCCGTTTCACCCAGGCCAAACATGACGCCCAGCGCGCGCCGTATCGTCACTTGTTGAGCCCGCGTGCGGGCGGTATCGCCTTTGTGCTGGATGCGATGGGAGAGCAGCTGCATTCGCTGGTCAACGTTACCATCCACTATCCCAACGGAACGCCGAGCCTTTGGGATCTGCTCTCCGGCCGGATTGCAGCCATTGTCGTGCGTGTAGAAGAGATTGCCATCCCCGCAGCCTTTCTGGGCAAGAGCTACGACCTGGACAGCGAATACCGCGCAGCCTTCCAGGCCTGGGTTAACCAGCTTTGGACAGCCAAGGATGAACTGCTGGAGCGGCTACATCAGGAGTATCCGCCCAAGCATTACCTTCATGCAGGCAAGCGATAGTCTTCCTGCGTCATTAGGTCGATCCCGCATTCCAGGGTTTCGATCCAGTCCAGAAACGCCTTGATCACGGGCGGCGACGCAAAGGGCCGCCCGTGCTGAGGCACAATCATGGCAACATTCATTTCCCTGACCATGCCTGCCCATAGCCGGCAGGCCTTGTTGCAGGCCATGTAGCGTCGATGAAAGCACTCCATGCTGGGCATGTGAGCCTCGAAATTCTCGACCGGTGCCGCGTCATCCACGAGTGAGGCGCCCATATCGCCCGAAAAGAGAATTCGACTGACAGGATCGTATAGCTGGAAATTACCGACTGAATGCAGAAAGTGGGCGGGAACGGCCATGAGGGTGCATCGGCCCAGCCGGAAAGACTGGCCTCGATCAGGCAAGGGTATGGTTCGCTCAAAGACCGACAGGTTGTGACTAATGGACAGATAGCCAGCCGTCAAATGCGGCAGAAAGCGTGCCCACAGCTTCGAGCAGATGACCTGAGCCCGCGTATGCAGCAGCCATTTGTCCAGCGCCGCGATAATGTCGGGGTCCTGGTGCGATGCAAAGATATAGGTCAGATCCTGCAGCGGAATACACCTGGACAGCTCCAGCGACAGCGGCGGCGTATAGGTCAGATCACCGCCGGGATCGAATAGTAGATATTCATCATGATCGATGATGAGAAACTGGTTGGATTGCACTCCGTCTCCTGTAACCAGGCTATCGAAGCACAAACATTTGTGGGAGCCGTTATCAAACAGCTCAATTGGATCGAGGCGCATAGAGACCTCGCGTAATAGCGCGGTGACTCTATGCGCACAAGCCGTTGCGCATGTTGACCTGAATCAATAGCGATCCCGCTGCGCCTGACGAACGAACGCTAGCAGTTCGGGATAAAAGTCAAAGAAGTCCTGCTCAAGCAGCGCATAACGCGCTTCTACTTCCGCAAAGGCGCCCTCAAAGAGTACAGGCCGGGACAGTCGACTCGCCATACCATTGATGACCTGTTCGATGATCCTGAATTCCTGATAACTGCCTAGCCAGTCCTGAGCTGCCATACGCGGCGCGATCCTCGCCAGCCGTGGCGGCAAATCAGGCTCCGACAGCAGAATACGATAGAACCGCGCAATAAAAGCCTCTAATGGCTGGTCGGCGTAAGCAGCCCAATGCCGGCTGAGGCAGTGATCGAAAAAGACATCGACCAGGATACCGCTGACGCGCCGGCGCGCCTCGGGAAAGCGTGCACGGGCACGATCGATCAAGGGATGGCTGTCGGTAAAGGCATCAATACGGCGATGCAGGCGGATAGCCTGTTCGATAGCCAAGGGCCAGCGATTATCGAGAGGACCTTTGACGAAGTCACCGTAAAGACTTCCCAGCAGCTGTTCACGATCTGAACCGCCAAGATGAAGATGAGCGAGATAATTCATGCCTGTCAGCTTACTACCTTGCCCCTGCGCCAGGGGCTTCTGCTAGGCTGGCAGTTCCGGCCAATAATCATAAGGACACCCCATGAGCCTAGCCCGTCGTGCCGCCTTTCTGGATTATGCCTCATTGGACCTGGGAGATCTGGATCCAGCTCCGTTGAAGGCAGTCTTCAGCGAATTCCATGTCTACCCGGCCACCGCGCCTGACGAGATTATCAAGCGCCTGCAGACGGTGGAGGTGGCTATCGTGAACAAGGTCAGCCTGACCGCTGACTGCCTTTCTGCATGCCCATCGCTCAAGCTGGTACTGGTCAGCGCCACCGGCACCAATAATGTGGATCTGGACGCAGCACGCCAATATGGGATAACCGTCTGCAATTGTCAGGGGTACGGCACGCCTTCCGTTGCACAGCACACGTTCGCGCTCCTGCTGGCCCTGGCCACGCGACTGTCGGATTATCAGCGCGATGTTCAGGCTGGACGTTGGCAGGAAGCCAAGCAGTTCTGCCTGCTCGACTATCCCATCATGGAGTTGGAAGGCAAGACGCTTGGCATCCTGGGTCACGGTGAGCTTGGCGGTGCAGTTGCTCGCCTGGCGGAAGCATTTGGCATGCGTATCCTGCTGGGTCAGTTGCCTGGACGGCCAGTGCGCGAAGGCTACATACCGCTGGAAGCGCTACTGCCCCAGGTAGACGCGTTGAGCCTGCATTGCCCCCTTACCGACGCCACGCGCAACCTGATCGATGCTCCGCAACTGGCTGCCATGAAGCCCACCGCCTTTCTGATCAATACGGCTCGAGGCGGCATCGTGAACGAACAGGCATTGGCCGACTGCCTGCGGAGCGGTCATCTGGGAGGCGCCGCCACGGACGTCCTCACCCAGGAGCCGCCAAAAGACGGAAATCCCCTACTCGCCCACGACATTCCCAGGCTTATCGTGACGCCTCATAGTGCATGGGGAAGTCGGGAGGCTCGCCAGCGGATCATCGGTCAGCTGACCGATAACGCAACCGCTTTTTTTGCGGGCGCGCCGACTCGCACGGTCTGCTAAGCTTCGCGCTTTTTTACCGAGGACGCCCATGGATCCACGCAGCGAAGTCCTGCTCCGTCAGCCCGAGCATTTTCAAGGCCGAACCTTGCTGGCAGGATTACCTGCAGATGATCTATTGAGCCACCTCCCGGAGGCACATGGCTGGACCTGGCATGCAGGCGATGAGGCCTATTTCCAGGCTCGCTTTCCCGGGAGAGTCGACTTCGGAACCTCTATACCTGCTCAGCCATACGATACCGCCGTACTGTTCCTGCCCAAGTCCAGAGAGCTGACGGATTACCTGCTCAGCGTCTTGGCGGCCATGGTCCCTCAAGGGGCACTGTATGTGGTAGGCGAAAAGCGGGGTGGAATCGAGCGGGCTGCCAAACAGCTGGCTCTGCTGGGCGCAGCCAGTAAGCTGGACAATGCTCGGCACTGTCAGTTGTGGAAGGTCTCACATCCCGAGGCAGCCCCCGTCATGCTGCATGAGCGGGCCGAGCGTTTCGAGCTGGATGTTGCCGGTTCAATGCTTCATATAGTCAGCCTGCCAGGCGTGTTCAGCCACGGGCGGCTCGACAAGGGGAGCGCCCTTCTGCTCGAACACCTCGATAATCTACCTGCTGGTGCGCTGCTGGATTTCGGATGTGGCGCAGGTGTAGTAGGTGCATCGCTCAAACAGCGCTATCCCCACAATGACCTTCATATGCTCGACGTGGACGCGTTTGCGGTAGAGAGTAGCCGCCTGACCTTGGCTGCCAACAGGCTGAACGGAACCGTATTGGCTGGCGACGGTATCGCTGCGGCGCCCATTGGGCTGGCCGCCATTATCAGCAACCCGCCGTTTCACCAGGGCGTACACACTCATTATCAAGCCAGCGAGACCCTGCTACGCGAAGCTGTCCATCACCTGCGCCCAGGCGGCGAGCTGCGTATTGTGGCCAACAGCTTTCTCAGGTATCCCCCGCTGATCGAGCAGCACTTGGGGCCCTGCAAGGTGTTAGCAGAGCGTGACGGCTTTCGTATCTACCAGGCCTTCCGCCGCTGATAGAGATAGCGTATCGCTCTTTTGAATTGCACCTGCCTGGATGTTTGGGCAGAATGCGCGCCGTCCTAGGGGAGTAGTCTCTGGCCATCAGCGCCAGGCGTCCGTCAACATACTTGGTCCTCGACCATGGCGTTCGCGACCTGCGGGTTTGACAAGACCTATGACATGCAGCCTTTACCCGGGGTGGGAAGGCATGCATGTCATTTGTCTAATTAATGCCCACCCCTTTTGGAAGCCTGATGGAATCCCTGTTAGTCCCTACGCTGGTCGTCGCCCTTGCAGAAATAGGCGACAAGACTCAGCTGCTTGCTCTGCTGCTGGCTGCCCGATTTCGTAAGCCCTGGCCTATCATCATGGGAATGGTGGCTTCGACGCTGGCCAACCACTTTGTTGCCGGCGCCGTTGGCAGCTGGGTCAGCCGCTTCTTCAGCGAGACGGCCCTGAGCTGGATTCTGGCGATTTCATTTGTAGCCGTCGCCCTCTGGACGCTGATCCCGGACAAGCTGGACGAAGATGAGGCATCAGGCCTTAAAAAGAGCTATGGACCTTTCCTGACAACGCTGGTGGCGTTCTTCCTGGCGGAAATGGGAGACAAGACACAAGTCGCCACGGTGATGCTGGCGGCCCAATACCCTCATTTCACTCTGGTCGTCATGGGCACGACACTGGGCATGCTTGTGGCCAACGTACCCGTTGTACTCGCAGGCAACTTTGCCGCTGACCGACTGCCATTGGTGTTGATCCGCCGACTTGCCGCTACAGCATTCGGCATTCTGGCTCTCGCGGCGGCTTATCACGCGCTTCGGCTAAGCGGCGTGTTCTAATTATTCCTTTCTGAGCATAAAAAAGCCCCGGCTATCAGCAGCCGGGGCTTCTGGTTCTCGATAGCCGACCTGTCACGACTTACGGCTGGCCTCATAGAACGGCATGACTTTGGGAATGGCAGCTTCCAGATTGCTCATCCGCTTGTCATCGGAGGGGTGGGTGCTGAGTATCTCTGGCGATTGATTGCCATTGCTCAGTTTGGCCATCTTCTGCCAGAGCGTCACGGCGGCATTGGGGTTATAGCCAGAGCGCGCGGCCAGTTCCAGGCCAATAAGGTCAGCTTCGTTCTCGTTGGAGCGGCTGAACGGCAGGCTCAGGCTAACCTGAGTGACCTGATCCGCCAGCTGCATGCCACCCTGACCAATGCCCAGCAGCGCCCCGCCAATGCTCTGCCCCATCTCAATGGCATAGGCGCGGGACATCTGCTCGCGGCTGTGTTCACGCAGTGCATGGGCAATCTCATGCCCGATCACAGCGGCCAGCTCATCGTCCGTAGGCTTCAGTTGATCAAGCAGGCCGGTATAAACAAAGATTTTTCCACCCGGGCCGCAGTTAGCATTCACTTCATCATTCTGGAGCACGTTGACCTGCCAATCCCAGTTGGCTGCATCCGCCCGCAGCGCAGACGTATGAGCAATCAACTGCTTGGCTATTGCCTGTACTCGCTTGCCCTGAGCCGTATCGTTGGCCAGCTTGCCAGCGTTTTTCGCCTCGGTAACCGTCTTTTGGTACGACTGCGAGTACATCTGGTTGACCTGATCAGCCGACAACATGCTGAACATATACTGCTTACGCTCAACCCCAACAGCATTTCCGCTAGTGGTATTCACCGCCTGACATGCGCTGAGCAGTACTGAAAGCGAAAGACCGACGATGGGTAAAACACGACGCATGACACTCTCCTGATTGCGCGACTGCGCAGATGGTAGGTCGCGCCGCCAGTCTCGACAACTCCTACCGACCAAGCGACGAGTGACGCTGCTAGCAGTTCGGCATTGCCAGCCCAACGCCTAAAGCGGCGTCAGGCACTCCGGCCCGTCTACCGAGGGATCATTCACAATACCGGCAAGCACTCTCTCACGCAGCGGCATTGAGGGCTTCAGCAGGATCTCATTCAGGACGCGCGGCTCTGTCATAGGTGACAGCCAGGCATCCCGCTCGGCCTCGGCCAGCACCAGCGGGCGGCGGAGCCCCCCGGCAGGCTGAGTCAGCATGGCCACACTCAAATAGACCTGTCCCATGACCGGATAGGCCTCCCAGATGCCTGCAAAGAAAGCCAGCGGCTCGCCATTGATCATCCAGAAGGCCCGCTTGCGCGAAGTCCCTCGCCATTCATAAAACCCATTGGCCAGCAACAGGCAGCGGCGCTGGGCAAATGCTTCGCGAAACATAGGCTGATCCGCTACCGTCTCCGCCCGGGCATGGGTGGGCGTGCGCGAGAGATCCGTGAGCCAGGCGGGCGTCAGGCCCCAACGGCCACTGTCGACACGACACTCGCCCTCATGGTGCCGCATGAATAGCACCTGGGCATGGGGAGAGATGTTCCAGCGCGGCTGATAGTCCGCTGGAAAACCGGTCATCCGAGTTACCTCGGGAGGCCAGCGAAACAAGGCGTAGCGTCCAGACATACACAACCAGGCAAGAAAATAAACAGGTCGATTCGGTTCGCCTTTTCAGGCAAAGCCGACTACCGCTTCAGCACAATAACACGGCTGGCCCGCTGTCCGGGTCCTCATAAGGCAATGGCTGAGCAGCGTTGTAATCGGCAATCAGCTCGCGGGCGCGCGGAGCATCTGCGTCATGCACGGCAATTCCCAGCAGCCCAATAGCAGGCAACTCGCCAATGGCGCCTATCAAATGGCGCCCCGCCAAATGCGCGTCAATACCCTCACTGTCCAGCATGGCCAGCAGCATTTCTGCCTCCAGAAGATCACGCGGCTCATAGATCCTGAGCATCATTCATCCTCTCGCCGACTTTCGAGAGACCATGTCATACCCTCTGTGTGTAAGATAAAAAAGATAGGCCTGCAACAGACGGGGCAATCCTCATAGTACGACTGATCGCCACCCGACAGGTCTACCACCGCCTCGGCAGGTTCTCCGCAGTAAGGACACTCATACGGTTGGCTTTCCAGCATAATGGGCTCCTAATAGGCTCCGGCACCGTGTTTTTGCGATGATTGGAATCGCCAGGGGCGACATTAACGCCGTATTCGGCTTGCATCTCTCGCTGCGCGCTCTACTATGGCCGCCACTTTGCGACACGTGTCGCCACTTGTTATTAAAAAGAGAACGATATGGGCGAGTTCGAAGCCATTCGACCCTTCAACGATACAGAAGTCCCTGCCGTCTTGGCCCGACTCATCAATGATGAGCAGTTTATCGATATCCTGACCCGCTACCGTTTCCCCAAGCTGTCCAGCCCGTTTGGATGGCTGCTCAAGCCTATGCTGCGCCATCGGCTGAGGCAGGAAGTGTCCGGTATCACCAGCGTCAGCATGCTTCAGGACAAACTGGAGCCTTATGTCGATCGTACGATTGAGAAAGCCACCGATGGTGTGACTTATTCGGGCCTAGATAATCTACGTAGCGGCTGTGCCTACTTGTTCATGGCTAACCACCGTGACATCGTCATGGACCCGGCTTTCGTAAATTACGCCGTGTATCATGCCGGGCTGCCAACCCCGCGCATCGCCATTGGCGATAACCTCTTGCAGAAGCCCTTCGTCAGCGACCTCATGCGCTTGAACAAGAGTTTTATCGTCCACCGCTCCATCACCGGACGGCGTGAAAAGCTTGCGGCGTATCAGACGCTTTCGGCTTATATCAATTACTCCATTCGCCAGGATGGCCAGTCCGTCTGGATTGCCCAGGCCGAAGGCCGGGCCAAGGATGGAGACGACCGCACCGATTCAGCCATCCTCAAGATGTTTCACATGGGCTGCAAGGACGACTCCTTTGCCGATATGGTAAAGGCGTTGCACATCGTGCCTGTGTCGATCAGCTATGAGTATGATCCCTGCGATCTGGCCAAGGCCCGTGAACTCTATATTCGTGAAACCACCGGCACCTATGCCAAGGCGCCTGGCGAGGATGACGTCAGCATTGCCTTGGGCATCACGGGCTACAAGGGACGCGTGCATGTGGAGTTTGGCGAGATGCTGACCGGCGAATTCAGCGATGCCAAGCAGCTGGCAACCGAAATGGACCGCCGCATCCTGACCAATTATCGACTTTTCCCTGCCAACCACCTGGCCTATGAGCGCTGGGACGGCCGTGACGAGTCACTGACCGTACCCTCGGCAGAAAGCCTGTTCCCAGCAGACGAGCTGGCTGAAGCTCGGCAGAAGTGGCAGGAGCGACTCAATAATTGCCCTGCCGAATACCGCCTGCAGATGATCCGCCAATATGCCCAGCCTGTACTGAACAAGTATCGGCTCCTGGCAGGGCGACCACTGGATTAAGTTGGTTGAATCAAAAAAGCCCCGTTGACGGGGCTTTTCAGATGACAGGCTTACTGCCCGTTAAGAACCTGGGCGATGGTCTGGTCCTTGAAGACACGGGTCAACGCATCGCTCAGCACATCGCTTACCAGCTTGGTATTGGTTGCCGTATTGGGTGCCATACCGAAACGCTGCTCCAGCGAGGCGCCATAGCGACCACTGTAGCCACGCATGCTGTTACGTACATCCACCTTGAAGGTTGCGCCAATATTGGCCGAGGTGACGTACAGCTCCTTGGGCGACTGATACTTCAGCTCTGCCAAGGTCAGCGTCAGCTGGGGAGCATTGTAGGCATTAGGCGTTGGCGTGAAGCCCAGCAGACGAACCGCTGATTCCGCTTCAGCCTGAAGTTTTGGAATAACATCGTTGCTCTGGACCGACACGGTACTGGTTTCAGGATACAAACCGCCCCGAGTTCCCAACGAGAATGACGAGCGGCCGTCCACGACACGTACCGAAACAGGCTGCCCGTGCCCGACCGCAGCGATTGGGGCTGTCAGTTTGGGTTGCGGACTCAATTGCTGTGGACTGCTGGCACAGCCGGCAATAGCCAGTCCGGCAACAGCGATCAGACCAAGCAACAAGCGATTGCGCATGCTCTACTCCATCTTCATGTGGGTCGTTGATGGCAGGCAGTATACCCAGCCCGTGAATGCCTGACAGCACTGTATGAGCCGCCGCAAGCGAAACGCTGCAAACAGCAGGGCGACGTGTTCAAATAAATCCATCACGCACACACAAGGCATACCATGTCCATAAGACGCGCAACGCCTACAGACATTCCCTTGCTAGCCGAGATTTGGGAGCAGGCCGTCAGGGCAACCCATTACTTTCTACCTGAAGACGACATCGACTTTTTCCGCCCGCTGGTGCGTGACAGCTACCTGCCCAGCCTGGAAACGTGGGTCAGCTTGTCCGATGACGATCAACCTGCAGGATTCATCGGTCTTACCCAGGCCAGCGTAGACATGCTTTTTGTTGATCCAGCCCGGCGTGGTCAAGGGCATGGGAAGCGACTCCTGCACCATGCCGTAGGGCTGTACGGCCGGCTGGCTGTAGACGTCAACGAGCAGAACGATGGGGCCAAAGGTTTTTACCTAGCCCACGGATTCACCGTGACAGGGCGCTCTGCCGTAGATAGCCTCGGCAAGCCCTATCCTATTCTGCATCTCAAGCAAGAGGCATGAAAAAGCCCGCGTCCTTATCAGGGAGGCGGGCTTTTCAGAGCAGGTGGTCAGGCGTGAGCGCCGCGCACCGCATCCACGTACGGCTCGGCCTTGCGATGGGCACGGATCAGATCGATGAAGTCCTGACCCTCTGCATCACGAGCGTCCAGGTCATAACCTGCTTCAACGAAGAAACCAACGAAACGTTCAAAGTCGTCAGCTCTCAATCCACGGTATGCCTTTACCAGTTTATGCAGGGAAGGCGGCGTATCATCGGCCGGTTCGACTGCGAGAAACAGCTTGATCTTATCGTCGCTGATTTCCTCGCCGATTACCTGCTTTTTGTCCTTACGCATCGCAAAGTACCTGTGCGGAAAACGAGAGGGCCGCATATTACTCCGCCCCACCCCGTCACTCAACGCCCAAAATCATGCTCAGCCGAGCGGTCAGGACTCGAAGCGTGCCGCCATCCAGTCTCGATAGGCCTGGGTTCCCGGCTCGCCCTCACGCGGCGCCCAAGAACCATACTCGTTATCCTGCAAGGCGCGGAAAGGGCCTGCCTTGCATTCGAAGATAACAGTATCGGCTTCAAGTACCACCAGTGAATGATAGAGGCCTGGAGGAAAATCGACCCCCACACAATCACCACCTGCTTCAAGCAGACGCTGTCCGGTCAGCGCTCCCTCTTCATCAAAGAACAGGACACCAATACGTCCCTTGAGCACCAGCAGCGTTTCGGCCTTGGTCAGGTCCAGATGCCGGTGAGGCGCAATGTAGGTGTCTGGCTGCATGCCGATTGACAGGCGATGACAGGGCTCATCCATGGTATGAAAACCATGGTGGTAGCGCAGGCGAGGACTGTCTGCCGCCTGTTGGGTAAGCCCGGCGAACAGTACCTGATCGATGAACGCCGGACCCCGCATATCAGAGACCTTTTACCGCGTAGATACCGGGTGCATTGCGCCAGTAGCCCTTGTAGTCCATACCGTAGCCAAAAATATAACGATCGATACAGGACAACCCGGAATAAGTAGCTTTCAAACCAGGAACGGCCTTGCGATCATGATCTTTATCGATCAGTACGGCCGTATGCACCGCCTTGGCACCGGCATGCTTGCAGAATTCGATGATGGCATTGAGCGTATGCCCTTCGTCGAGAATGTCATCGACGATCAACACATCACGGTCAATAAAGGAAATTTCCGGCTTGGCCTTCCAGAACAATTCACCGCCAGTCGTCTGATTGCGATAGCGGGTCGCATGCAGATAGGACATCTCCAGCGGGAAATTGAGTTTGGTTGCCAGCTTGCCGGCAAAGATCAAACCGCCATTCATCACGCAGAACATGACAGGATTACGGTCAGCCAGATCAGCCGTAATCGCCTCGGCCACCTTGCCAATGGCTGCCTCTACCTGGCTTTCGTCGAACAGGCAGTCGGCCTCCGCCATGACATTACGGATATGATCGAGATCGGCGGACATAGGGGACTCTCCAGACATGGTACACACCTGCCTGCGGGGCAGGCTTGGGTAAAAGGCGGCAAAGTTACCGGGCTAACCGTCGGCGAGCAAGCCAATCGCGACAAAACATCTGCCCGAAAGGGACCCTAATGATTTAATCTAGCGTAATTTTGCCAGTACGCCGGAGACCATTCCCATGCCCATCCATGAAATTCGACATCCGCTGATCCGCCACAAGCTTGGATTAATGCGGCGGGCCGATATTAGCACCAAAAATTTTCGGGAATTGGCACAAGAAGTCAGCGCCCTGCTCACCTATGAAGCTACAAAGGATCTTCCTGTCGAAAATGTCGATATCGAAGGCTGGTGTGGCACCGTAGCGGTTGAGAAGATTTCTGGCAAGAAGGTAACAGTCGTACCGATCCTGCGCGCCGGCATCGGCATGCTTGACGGCGTCCTCAGCCTCATTCCCAGCGCCAAGGTCAGCGTGATCGGCCTGGCGCGCAATGAAGAAACGCTCGAAGCCCATACGTATCTGGAAAAGCTTGTCGGCGAACTCGATCGCCGTCTGGCCATGATCATCGATCCGATGCTGGCGACGGGCGGCTCCATGATTGCCACCATCGATATGCTCAAGAAAGCAGGCGCCAAAGAAATTCGTGCACTGGTCCTTGTAGCTGCACCGGAAGGCATTGCTGCGGTCGAAAAGGCTCACCCCGATGTCAGCATCTATACCGCCTCCGTAGATCAGCGTCTGGATGAGCATGGCTACATCCTGCCTGGACTTGGTGATGCCGGTGACAAGATCTTCGGCACCAAGCAAAAGGACACCTGATAGTGCAGTCTCATAACGATCCGCTATGGCGACAGATTTTGTCTGGCGCGCAAATGCTGTTTGTCGCCTTTGGCGCATTGGTCCTGATGCCGCTCATTACCGGCATGGATCCAAACGTTGCGCTCTTTACTGCCGGATTGGGCACGCTCTTGTTCCACCTTGTGACAGGCCGTCAAGTGCCGGTCTTCCTGGCGTCAAGCTTTGCGTTCATCGCTCCGATCATTGGGGCCAAGGCCGAGTTCGGCCTGCCTTCCGTGCTGGGTGGCGTGGTCGCGGCCGGTTTCGTGTATACCTTCCTGGGCCTGGCCGTTAAGCTCAAGGGGATTGGCTTCATCGACCGGCTCCTGCCCCCGGTCGTGATTGCACCAGTCATCATTTCCATTGGTCTTGGCATGTCGCCGGTGGCAGCCAATATGGCCATGGGCAAGGCTGGCGATGGCAGTGCGCAGCTGGTCCCCTATGCCACCGCCATGCTGGTCTCCATGCCTGCGCTGATAACCACGCTGATTGTGGCTATCTACGGCCGTGGCATTTTCAAGCTAGTACCGATCCTGGCCGGCATCATCGTGGGTTATACCCTTGCGTTCCTGTTTGGCCTGGTGCATACCGATGCGATTGCTGCAGCCCCCTGGCTAGCCGTCCCCCATTTTGTCGCCCCTGAATTCCACTGGGGAGCGATCCTGTTCATGGTGCCGGTCGCCTTGGCGCCAGCCATCGAACATGTGGGCGGCGTCATTGCCGTGGGCGGCGTCACCGGCAACAACTATCTGAAAAAGCCCGGCCTGCACCGTACCCTGCTGGGTGATGGTATCGCCACTTCATCGGCCGGCCTGTTTGGCGGACCGCCTAACACGACCTACGCCGAAGTAACCGGCGCGGTCATGCTGACCAAGAATTACAACCCCAAGATCATGCTGTGGGCGGCCGGCTTTGCCATTGCCCTCGCCTTCGTCGGTAAGTTCGGCGCCGCCTTGCAGAGCATTCCGGTGCCAGTCATGGGCGGCATCCTTTGTCTGCTGTTCGGTTCGATTGCCGTGGTCGGCCTCAATACCCTGATTCGTCATCAGGTCGATCTGTCCGAGGCACGCAACCTTGTAATCGTATCGGTGACCCTGGTCTTTGGGATCGGCGGCATCGTGATCGGTAATGGCGAGGTTGGTCTGAAGGGCATTTCGCTTTGCGGCATTGTGGCCATTGGGCTCAACCTGCTGCTACCGGGACACAATCACTGGCGTAAGGACGCACCGCCGCCGGATAGTCTTCTGTAAAAAAAGCCCCGCTAGAGCGGGGCTTTTTATATTCAGATTCCAGACTCACACCGCACGGGGCACCCGCTCACACAGGGTGGTGAGCGCATCAGCCCACGCAGGATGATCATTCAGACACGGCACCAGTACCAACTCCTGACCACCAGCTTCTTCAAACTGCTCCTTGCCGCGCATGCCGATTTCTTCCAGCGTCTCGATACAGTCCGCGACAAACGCAGGACACATTACCAGAAGACGCTTCACTCCCTGGGCAGCCAGCTCATCGAGGCGTGCCTCGGTGTAAGGCTCGATCCACTTGGCGCGGCCAAGGCGCGACTGGAACGAGAAGGACCACTGATCCGGCCTCAGGCCTGCCTCGCGGGCAAATCCTTCCGCCGTGCGAATACATTGCGCACGGTAGCAGCTTTCCAATACAGCTCCCTTAGCATTCTGGCAGCAGTCAGCGCCCTTCAGACAATGTGTACCGCTTGGGTCGGACTTGTGCAGATGCCGCTCAGGCAGACCATGAAAACTCATCAATATATGATCGAACGGCTGCTGGAGATAGGATTCGGTGCTCTTAACCAGCGCCTCCAGGTACTCAGGCTGGTCATAAAACGGCGGCAGTATATGCATCTTCAGTTTCAGACGCTGCTCCAGAATGACCTTGCGAGCCAGCTCCACCGCGGTAGTAACAGTGCTGTCGGCAAATTGAGGATAAAGCGGCGCGAAAGTAACTTCGGAAACGCCCTGCTTCGCCAACCGGGTCAATACGGACTCAATGGAGGGTTCGCCGTACCGCATCGCCAACTCCACCAGGCCATGGGTCCATTTGGCGCGCATGGCATCCTGCAGGCGACGGCTGAGCACAACCAGCGGAGAGCCCTCTTCCCACCAGATGGACGAATAGGCATGGGCTGAGGCCGCCGGCCGCTTGGCCAGGATCAGGGAGACCAGCAGGCGACGCGCGGGCCATGGCAGATCTACTACGTAGGGGTCCATCAGGAACTGGTTGAGATAGCGCCGTACATCAGGTACCGACGTCGACGCCGGGGAGCCCAGGTTGACGAGCAATAATGCGTGATCAGTCATGAATAGTCCTTAGCGCGCAGCAGGTCGTTCAATGCCGCGTCCAAATCGGTAAAGCGAAAGGTATAACCTGCATCCAGCAATCGCTGAGGCAAGGCTCTCTGCCCACCCAGCAGCAGACTCGACATCTCTCCCATCAGGCGCAAGGCAAAGGCGGGAACAGGTATTCGTGCGGGACGATGCAATGCTCGTCCTAGAGCCTGTGCAAAATCGGCATTACGTACCGGTTGTGGTGAACACAGATTATAAGGGCCACTGGCCGACTCCTGGTTCAGAAGAAAATCGATGGCCCCGATTTGATCTTTCAAATGAATCCAGGGCATCCATTGACGCCCGCTGCCCAGGCGCCCGCCCAGGCCCAGGCGAAACATAGGTAAAAGACGCTGCATGAAGCCATCATCCGCAGCCAGTACCAGCCCTGTCCGAAGCGTGACGACACGCACACCTAAAGCCTCTGCCTCATTAGCGACCTGCTCCCAGGCTACACATAGCTCGCTGGCAAAGTCATGACCAGGGACCGCATCATCCTCCTTGAGCGGCTTCTCTCCCCCATCACCGTAATAGCCGACAGCAGATCCGGAAAGCAGCACCCTGGGCGGTTTTGGCTGCGCCCTCATCCAGTCCACCAGGGATTCGGTCAGCGCAATCCGGCTCCGCCAGAGCTCAGCCTTGCGCGATGACGTCCATGGCTTGTCCGCTATAGGCGCGCCGGCCAGGTTGATAACCGCATCGACCGGCTCGCCGTTTATTTCGTCCAGACGGGCAATGGCACGCACCGAGGCGCCGCACTCACGGGCCACTTTGTCGGGCGAACGGCTTAACACAGTCAGGCTATGCCCTTTCGTCAGCCAGTCATGACACAACGCCCGGCCGATCAAGCCTGTACCGCCGGTCAGCACTATATGCATGTCGTCGCTCCTTCTTCATTTGGGGCCACATTAACGCGTCGCGCTGAAGACCTCTTCAGGTTTGTTTGTTAAGGTCATAGTGCAACTGGATCAGCTTTGTCACAGTCGTACTCGTAGAGCCTGCTTAATTGCAAAACGTTCGTCGACAGGTTCTGCCAAGACAAGCGAGGCCTTTCATGACAGCACCCATCGCCATCATCGGCGCCGGCATTGCCGGGCTTTCCGCCGCCCATGTCCTCAACGCGGCAGGACATGAGGTTCATCTGTTCGAAAAAAGCCGTGGAAGTGGAGGCCGTATGGCCAGCAAGCGGAGCGATTTCGGCTCGCTTGATCTGGGGGCCCAATACTTCACTGCCCGTGACCGCCGTTTCATCGATGCGGTCAGCCAATGGCGCACCCAAGGCTGCGTAGCGGAGTGGGACCCAGCCCTGTACCAGTACCGGGCGGGCGCGCTCACACCCTCTCAGGATGAGCAGCCGCGCTGGGTCGGCATACCCCGTATGAGCGCTATTACCCGAGCCATGGTCGGGGATCTGCCGGCATCCTTTGGCTGCCGGATTACTGAAGCGTTCCGTGGACCGCAACACTGGTCTCTGCAGGACGCCGATGGTCACAACCATGGCCCGTTCAGTCATGTCGTTATTGCAACACCTGCTCCCCAGGCGACGCCGCTCTTGGCCACTGCGCCAAAGCTTGCCGCCGTCGCAGCCGGTGTCGTGATGGATCCAACCTGGTCGGTTGCACTGGCCTTCAAGACGCCACTTGATACGCCTGTTGAAGGCTGCTTCGTTCAGGAAGGCGAGCTTGACTGGTTTGCCCGCAACCGCTGCAAGCCGGGCCGGGATACCGACTACGACACTTGGGTTCTCCATGGAACCAGTGCCTGGAGCAGGGAGCACCTGGATGCATCCAAGGAACAGGTTATCGAGCAGCTTCATGGCGCCTTTGCCGAACTCATTGGCTGCGCGGTACCTGAACCGGCTTTCACACTGGCCCACCGCTGGCTTTACGCACGTCCGGCGCAAGGTCATCAATGGGGCGCGCTGGCTGACGCGGACCTGGGTATTTATGCCTGTGGAGACTGGTGTGGTACAGGCCGTGTAGAAGGTGCCTGGCTGAGCGGTTTTGATGCCGCCAGCCGTTTGCTTGATCATCTAGAATGACCTCATCCAGCGCCGCGCAAGGCTCGCGGCGCTCCGCAGCACACCTACCTTGCGTCTGATTTGTCGAATTATCACCGCCACCTCTGGTCAATAACGATATTGAACTTGTACAAGAATAATAGTTTGTATAAGTTTTGTACGTTCAATTTTGGAGGTGGCGCATGCCTTTTCGCCAATCGACGTCATTACCTCGTCCCAAGCTAGGAATCAGCGCCTGCCTGCTGGGCGAGCCGGTCCGCTACAACGGCGGACACAAGGAATCCCGCTTGTGCAGCCACACGTTTGCCGAGCATTTCGATTTTGTAAAGGTGTGCCCGGAAATGGCGATTGGCCTGGGTACGCCCCGTGAACCGATCCGGCTGGTTGGCACACCTGAACAAACGCGAGCCGTAGGTACAGTCAACCGGGAACTCGACGTAACGGATGCGCTGGCCAACTATGGCAAGAAAATGGCGGCCGAGCTGGATGATCTATCTGGATTCATCTTCATGCAAAAATCGCCTTCCTGCGGAATGGAGCGCGTAAAGATCTATTCAGAACACGGCATGCCCAGTCAGCCTGAAGGCCAGGGTGTATTTGCTCGTGTCTTCTGTAAGCTTCGCCCAGAGTTACCGGTTGAGGAAGCAGGTCGGCTGAATGATCCTGTGCTTCGGGAAAACTTCGTGACACGTGTGTTCGCCTATGCACAGTGGCAACAGCTGTTGCGCGAAGGCCTGACACGCAAAGCGATCCTGGGCTTTCATTCCCGCTATAAGTACCAGCTGATGGCCAATGCTCCCGAGCAGTTCAGAACACTGGGACGCATGTTGGGTGAAATCGGGCTACACGATCCACAGGAGCTGGGCCCTCACTACTTCAAGGGTGTGATGAGCGCACTCAAGCGTTGCGCTACCCGGGGAACCCACTGCAACGTCCTGTATCACCTATTTGGTTATTTGAAGAATGCGCTGAGCCCGGCGGATAAAGAAGAAATGCAGCGCCTGATCGAGCAGTATCACAGCGGTATTGTTCCATTGGTGGTGCCCCTGACACTGCTCAAGCATCACTTCCGCCGCCATCCCCATGACTACGTGATCGAGCAATCCTATCTGCAACCGCACCCGGAAGACTTGAGCCTGAGAAATGCCATCTGATATGCAGTCCATACCCAGCAAGTCCCCAACAGAAATCGAAGGGGACGGTGACTATCAGGCCGCCTTGAATGAAGGCTGGCTTCCCATACGTGAAGTTGCCCGACGCACGGGGGTCAATGCCGTCACACTTCGGGCCTGGGAGCGACGCTACGGGCTGATCATTCCCAAGCGAACACCTAAAGGGCACCGCCTTTATGGTGAAAGCCATATCGAGCGCATCAAAAACATTCTGGCCTGGATCAACCGTGGCGTTGCTGTCGGCCAGGTCAAGGCACTGCTGGACAGTCAGCGCCCGCTTTCATCGCCCAATGACACCCCCTGGGTCGCGCTGCGACAGGAAATGCTGGACGCTGTGCGTGAGTTGGCCGGGCGCCGTCTGGATGAAGCCTATAATCGTACGGCTGCACTTTATCCGCCCCGGGTGCTATGCGAGCAATTATTGATGCCGCTGGTCGAGCATCTTGAACAACACCGCAAGGCGCCTCTGATTGGCTCCCTGGAGCAATCCTTTTTTCTGTCCTGGCTGCGTAGCAAGCTTGGGGCACGGATTTACCACAATAATTATCAACTCAAAGGGCAGTCCGTTCTGCTGGTCAGTCTGGCTGAAACGCCAATGAATGCCGGACTCTGGCTCAGCGCCTGGCTATTGAGCAACGCCGACTGTCCAATTGAAACATTGGAATGGCCGCTTGCGCTGGATGCCTACGCACTGGCCGCCGAACGCATGTCGCCGCGCTGCCTTGTACTGTATTTAAATGCTCCGCTGGAATCACAGCAGATACAACAGCTGCGCAGGTTGGCTGAGACATGCCCTGCTCCCGTCATCATTGCCGGTCCGGCCGCCAAATTACTGGATGACGTCAGCAAAACCGCATTGAATGTGGCCTATGACCCTCTGGATGTCTTTAGCCGTCTTCAGGCATTGGGGTTGATGGCAGAACACGTATGACCCAACTCGTCTGGTGCCGTACCGATCTTCGAGTACGGGACAATACGGCATTGGCTGCAGCCTGCGCGGCCGGACCAGTGCTGGCACTTTATCTGATTACACCCGAACAATGGCAGGAACACGACGACTCTCCTGCCAAGGTCGACTTCTGGCGCCGGAACCTGAAAGTCTTGGCCGAGACGCTGCATACGCTCAACATCCCCCTATTGATTCGTCAAGTGGCTCGCTGGGCTGATGCGGCCGCTATTGTCGCCAAGCTAAGCCAACAACATGGTATTCAGACCGTTCATGTCAATGCTGAATATGGTGTCAACGAACAACGTCGTGATGATGCAGTAAAGGCAGCGCTGGACTGCAACAAAATAGACTTCCAACGTCATTTGGACCAGCTGTTTTTCGAGCCTGGCTCAGTGCTGACGAAAAGCGGAGGCTACTTCAAGGTCTTTGGCCAGTTCCGTAAAACCTGCATCAACCTCCTACAGCATAGCCTTCCACCGCTTAACCGGCCGCCCCGTGTCCAGACTGCGCGCTCCATCGAATCGGATCCCGTACCTAACCAGATAAACTCCTATACGATGGTTTCAAGCGCGATACAGCAGCAGTGGCCCGCGGGTGAAAATGAAGCGCATGCCAGACTGCGTCGCTTTGTCGATGAGCGCATGGAGGTGTATCACCACGACCGGGACTTTCCTTCTCACCCTGGTACCAGTGAATTATCCGCTTATCTTGCAGCAGGCGTGCTCTCCCCTCGCCAATGTCTGCACGCCGTATTGAGCGCCAACCGGGGCGAGCTGACGGCCGGAGCGCCAGGCGCATCGACCTGGATCGACGAGCTACTATGGCGAGAGTTCTACAAGCACATTCTGGTAGGTTATCCCCATGTTTCGATGAGTAGAGCGTTTCACAGGCATACCGAGGCGCTACCCTGGCGGCGGGATACAGACGATCTTGAGGCATGGAAATACGGCAAAACCGGTATTCCGATCATTGATGCAGCCATGCGTCAGATGCGTGAAACAGGCTGGATGCACAACCGGCTGCGCATGATCACTGCCATGTTTCTGAGCAAGAATCTGTTGATTGACTGGCGCGAAGGTGAACGCTGGTTCATGCAAAACCTGATCGATGGCGATCTGGCTGCCAATAATGGTGGATGGCAGTGGAGCGCCTCGACTGGCACTGACTCCATGCCCTATTTCCGAATATTCAATACCTATTCGCAATCGGAGCGGTTTGATCCCAAGGGACGCTTCATTCGTACCTGGGTTCCAGAGCTGGCCTCGCTCGATGACAAGGCTATTCATAACCCGTTCAAGCGGTGGCAGCGTGCTATCAAGGACTACCCAGCGCCTATCGTCGAAGTCAAGGAGAGCCGTGAACGCGCCTTGATGGCGTTCAGAAACTTACCCAAGCCTGCCAAACGCCAGGCATGAAAAAGCCGGACTTTCAAGGTCCGGCTCTGGCGAAACGACTATGAATCAGATCGTGTGGCTGTAGAACAGCGCGTACGATTCGATACCGTCGTTAGGCTCCTTGATACCTGCGTTGGAGTAATGCGTCGCGCGAATGCCTACTCGCTGGGTTTCGCCGATCTTCACACCTGCGCCAATGCGGTCTTCAAAGTTGAAGGCTGAGCCCAGATCCTGTTCACCGACACGAGTGCTTGAAAAGACAGACACACCGATACCGGCTTCGATAAAGGGTTTAACAGAACCGTTACCGAACTCGTATACGAATACCGGAGCAAAGGACAGAGAATGCTTGGCGGAAGAGTAATGGTCAGCGCCTTCCCAGTAGGTATAGCCAGCATCCCAGTAACCTGTCAGGCGTCCCGTGGATGTCTCCCACCAGCTCTTGTTCCAGTCGAAGCCCATTCCCAGACGATACGTCATATCGCCTTGGCCCGTTACACCTACTGCGCCGGACACCTCAGCCGCTTGAGCGGAAAGAATGGATCCGGCAGAAAGCGCGGCCACAATGGCCAGTGGAAGCAATTTTTTCATCTGAAAGTCCTTGTATTATTCTGTAACACGTACAACGTTACATTATGGGAGACACTTCTCATCCTGAAAAGGTAGCAAACTAACTGATTTCAGAAAGGCAGCGTTTCCACTGACGCAACTTTGCCCCATAGGCTAGGCAACACCGTCGAAAACTGCTCGACATCCCCACTTGTCCAGAAACGGCATTCCAACGGAGTGCCCGTTGCCATCTGGTCTTTTTCATGGATCAACGAACTCAGTCGACGTGCAACCGCCGAGCCGGTGTCGATGAGAGTAATTTCAGCAGGCAGCAGTTCCCTTAGTACAGGCTTCAGGAAGGGATAATGCGTACATCCCAGAATGATCGTGTCACAACCAGCCGCCAGCAATGGAGTTACATACCCTTTCAGCAACGCCCGGGTCACGGGACCAGTCAGGTCCCCGATCTCTACCCGCTCCATTAACCCCGGACAAGGTTGAGTGACGACCCTGACCGTACTGGCGAAGCGATCCAGCAAGGCGGCAAATCGTGCGCTTTGAAGCGTCCCAGTGGTTGCCAGAACCCCCACCACACCCGACTTTGTCGCTGCAGCCGCCGGCTTCACCGCAGGCTCCATACCCACGATAGGCCACTGTGCATGACATTCGCGCAGGTCGTTTACAGCCGCTACGGTAGCTGTATTGCACGCCAGCACCATTGCCTTGGCGCCTTTCTCGAGAAAGAACTCAGCTACCTGCTGGCAACGCTCACGAATGAAAGCCGGATCTTTTTCCCCGTAAGGAATATGAGCACAATCCGCTGCATATAACAGCGACTCACCCGGTAGAAGCCCATGAATTTCACGCAGGACGGACAATCCGCCTACGCCAGAATCAAAAACACCAATAGGTGCATTACTCGGCATGGCGTTTTCCACATACCTCACAAGCAGGGTCACGGCGCACTTTCAGCTCTCTGAAGCGTGACGTGAGCGCATCAATCAACAGCAGGCGCCCCACCAGAGGAGAGCCGAACGCTGCAAGCAGTTTCAAAGCTTCCAACGCCTGAAGGCTTCCTACCAGCCCTACCAAAGGCCCTACGACCCCAGCTTCACTGCAGGTTAGCTCCGTCTCGCTGCCATGACCGTAGAGGCAGTGATAACACGGACTGTCTTCACGTCTTGGGTCGAATACGCTGAGCTGCCCTTCAAGTCGAATGGCGGCACCACTTACCAAAGGCCGAGCCGCGGATACACATGCGGCATTCACGGCCTCTCGAGTGGAAAAATTATCGGAGCAGTCCAGCACGACGTCTACGTGTTCGACCGCTGCAGCCAGGGAGTCGGCATCCAAGGCAGTTCGGTAAGCGTTATAGGTGATTTCAGGATTGATCGCCTGCAGCCGATCCAGCGCCGAATCGACTTTGCTACGCCCTACCTGGGCCGTGTCATGGATGACCTGCCGCTGCAGATTGGTCATGTCGACCGTGTCGAAATCGGCAAGATGCAACTCACCCACACCAGCGGCGGCCAGATACAGCGCAACCGGGGAGCCCAGGCCACCCAGGCCTATGATCAGCGCCCTGCCCTGCTTGAGACGCAGCTGCCCTTCTATATCGATCTGAGGCAACAGAATCTGCCGGCTGTAGCGCAACAGCTCCGCATCGCTCAGCACGGCCGCTGCCCCAGTGTCACGCGCTCATGCCCACCCAGATCGCGATGGCTTTCAACCGATATGAAGCCCTGCTCAGTCAGTAGCGACCTGACCGCTGGAGCCTGATCGAACCCATGTTCCAGAAGCAGCCATCCACTGGGTAACAAATGTTCCGGGGCCTGCTGAACGATAAGGCGAATATCATCCAGACCATCGTCACCCGCAACCAATGCAGAGGCAGGCTCGTAGCGAACATCCCCTTCATCAAGGTGCGGATCATTGTGTGGAATATAGGGAGGATTGCTGACAATGATGTCAAACCGCTCTGCGGAAAGCGCAGCGAACCAATGACTTTGCTGAAAAGAGGCATTCGAAATGCCCAGTCGTGCCCGATTTCGCTCAGCGAGCACTACCGCACCGTCTACACGATCCACCCCTATTACCTGCCACTGCGCACGCTCATGGGCCAGCGCCAGGGCGATGGCACCAGTACCTGTTCCCAGGTCAAGCACGCGTCTGTGTTCGGCACTTGTCAGAGCCAGCGCGGTTTCAACCAGAAGCTCCGTGTCAGGGCGAGGTATCAGAGTATCAGGCGAGACTTCGAGATCGAGCGACCAGAATCCTTGATGGCCCAGGATATAAGCTATCGGTTCCCCGTCTCGACGACGCTCGATAAAGGTGCTGTAAAGATCCTTGGCTTCACGCGTCACAATACGTTCAGGCCAGGTACGCAGGAAGCTACGCGGCTTTCCCAGCGCAGCCGCCAACAGCAATTCGGCATCCAGGCGCTCGCTGGGTGAATCCGGCAGGCGCGCTTCCTTGAGCAATGCCCCGATAGTGGCCATATCAGTCCCCCAAGGCCGCCAGTTGGTCGGCCTGATATTCCTGCAGGAGAGGCTCGATGACCTGTTGCACCGCGCCCTCCATGACTTCACCCAGAGAGTACAAGGTCAGGTTGATACGGTGATCGGTCACACGGCCCTGTGGAAAATTATAGGTCCGGATACGCTCGGAACGATCCCCTGAGCCTACCAGCAATTTACGGGTGCTGGCGATAGCCTGCTGATGTGCCGCCTGTTGCTGGTCATTGAGCTTGGCCGCCAACCACGCCATGGCCTTGGCGCGGTTCTTGTGCTGTGAACGCTCTTCCTGGCACTCAACGACAATACCGCTGGGAAGGTGCGTAATACGAATGGCCGACTCGGTTTTGTTGACGTGCTGACCACCGGCGCCGGAGGAGCGATAGGTATCAATACGCAAATCTGCCGGGTTGATCTCCACAGCTGCCTGCTCATCAGGTTCCGGCAGCACAGCCACCGTACAGGCCGATGTATGAATTCGCCCTTGAGACTCGGTCTCGGGAACCCGCTGGACACGATGGGCGCCAGACTCGAATTTGAGCTTGGCGTAGACGTTGTCGCCCTCTACACGGGCAATCACTTCCTTGTAGCCACCATGCTCGCCCAGGTTCTCGGACATGACCTCTATGCGCCAGCCTTGACGCTCGGCATAGCGCGAATACATGCGGAACAGATCCCCGGCAAAAATGGCGGCCTCATCTCCACCGGTTCCGGCACGAATCTCAAGGAAAACGTTGCGACTGTCATTAGGATCACGAGGCAGCAGCATTCGCTGTAGCTGATTTTCCAGGTCGATCAGTGCGGCTTCTGCCTGCTCGGCCTCTTCTTCGGCCATAGCCCGCATTTCCGGGTCGTTGTCCTTTAGCAGGGCACGAGCGCCTTCCAGATCGGCCTGCACCTTGCGAAATTCCCGAAGCGCCATGATGACCGGCTCGATTTCTGCATATTCCTTCGAATAAGCACGAAACTGGGTCTGGTCACTGATTACGTCGGCATCACCGAGCAGCGCTGTCAGCTCCTCGAAACGATCATTTAATCCATCGAGCTTTTGCAGCAGAGAGGCTTTCATTTTTTATCCACGCCCTCGTCGAGAGCGAACAGTTCCTGAGCCAAAGCCAGCGCATCGATGCGCCCTTCAGCAGACAATTTCTTGAGTTGCACACTAGGCGCGTGCAACAACTTGTTGGTCAGGCTACGTGCCAGCGCGGCCAGCACCTGATCAGGCGCAACACCATTGGCGAGCTGCCGCTGAGCACGAGCCAGTTCGTCATCACGCATCTGCTCGGCCTGTTGCCGGTAGGCTCGCAATACATCCACCGCTGCCAGCTCACGCAGACGATGCATGAACTCATCGACCCCAGCCAACACCAGTTTTTCGGCCGCCTGGGCAGCGCCCTGCCGGCTCTTAAGGTTCTCGGTGATGACCTCATGCAGATCGTCGACGGTGTACAGGTACACATCGTCCAGCTCGCTAACCTCCGGCTCGATATCGCGCGGCACTGCAATATCCACCATGAACATCGGCTTGTGCTTGCGCTGCTTGAGCGCACGCTCAACGGCCCCTTTACCCAGGATGGGCAACTGGCTTGCCGTCGAGCTGATCACGATGTCGCTATTGGGCAGCTCTTCCGGAATATCGGCAAGCAGAATCGTATGCGCCCCGAACTGCTCTGCCAGGTGACTGGCGCGCTCGAGTGTCCGGTTGGCGACCACAATCCGCTTGACGCCCTGCTCGTAGAGGTGCCTTGCCACCAGCGTAATGGTTTCTCCTGCGCCAATCAAAAGCGCCTGGCTGCGATTGAGATCACTGAAGATCTGCTTGGCCAGGCTTACCGCAGCAAAGGCAACCGAAACCGGGTTTTCGCCAATGGCGGTATCGGTACGGACACTTTTCGCCGTGTTGAACGTTGCCTGAAAAAGACGCCCTAACAAGGGGCCTACGGTGCCCGCTTCGCGTGCTACCGCGTAGGCTGATTTCATCTGGCCCAGAATCTGCGGTTCGCCCAGGATCATGGAGTCCAGACCGGACGCTACACGCATCATGTGCTGGACCGCCTCGTCATCCTCATGAATGTACGCGCAGGCACGCAGCTCATCCAGCGAGAGATGATGATAGTGGGCGAGCCATGCCAGAACGTTGTCCGGAAGGGGCTGCTCCATTTCCAGATAGAGCTCACTACGGTTACAGGTCGACAGAATGGCCGCCTCGCGACTCAAGGTCTCCCGGCACAGTTGCCGTAATGCCTCTACCATTTGCTCAGGGGTGAACGCTACGCGTTCGCGTACATCCACTGAGGCGGTCTTGTGATTGATGCCAAGCGCGAGGAAAGCCATGCAGAATCGCTAAGTTTTTTGGAAAGCCGGTAATTGTCCTACGTCGTCGATTGAACGACAACTATCAGGCCCATGTGCTTGCCTAATACCTTGTGGCATGATGGGCTGAATGCAGAGAGGCCGTTTCGATCTCATGACTAAATATCTCGCGCTGCTGACCACTGCGCTGCTATTGGGTGGCTGCCAAAACCTGGCCAGCCACACGAATTCTGAACAAACCAAACCTGAACAGGCTACACCTGCTGCTGCGCCAGCCCAGCCGGAAAAGTATGGCTCCTTCAGGGAGGACACCTTATATGACCTGCTGGTTGCAGAACTGGCCGGGCAACGCAATCGATTCGATATTGCATTGGCCAATTACGTCGAACAGGCCCAGAGCACTCAGGATCCCAGCGTAGCCGAACGCGCGTTTCGCATTGCAGAATACCTGGGTGCAGACAGTTCCGCCTTGGATACCTCTGTTATATGGGCGAAGAACGCGCCAGACAACCTTGATGCCCAACGCGCTGCTGCCATCATGTTGGCACGTGCCGGCCAGTACGACGAATCCATGACCTACATGGAGAAAGTTCTGCAGGGCCAGGGCGACACCCATTTCGATTTTCTTGCCCTGTCGGCAGCCGAGACGGACGCAGACACCCGCGCGGGCCTGCTCAAAAGCTTTGATCGCCTTCAGGCCAAGTACCCCGAGAACGGCCAACTGCTGTTCGGCAAGGCATTGCTGCTTCAACAGGACGGACGAGTCGACGAGGCGCTGACGTTACTGGAAGATCACCCTGCCGCCAGACATGAAGTGGCACCGCTGCTGCTCAGAGCCCGCATGCTTCAGAGTCTTGGTCGTAGCAAGGAAGCCCTTCCGCTGCTGGAAAATGGAATCAAGGAGCATCCGGACGATAAACGTCTGCGCCTCGCTCATGCCCGCCTGCTGGTTGAGCTAAACAAGCTTGATCAGGCTAAGCAGGAGTTTGCGGACCTGGTCGCACAGTTTCCCGATGATGACGATCTTCGCTTTTCCCTGGCACTGGTATGCCTGGAAGCCGAAGCCTGGACTGACGCACGCACCTATCTGGAAGAACTGGTTCAGCGTGGCAGCCACGTGGACGCGGCCCACTTCAACCTGGGGCGTGTCGCCGAGGAATTGAATGATCCCGAACAGGCGCTGACCCAATACGCGTTGGTCGGCCCGGGTAGCGACTACCTACCCGCCCAGCAGCGTCAGGCTGAAATCCTGATGGGTCAGGGGCGATTCGAAGAAGCCAAATCGCTTCTTGCGGCCTCTCGCCAACGCCAGCCTGACTATGCGGTCCAGCTCTACCTGCTCGAGGCCGAAAGCCTGACCAACAACAATCAGTCGGAGGCGGCCTGGAATACCATTCAGCAGGGCCTCAAGCTGTATCCAAACGACCTCAATTTACTCTATACCCGTGCCATGGTATCGGAGAAGCGCGGAGACCTTGGTCAATTGGAAAGGGATCTACGCCTTATTCTCAAGCAGGATCCCGACAATGCCATGGCGCTCAATGCGCTCGGCTACACCCTGGCCGACCGTACGACCCGCTACGCCGAAGCACGCACGCTGATCGAGAAAGCTCATCAGATCAATCCTGATGATCCCGCTATCCTCGATAGCATGGGATGGATCAATTACCGCCAGGGCAAGCTTGATCTTGCAGAGCAGTATCTACGCCAAGCCCTTCAGCGCTTCCCCGATACCGAGATCGGCGCACATCTGGGCGAAGTTCTCTGGGCGCGAGGCAAGAAGCAGGAAGCACGCAAGGTATGGGCGGCGGCGGCTGAACAGTCCCCTGATAACGCCGTGCTACGTAGCACGCTCAAACGATTGACAGGCTCAGAAACACTGTGAAATTCAATATCCGCTTTATCCTCATAACGGCATTTCTGGCATTCCTGGCCGGGTGCGCGGGTCAAGTGCCCCATGAAACGGTCGAAGGGCATGGCAACAGCGCAGCCTGGAAGGCTCACAAGGCACGCATTACGACGCTGGACGGTTGGCAGATCAACGGCAAGGTAGGTATCCGTGCTCCCAATGATTCCGGCAGTGGCACCCTATTCTGGCTTCAGCGGCAAGGGTATTTCGATATACGCCTGTCGGGACCTCTAGGCCGTGGCGCAGCTCGTCTGACGGGACGCCCAGACGACGTCACGCTGGAGGTAGCCAATCAGGGGCGTTACCACGCAGACTCCCCCGAGGCGCTTCTTGAGCAGCAGCTCGGCTGGCGCTTACCCGTTTCCCATTTGCTCTGGTGGGTGCGTGGGCTTCCAGCTCCAGACAGCCGCAGCCAACTTACACTGGACGGCGACAGTCACCTGTCCCGCCTCGTCCAGGACGGCTGGACCGTAGAGTACACCCGTTACACCGAACAGAATGGCTATAGCCTGCCCGAGCGCTTGAAGCTCAAAGGTCAGGACCTCGATGTGACACTGGTTATCAAGGACTGGCAGCCACGCCAGCTAGGCCAATGAAAGACGTGTTGACCTTACCGGCCCCAGCCAAGCTGAACCTTTTCCTTCATATCCTGGGTCGGCGCGACGACGGCTACCACGAGTTGCAGACACTGTTTCAGTTCGTGGACTATGCCGATGAGCTCAAGTTTGCGTTGCGTGATGACGGTCAGATCCGGTTGCATACCGTCCTTCCCGGTGTTGAACATGATTCCAACCTGATCGTTCGTGCCGCTCGGCTTCTCCAACAGACAACTCACTGCTCTCTTGGAGCGGATATCTGGCTGGATAAGCGGCTGCCCATGGGCGGTGGTATCGGAGGCGGCAGCTCGAATGCAGCGACTACCCTGCTCGGGCTGAATTACCTCTGGAAGCTCAACGTCAGCGAAGAGGCACTGGCAGAGCTTGGCCTTACCCTTGGCGCGGACGTTCCGGTATTCGTGCGAGGCAAGGCAGCCTGGGCGGAAGGGATTGGTGAGCGACTGACGCCGGTAGAGATAGAAGAGCCCTGGTATCTAGTGGCTGTTCCGCAAGTGTTTGTAAGTACAGCAGAAATTTTTAACGATCCCCTGTTGACACGTGACACGCCTCCCAGTAAAGTTCGCCCCGTTCTCGAGTGGGGCGGTCGAAACGATTGCCAGAGCGTGGTAGAAAAGCGTTATCCAGAAATACGTAACGCTTTGATCTTGCTAAACAAATTTGTTTCAGCTAGATTAACCGGCACTGGTAGTTGCATATTTGGGGGGTTCCCAAATCAGACCGAAGCTGTTAAAGTTGCGGACCAACTTCCAGCTACCCTGCCAAGCTTCGTAGCTAAAGGAAGCAACACTTCAATGTTGCACCGTAAACTGGGAAGTTTGTCCTGAGAAACAGATACAACTGTATCTGAAACGTCACAGGGGCGTCGCCAAGCGGTAAGGCAGCAGGTTTTGATCCTGCCATGCGTTGGTTCGAATCCAGCCGCCCCTGCCATTTCCTTTTCATCAGGTCCACCCTCAGCCGGCAGGTACTGCAGCGTGTCCAAGATGATGGTCTTTACGGGGAACGCTAACCCCGATCTGGCACGGCGCATTGTGCGTCAGCTGCACATTCCTCTAGGTGATGTTTCCGTCGGTAAATTCTCCGATGGCGAAATCAGCGTCGAGATCAACGAAAACGTTCGTGGTAAGGACGTCTTCCTGATTCAGCCGACCTGTGCACCTACGAACGATAATCTGATGGAACTGGTCGTGATGGCTGATGCCTTCCGCCGCTCCTCAGCTACCCGAATCACCGCTGTTATCCCCTACTTCGGCTATGCACGTCAGGATCGCCGCCCGCGCTCCGCACGCGTTGCTATTAGCGCTAAAGTAGTGGCTGACATGCTTACCGTTGTCGGTGTCAACCGAGTTCTGACTGTCGATCTTCATGCCGACCAGATTCAGGGTTTCTTTGACATTCCCGTTGATAACATCTATGGCTCCCCCGCTCTGGTTGACGATATCGAAGACCAGCGTTTCGAGAACCTGATGATTGTTTCTCCCGACATTGGTGGTGTTGTTCGCGCACGCGCCGTGGCCAAAAGCCTGGGCGTAGATCTTGCGATCATCGACAAACGCCGTCCGAAAGCCAACCAGTCCGAAGTGATGCATATCATTGGCGACATCGAAGGCCGCACCTGCGTGCTAGTCGACGACATGGTTGATACAGCCGGTACACTTTGCCATGCCGCCAAGGCTCTGAAAGAGCATGGTGCATCCAAGGTATTGGCGTATTGCACGCACCCCGTGCTTTCCGGACGCGCAATCGAGAACATCAACACTTCCGTTCTTGATGAGCTTGTTGTTACCAACACCATTCCGCTTTCTGCTGCTGCGCAAGCCTGCACTCGTATCCGCCAGTTGGACATTGCTCCAGTGGTAGCCGAAGCTGTGCGTCGTATCAGCAATGAGGAATCCATCAGCGCCATGTTCCGTTAAGAACTGGTGCTGGTATAACGGCCCCGCATCATGCGGGGCTTTTTAGTCAATGGTCTGATCGCTGGTCGCAAGTGACTCAGGCAATTGTCTTTTTTAGGAGACTACAAATGGTCGACTTTACTCTGAATGCCCAAGCGCGTTCCGACCTGGGGAAAGGTGCGAGCCGCCGCCTGCGTCGTAATGCCGAACAAGTTCCTGCCGTAATTTACGGCGGTGAAAAAGCGCCTGTATCCGTTACGCTGGAAGGCAAGGATCTGGCCAAGCTGTTGAACAACGAGGCTGCTTTCAGCCACGTAATCAACCTGAACGTTGACGGCCAGAACGAAAGCGTTCTGATCAAGGCACTGCAGCGTCACCCTGCCAAGGGCTACGTTATGCATGCTGACTTCCTGCGTGTAGTGGCTGGCCAAAAGCTGACCGCAACCGTTCCGCTGCACTTCATCAATCAGGAAGCTGCCATTGGCGTTAAGCAAGGCGGCGGTGAAGTTTCGCACAACGTGAACGAAGTAGAAGTCTCTTGCCTGCCAAAAGACCTGCCTGAGTTCATCGAAGTCGACATGTCCAAGGTCGAGCTGAACCAGATTGTTCACATGAGCGACCTGAAGCTGCCGGCTGGCGTTGAGCTGGTATCCCTGGCTCATGGCAGCGACCTGCCAGTAGCAAGCATCCACCTGTCCCGCGTCCAGGCTCCGGCTGAGGGCGAAGGCGAAGGTTCTGCTGAGTAAGGCATTGCCTAAGGCTTGTTGAGGAGAAGGTAACGCCTCTACAGCAGACTATTATGAGCGCATCGCCCTGATGCGCTTCTCGATAGGGTTACTCTGTCTGTATAGTCGCTGCCTTAACCTCATAGACAAACTTAGGAAGAAGGGCTCCCGTTATGACTGCCGTACAACTGATCGTTGGCTTGGGTAATCCAGGCGCTGAATACGAACAGACGCGGCATAATGCGGGGGCCCTTTTTGTTGAACGTCTTGCTGCTCAACATCATGTCAATCTGGTCGCTGATCGCAAGTATCATGGCCTGACGGGCCGATTTACACATGACGGCCATGATGTTCGCCTCTTGATTCCTACGACCTACATGAACCGTAGCGGCCAAGCTGTTGCGGCGCTTGCAGGTTTTTACCGTATTCCTGTGGAATCCATTCTGGTCGCCCACGATGAGTTGGATATGCCGCCAGGTGTTGCCAAGTTGAAAAAAGGTGGCGGGCACGGTGGTCATAACGGCTTGCGCGATATCATTGCCCAATTGGGCAACCAAAACGGTTTTCATCGCCTACGGCTTGGCATTGGCCATCCGGGGCATAGCAGTCTAGTCTCCGGTTACGTATTGGGCCGCGCGCCACGTGCCGAACAGGAGCTGCTGGATACCAGTATCGATTTTGCCCTCGGCGTGCTGCCGGACATTCTGGCCGGGGATTGGACCCGTGCCATGCAGCGCTTGCATAGCCAGAAGGCCTAACCTACTCCGCGAGGGACAATTTCATGGGATTTAACTGTGGCATCGTCGGCTTGCCCAACGTTGGCAAGTCCACTCTATTCAACGCCCTCACCAAGTCCGGCATTGCTGCAGAAAACTTTCCGTTCTGCACCATCGAGCCGAACAGCGGCATAGTGCCAATGCCTGACGCTCGACTCAACGCACTGGCCGAGATCGTCAAGCCCGAGCGCGTAATCCCTACAACCATGGAGTTCGTGGATATCGCCGGCCTGGTAGAAGGCGCATCCAAAGGCGAAGGCCTTGGAAACAAGTTCCTGGCCAACATCCGCGAAACCGATGCCATTGCCCATGTGGTTCGCTGCTTTGAAGACGAAAACGTTATTCACGTAGCCAACTCCGTTGACCCCAAGCGAGACATTGAGGTCATTGACCTTGAGCTGATCTTTGCGGACCTGGAAAGCTGTGAGAAGCAATTGCAGCGAGTGGTTCGCAACGCCAAGGGCGGCGACAAGGAGGCAGTGGCTCAAAAAGCACTTCTTGAAAAGCTGATTCCTCATTTCGAAGCAGGAAAGCCTGCGCGCAGCCTGTTGAAGGACATGGATGACGAGCAGAAGCGCATGGTACGCGGCTTTCATCTGTTGACCAGCAAGCCAGTCATGTATATCGCCAACGTGGCTGAAGACGGATTCGAAAATAATCCGCATCTGGATATCGTCAAAGGCATTGCTGCCGAAGAAGGCGCAATTGTCGTTCCGGTATGCAACAAAATCGAAGCTGAAATTGCCGAGCTGGATGATGGTGAAGAAAAGGACATGTTCCTTGAGTCTCTAGGCTTGGAAGAGCCCGGCCTGAACCGCGTAATCCGCGCTGGCTATGAACTGCTGAATCTACAGACCTATTTCACTGCCGGAGTGAAGGAGGTTCGTGCCTGGACCGTCAAGGTGGGCGCTACCGCGCCACAGGCAGCTGCCGTGATTCACACTGACTTTGAGAAAGGCTTCATCCGCGCCGAAGTGGTCGCCTATGACGACTTTATTCAGTACAAGGGTGAAAATGGCGCGAAGGAAGCAGGCAAATGGCGCCTGGAAGGTAAGGATTATATCGTCAAGGATGGCGACGTCATGCACTTCCGCTTCAACGTCTGATCTGCTCAGCGGACCTGCGATGCAGGTCCGCCCCCTTCCCTTCTACCTGCACATGCTCAAGACAGCAGCAACTTACGTCTACTGGTTGACTGGCAAAGCCGCATGCAGTTGAGTCAGCTCGTTGACCTTGTCGTATAGCTTGTCGGCACTGGTAGCCATGGCGGTAGGCACAAACTGGTTAGGCTGGGAAAAACCAGCGACCATAGTGGTAAATTTCCACTGCGCCTTAACCTTGCATAAGGCAACAGCAGTCACTTGATTTGGCGTTCCTGCTTGCCAAATAGCGCTTCAAAGTCTCTTACCAATGCCTCGAATGCTCTTTCCAGATCAGGCACAGTTGCTCATAACGACTCCATCACGACAAGCTCACTTCAGCTCTTTTACAGAAGTGCTGCGTTAATCTTTCAGGAAGAAATAAAGGTAGCGTGAGCAAAATGGAGGACGAAGCAATAAGGACCATTTTGCCGATACGACAGAATGGCCCTCAGCATAGGTATCGGTCAGTTGCCGGCAGATAGCCCCGCGTACAGCCGTGTCAGCTCGTTCATCTGCTTGAACAGCGTATCGGCACTGGAGGCCATTGCTGTGGGGACATAGTTGTCGGGAGTGGTAAGGTCTACCGCTGTGCGGGTGAATTTCCACTGAGCTTCGGCTTTACGCAGCGAAGTGGCAATTTCAGGGTTGGGCGTGCCCGCGGTATTGAGCTCTGTCATGACGGTATCGAACTCACCGACGGACTTGTCAAACGCCTCGTCCAGCCCGGGCGCCTGCACACCCCAGTTCTTGGCCATGTACAGCATGGCGATCCGCTGGCTTAGCACTCGGTTCCAGCCACTACGGTTCACCAGACGGGAAGACTCACCACCGTTGTTCTTTGCGACGAGATCCGTCAGCTTTTGGCACTGATCCAGGAGCTGATCACTGACGCCCAGCATGGCGACGGCCTGATCCTTGTCAGGATTAGCCTGAACCAGCTGCTTGTATTCCTGCCAAGTCTTCTCTATCTCGCTGAGTTTGCTGCGAATTTCAGTATTCGGTGCGAACTCGACAAGCAATTTGTGATGGTTGTCGAACAGTGTAACGGTGTCCTTGAGCTGCTTGGCTGCAACGTCTACGCGAACACCGGACCCCATCATCAGGTAATCCTTGGCCATGCGTTGGCCCAGCGTGCGCTGAAGGCCAGCCATGTTCATCGCTTCTTCAGGGGTAATGGCCGCCCAGCAAGAGGCACTAACAAGACTGACGCCCAAAACGGCTACACGCAAAAAATCCTTTAGCATTTACTTCTCCAAAAGGGCCATTCGCTGGCCAGGCAGAGCGGGGCCTTTTTTAGAAACAGCAAGGCGCCGCGAATAGTTAAGCTCCGCGGTTATCGATTTAATTAGTGCGGGATTTGGTATGAAGGCGAATCGTCACGACAGCTGATGTCATAACGCTATCTAACCATAAGATCGCTATTGTAGCGTGTTGAAAAGTCAATAGGACGTTTTTACTAGGACATAATGTCGCCCCTGCCCAGAAGCGTGACAGCAACAGCACCTCCGCTGGAACAAGGGCACATTGGAAGCAGGCCGCTTATATGATCAACCGCTAACCCGCAAAGGACCGCCAACCGGAACGTACTCAACAGGTGTCTCACCTGGGAGGTCTTGGACAGGGTCGTCCTGATAGCCGAACCCTTCCTCCTTCAGGTTGATGGAATGCGTGCTGTGTTCTCGGGCACTCGTATTGCTCAGTTTGGTAAACAGGCGATCATCATCCTGCAAGGTGAAGCGGTCTCCTGGGCAAAGCTGTGCGAAAGTGATCGTGGCGGCGGTACTCATCAAGCAGTCTCCTTATAACCGTTGAGGTCTCTTATGAATGGAGAGTTTCCGGTCGATCAAGGTTCCGAACAGCGACCGGAACTGACTTGCAGAGCACACATTGCAGAATAAAAAAGGCTCGCCTGGAAACGACGAGCCAAGACGTGGAAAACCGTTTAGCGCTTGGCCTTGCGCTTATTTCGGTATTGGTCGATGACAACGGCCACCACAATGATGATGCCCTTGATGATGTCCTGGATGTAGGCGTCGACCCCGAGGAAGGTAAAGCCGCTGGCCATGACGCCCAGAATCAGGGCGCCGATGACCGTTCCGGTAATACGCCCTACACCGCCCGCCAGGCTGGTACCGCCAATCACGGCGGCGGCAATCGCATCCAACTCGTAGGACATACCCATCCCCGCCTGACCTGTAGCGGCTCGGGCCGAGGCAACGACACCAGCGAGGCCTGCTAGAAGGCCAGCGATGCTATAGACGATGATCAAATGGCGCTTGACGTTGATGCCCGAGATGCGAGCCGCCTGCATGTTGCCGCCAATGGCATAAGTGTACTTACCGTATTTGGTATACCGCAGGGCGATATGAAAGATGACAGCCACGACCAGAAAGATGATGACCGGCATGGCACCGCTGCCAATGGCGGTGTACGAGTCGGACAGCATGCTGATGGGCTGACCTTCGGTGTAATAACGCGCCAGACCGCGGGCCGACACCATCATGCCCAGCGTGGCGATGAAAGGAGGAATGCCGGTAGCGGCAATAATACTTCCGTTAATGACGCCGGCCAGCAGTCCCACGCCTAATCCGGCCATGATCGGCACCCAGACCGGCATGTCGGTCAATGAAGGGAAGACCGCGCGGCCAAAATCAGACGTTTGCGCCAGACTGGCCGCAACCATTGCGGAAAGCGCAAGCACGGAGCCTGAAGACAGATCGATTCCTGTCGTGATAATGACCTGGGTAACGCCAATGGCCAGAAGACCAATGATGGAAACCTGGAGAATCATCAACACCAGGCGCTGGGAGTTCATGAGAAAACTCTGATCACGCATGACCCAGCCGAACAGCTCGAACACTAAGCCAATACCCAATAGTACGAGCAGAATACCCACTTCAGTAGGAATACGCCGCTTGGTCTTCCTGGGTACCTCAGCTGTTTTGTTTTCAGTGATAGCATTCATAGTGATTTCCTCTTCTCCTGCTTTCGCCCAGGCGAACGTGCCCGCTGACTACTGCCAGGCCGCTATGCGTATCGATATGCGGAGAACCCCGCCCCTACTCAGTGAATCGCCTTGATTCCAGATGCGTGATGCATGATCCGTTCTTGCGTGGCCTCGTCGCGGTCGAGCACGCCAGTCACCTCCCCCTCATGCATGACCAGGATGCGGTCGCTCATGCCAAGCACTTCAGGCAGTTCGGACGAGATCATGATGACGGCCATGCCTTCACTGGCCAGAAGAGAGATCAGTCGGTAGATTTCAGCCTTGGCACCCACGTCGATCCCTCGCGTCGGCTCATCCAGAATGAGGACACGCGGATTGGTCATCAGCCACCGCGCCAGCAAGGCCTTCTGCTGATTACCGCCGGACAGGTTGGCAATGCACTGCTCCAGCGAAGGCGTTTTGACGCGCAGCTTCTTGCACATGTCTTTGCAGAGGTCGCGCAGTGGTTTTTGCTGGACGAAACCGCTGCCGCTGTAATTGGGCAGGACCGCAACCTCCATGTTCTCCAGAACGGACAGGCATGGAAAAATACCGGTGTCCTTGCGATCTTCAGTCAACAGGGCCAAGCCTTTCTGAATCGCCAGACAGGGGTCAGTCATGGTGATCCTTTCACCGTCCAGGTAGATTTCGCCACTGGTGGCTGGCGTGACGCCAAACAGGGTTTCGGCTACGTTGGTACGCCCCGAGCCCATAAGGCCAGCGATACCAAGAATTTCACCCGCACGCAGGTCGAACGATACGTCTTTAAAAACGCCGTCCAGAGACAGGTTGCGTACCGAGAGCATGATTTTGTCGGTAGGGGCGGTACGCTCGGGAAACAGCTGAGTCAGCTCACGACCTACCATCATGGAAATCAGGCTATCGCCATCCATGCTTTCCGCACGCTGCAGGCCGATGTAGGAACCATCCCGGAAGACTGCGACCTCATCGGCAATCTGGAAAACTTCATCCATCTTGTGCGTGATATAGATGATGCCCTTTCCCTGCGCCTTAAGGTCAGCAATGATCGAGAACAGGTGAGCCACTTCTTTTTCGGTGATAGCTGAGGTGGGCTCGTCCATGATGAGGATATCGGAGTCGTAGGAGACCGCCTTGGCAATCTCGACCATTTGCCGGCCAGCAATGCTGAGGTTGCCGACCGGCTCTTCAGGATCGAGATCAATCCGCAGGCGCGCCAGCAGCGCTTCGGTATTACGGTGCATGGCACCATGATCGACCATGTGCAGGGCATTGAGCGGTTCACGGCCCAACCAGATGTTTTCGGCAATGGTCATGTAGGGCATCAGGTTGAGCTCCTGATGGATCATGGCGATGCCTGACTGCAGGGCGGCCAGCGGCGTTTCGAACGTCACGGGCTTGCCACGCAAGCGAATCTCGCCACTGTCGGGCTGATGAATTCCTGCAATGATCTTCATGAGGGTGGATTTACCCGCCCCGTTTTCCCCCATCAGCGCCAATACGGTGCCTGGACGAACACGGAGCTGCACATTGGATAGAGCCACAACGCCTGGAAAGCCTTTGCTGACGTTCAGGATTTCCAGCAGGTACTCCGTACCCATGGGGTCGGCTTCGTAATTGATCTGTTTGTAGGTTGAGGGCGTTACAGCAGTAGTTGAGCCGAGCATCTTATTCTTCTCCTCGGAACGTTCGTGAGCGCCAGCTGAAACAGGGCGCTGGCGTCTGATCGTTATTTACTCTGGAATTGCTGATAGTTCTCGGGGGTAACCAGCTGCACCGGAACCCAGATGTCGCCTTGCAGGTTTTCCTTGTTGACGAGGCGGACAGCGACATCTACCGAGCCGGCCCCGATACCGACGGTATCGCGGTACACCGTTACACTCAGCAGTCCGCGCTTGATGGCAGCCAGGCCATCGGCCGTGCCGTCGACACCGCCTACCATGACGTCCTTGCGACCGGCCTGACGCAGTGCCATGGCTGCACCGATACCCATCTCATCGTTATTGGCTGCAACAGCATCGATCGCCTTGCCAGACAAGAGCCAATTGCTCATCAGGTCCATGCCCTTGTCACGTTCCCAGTTGGCGGATTGCTCTTCCACCACTTTGATATCGGGGTATTTAGCCAGAACATCCCTCACCCCAGTCGTGCGCTTGCGCGTATCGTCATGGGCCAGTCGGCCAAGGATGATGGCGAGGTTTCCCTTGCCGCCCATCTTTTCGGCAAGATACTCCATTTGCATCTGGCCAATGCGACGCTCATCCGTGCCTACAAACACGACACCTGCCGGGAAACTGTCTACTTCAGGGCGGCTGTTGAGATAAACCAGCGGGATACCCGCCTGGGTAACGCGCTCAGTGATCTTGCGGGTCGCGGCCGTATCGGCCGGGTTGACGATGATGGCATCAACTTTCTGGCTAATGAAGTTTTCAACCTGCCCTAGCTGACGCACTACATCACCACCCGCATCCTCAAGTTGCAGGGAGGCGCCACCGGGTATCTCTTTGGCACGCGCCTGCATGGCCTGAACAAGGTAGGCGATGTAGTTATCGTACTGTGCAACCGCCACACCGATTTTCATATCGGACCAGGCCAGCGGAGAGATAAGCAGGCAGAACAGCAAACCCAGACAGCGCTTCATGGTGGCTCCTTAAGCCCTGTGCACCAGCATCATGCTGGCATCGAAAAAGGCAAACCCCGTCGCGGCAGAGCACCGAGCCGGAACGGTTCTGTTCGGAGTGCGACGTGAGCAGGACGAAGGGCCATGCTGGTTGCACGATAGGACATGTGCGCTGAGCACGCTGAGGCTCGAAGCGAGTACGCGACGGTCTACGGCTGGTAGACCGCTCGGAGTCGTCCTGTAAGGAAGAGAGGGTTTCATCGACAGTACCTGTTTGTTTTTGTTGGTGTGCGCGCCTCCTGCAGAGGAGGCGCGTTACAGTCGTCAACCTTGGATCAGAATCTACTAGAATAAATTTTCCATTACAACGCAATTTCCGAATTTATTTTTCATCATATAAGTAACCCGCTCTACCATAAGCGTTCCAGCTGAACACCTAGATGGGCGCTGTGCCGGACAGCGCCAAAGACACCTGTGCTCGATAATGCCGAGCCGGGTGCCAGAGGATTAGCAGCCCGTTGCTCACCACGGCTCCAGACGGCGTAGGTCACGTAGAAATGCACCTCAGGACGGGCCTTGCGAAAGGTGGGGCCATTAGGCGACCAGATAGGCGCAACGGTCAGCTTGGTCAGCGTACGGGGGGTCGTCATCGATATTGATCCGGTCATGGTCGATCTCCGTGGCGAACTCCCATTGCCCGGTCAGTCCATACACGGTGCGCCTGCCAATGGAATACCACTGCTACGTGCCATCGAGACGGCGTTTGTCACGCGGATATATCATCTGGAACTGGCTGCCAAAGCGCCGGGTTGCCTGCCAGTCGAAAAACTCAACCACCCGGAAACTGGCGCTACCCTTGTCATAATCCGTCGGTCCTATAGGCCCTAGCGCCACACCCGGCTCCGTACTGAACTGCCAAGGTGTTGCCGCTGCCCCACCCTATGCAAAGCAGCAAAAGCGAGTCCATGGTGCGTACTGGAATCAGTGAGGGAGTAGCGCCGCAGAACGCGGCGCAAAAGACAGTATTGCGTTAGTGCTTGATGCGGCTCTGGAACGAATCCACATTCTCGGGCGTGATCAGCTCATAGGGAATCCAAACGTTTTGCTCAACCGGCTCCTTTTTTGCCAGCTTTACGGCTGCCTCCACGGCGCCATCAGCCTGCCCTTTGGCATCCTGAAAGACAGATGCGGCCAGCATGCCGCGCTTGACCGCAGCCAGACCATCTGGCGTGCCGTCAACGCCTCCGATCAATACCGAGCCCTTTGCCTTGCCGGCCTGCTGTAGCGCCATGGCCGCGCCAATTGCCATTTCATCGTTGTTGGACGAAACCGCATCGAACTCCTTACCTGACAGGAGCCAGTTGCTCATCAGGTCCATGCCCTTGTCACGCATGTAATTGGCCGTCTGCTCTTCTACTACCTTGATATCGGGATACTTGGCCAGAACCTCCTTTACCCCCTTGGTGCGGTTATGCGTGGAGTTGTTGGCCAGATCGCCCAGCATGATGACCAGATTCCCCTTACCGCCCATTTTATCGGCCAGGTACTGCATCTGCAGGCGTCCGGCTTCCAGGTCGTTGGATGTCACTGTAACCACGCCTTTTGGCAGGTTTTCCTCATCCGGGCGGCGATTGACATACACCAGCGGAATCCCGGCTTTCGTCGCCGCCTCGGTGATATTACGGGTAGCTGCAGTATCGACCGGGTTGACGATAATGGCGTCGACCTTCTGGCTTACAAAGCTTTGTACCTGGTTGAGCTGCTTGACCACATCGCTGCGGGCATCCTCGAATTGCAACTGAACGCCTTCATCCTTGGCTTTCCTGGCCATCGACTCGCGCAGGTACGTCAGCCAGTTGTCGTCAAACTGCGCCATGCTGACCCCGACCTTGATATCGGCTGCCATAGTGGTTGTAGCCATGAACAGCGACAGGGCTGCGGCGGCGATTTGTTTGCTCATCTGCATGGTGAATGACTCCAGATATTGTGAGTGTTATGGGTGGAAGTGCATCACGATCAAGCAGAGCCCCAGGGCGGGACTCCCCTTTCTTACGAACAGGAACGCGTCATTCTTGGCGATTACCCAGGCAAGCCAGAAGGCAGCAGGAACCAGTCAGGTAAAAGACCGGGTAGGAAAAGCGAGGCGGCGCGGCCAGAAAGGCCGCTTGAGCGCAGAGAGGATTATCGTTCATCGACGGCACCTTTTTGTTTTTATCGGCCTGCCCGTACAAGCCCTGTATGGGTCGTGAAATCGTCAATCTGATTCAGACTGTATTGGAATTTAATTTCCAAAGCAACAGCATATAGAATTATCTTTTTTTATCGTAACAGTGGCAGAAAATGGCAGTTTGCAGGCGTTGTAAAGCCGGGAAGCAATTCTCGGCTCCAGGCTTCTATAAGGATGAGAACGAGATGATCAGCCCTGCGTAATAACCTGACCCTGCTGAGCACTGCGGCGGGCGGCATCAAGGATGCGTGTGGTTTCCAGGGCGTCTTCCAACGAAACAGGCAGTTCGCCTTTTCCGCTCAGGGCAGCTGCCAGGTGCTCATAGAAGAGGTCCCAGCGGCCCCGCTCGGAGGGCACCAGCTCACGCTCTTCGCCATGCTGCATCCAGCCCCAGCGCAGGTGGTCCTCAACGCCCCAGCGGTCCCGCTCGGTCTTGGGTGAACGTCCCGCCAGGAGTGCCTGATCCTGCCCATCCAGGCACTCGATCCGATAGCAGCCTTCGGTGCCGTTAACCTTGAGTCGAGGCCCTGGATTGTGCTGAATCGTACTGCCCCAGAGACGTGAGATGACACCGTTTTGATGGGTAAGCGACAGGAAGAAGTCCTCATCGAGTTGCTGCTGCTCATCCATGAAACGGACCTCGGCATAGACCGAGCGTACCGATCCGAACAGCCAGAGCGCCTGATCGACCAGATGACTGCCCAGATCCCGCAATAAACCTCCACCACTGGCGTTACCCCGAGTGCCGGATACAAAGGTTTCCACACGCGATTCGAATGTAAGGACTTCGCCCAACTTGCCTGACGTAATCATCCGGCGAGCGGTACGGATGTCCGAGTCCCAACGGCGGTTCATGTAAACCGTGAGTGGTACGCCAGCTTCGCGGGCGGCTGAGATCAGTAGTTGAGCACGCGATTCGTCCAGGGCAAACGGCTTGTCGCTGACGACGGGAACGCCTCTGGAGACAGCCTCCAGAATCATGCCTTCCCGGATTTCGGGCGGCGTGGAAATTACCACAGCATCAACACCGGCATCGATCAGCTCGGCTAGCGTGTCGTAGGCGGGTACGCCGGGATAATCCTGTTGCAATTCGGCGCGGCGCTCAGGTGAACGTATCACGACACCCACCAGGGCGATAGGTGACACTGACGTGATCAGGGGCGCATGGAAAAACCGTCCGCCCTTACCATAACCCACCAAACCAACACGCATAAAACCTCCGAGCAATAACAGGCCTACCCTGTGTCCAACAACGAAGCGCGTCAGGGTCCTTTTTTAGTAGGGGAAATAGCCGTCTTGCATGACGGCTGCGCAAGCCGGGAGCCTGCAAACACTCCCGGCCAGAAGGGCGTATTAGCCGAGTTCCTGCTTGACGCGCTCCAGCATGAAGCGGCTCGACTCATCGGCCCGGTCTTCAAAGCCGAAGACGGCGACGGTAGCGATACCGTCGAATTTCATTTCCCGCAACGTAGAGAAGAAGGCCTCCCAGTCCACTTCGCCTTGCCCGATATCCAAGTGCTGGTGGACGGTGGCGTTGACGCCTGGTGGGTTGACGATATAGCGCAGACCCGACGAAGCTCGATGATTCCAGGTGTCGGCAATGATCACGTGGGTCAGTTTGTCCCCGGCGTAATGCAGCATCGAGGCGATATCGCCCTTGCCGTCATCGTAGAAAAAGGTGTGTGGCGCAGCGTACAGGTAGTTCACGAAGTCTTTGTCGAGGCCACGGATCAGGTCGACCGACTCGTTGTTGCGCTCGCTGAAGTCATAGGGATGCGCCTGGATGTCGAGCTTAATGCCTTCACGCTCAAAGATGGGCAGGAGCTCTTCCATGGACTTCATGAACTGGTTTTCGCACACCAGCGGCTGGTCCGACTGACCACTGAATTCGGTGTTCATGAGATCGCAGTCCATTTCCACGGAGATCTCGATAGCGCGCTTCCAGTTACGAACCGCTGCCTTGCGCAGCTCCTCATCCGGTGCAGCCCAATGATAGACCGGTAGCAGCGAGGACAGCTTTACACCGGTATCGCTCAGCGCCTTTCTGAATTCACGGATCCGAGCCTTGTCGACGCGTGGATACTTGTAGAACGGCAGGAAATCGTCCCGTGGGGACAGCTCGATGTATTCGTAACCCAGCTCTGCCACCTTATCCACCATCTTGGGAATAGGCAGAAAGCGATACATGTTTGGGTCCAGACAAATACGCATGATCTGTGCTCCTCTGGCGGCCTCTCCCTCAGGAAGAGGCCTGTTTATTGGTTATAGTGACGGCTTATTCATAGAACGCAGGACGCTGCGGCAGGCGGATCGGCTCGATGGCGCCGCTACGCTGGGCAGCGACACAGGCATCGGCGGTCACGGCGGCGGTGTAACCATCCCAAGAGGACGGTCCGGTGATCTTGCCTGCCTTGATACCGTCGATAAAAGCTTGCAGCTCTACGTCATAGGCATCGATGAAGCGCTGCTTCCAGTCCATGAGAATTTCGGTGGACAACTTGGCGCCGCTGCGCATCTGCACAGAAGCAGGCTCCGGCAGCTTGGCAATGCCACGCTCGCCAACAACTTCGCACTGAATGTCGTAGCCGTACTGGCAGTTAACAAAGACTTCGACGTCGATGCGGGTGCCCTTGGCAGTTTCCAGCAGCACGATCTGCGGGTCTTTCAGGTGAGCAAAGGCCTGGGACGTCTTGCGGGGATAAATGACCTGGGCTGACACATACTGGTCATCCAGCAACCAGCTCAAGACATTAATCTCATGGATCAGCGTGTCGACGATGGCCATCTCGGTGGTATAGGACTCGCCTACCGTCGGGTTGCGGTGCGCCGCGTGAATCATCAGCGGCTCACCGATCTTGTCGCTGTCGATCACGGCCTTGAGCGCGCGATAGCCTTGATCGTAAGGACGCATGAAACCGACCTGCACCAGCCGCTTGCCATGCTCCATCTCAGCCTCGACGATTTTCTTGCAGCCCTCTGCCGTGACGGCCAGCGGTTTTTCGCAGAAGACCGGCTTGCCGGCCGAGATGGCCGACAGCACGAACTCTTCATGACTTGGCCCCCAGGAGGTAACCAGAATGGCGTCCACTTCCGGTGCATTGATCAGGTCGTGGCCGCTGGCATAAACCTCGGCTTCAATGCCCTGCTGCTGGACGACCTTGGCGGCCTGCTCCTGATTGATGTCGTTGACCGCCACGACTGTACTGCCCACCAGTGCATGACTGCACCGACGAATGTGATCCTGTCCAATAGCCCCTGTTCCGATTACGCCGATACGCAGTGTCATGGTCATTCTCCGTTTGGAATTCTTGTTCGAAAAACGTTGGGGTAATACCGGGCGTGATAGGCATCGCTGAACTCAGCCCATCACCGCTCTGCAAATCAATACTGTCGTGCTTTGGCAGTGTTCTCCTTGAGCATGCGTGACACTGCCTGGACCTTCTCGCTGGTGGAGACTTCGGCACCACCGACGCGCCACCAGGAGAGGTATTTGTGAATCATGGTCTTGGGCAGGACCTTGATATCGATCAGCGTGGAGACCGTCTGCCGACGCGCGTCTTCCAGCGCGGCATGCAGTTCGTCCAGCGTTTTTACACGATAAGTCTTGCAGCCATAGGCGGCGGCGCTCATGGCGAAATCCACGGGGACAAAACCACCATCGAGCTTGCCGGTTTCTAGGTTGCGATAGCGGAACTCGGTACCAAAGCTGTCCATGCCGTGCTCCATCTGCAGGTTGTTGATGCAGCCGAACGTCATGTTGTCCAACAGGATCACGTTGATCTTCTGGCGTTCCTGAATGGACGTTGCCAGTTCGGAGTGCAGCATCATGTAGGAGCCATCGCCGACCAGGGCATAAACCTCTCGCTCGGGCTCGGCCATCTTCACGCCTAGGGCTGCGTTGATTTCATAGCCCATGCAGGAGTAGCCATACTCCAGGTGATAGGTGTTGGTGCCTTTGCTGCGCCAGGCCCGCTGTAGATCGCCCGGCAGGCTGCCGGCAGCGGCAACAATGATGTCTTCGTTGGCCAGGGTTTCGTTCAGCGCACCCAGCACGCGGCTCTGGGTCAGGCTGGAGCCGGTCAGCTCGACAAACTCTTCGAGCACGGCACGTGGCAGGTGATCGTCGATCTCCGGCACAAAGTTTTCAGTGCCGTATTCAACGCTATAGACACGGTCGATTTCCTCCTTGAGCTTGGCGCGGGCCTGCTGCGGTGCATCGCCCCATTGCGCCTTGTAGCCGGTACGACCCAAGGCTTCGCCTAGCGCTTCCAGCCCTACCTTCGCATCCGCAACGACCTGCGCGGCATCGAGTTTGTAGGCATCGAAGGCACTGGCGTTGAGGTTGATAAACTGGACGTCCGGGTTCTGGAAAATCCACTTGGACGAGGTGGTGAAATCGGTGTAACGCGTGCCGACGCCAATGACCAGGTCGGCTTCCTTGGCCAGCATATTCGCTGCCAGGCAACCCGTCTCGCCGATTCCCCCCACGTTCAATTCATGGGCCGAGACGATGGCGCTCTTGCCCGCCTGGGTCTCGGCGAACGGAATTTCGAAGCGCTCGGCAAAGCGCTGTAGGGCTTCGGCTGCGCCTGAGTACTTGACCCCACCGCCACAAATCAGCAGCGGCTTGCGCTTGCCCTGGAGCAGCGCCACGGCGTCTTCCAGCATGGCCTCAGTGGCTGGGCGGCGGTCGATACGGTGCACGCGCTTCTGGAAAAAGTAATCCGGGTAATCGTAGGCCTCGCCTTGTACGTCCTGCGGCAGGGCCAGGGTTACGGCACCGGTTTCGGCCGGGTCGGTCAGTACGCGCATGGCATTGATGGCGGCGGTCATCAGCTGCTCGGGACGCGTGATGCGATCCCAGTATTTGCTGACAGCCCGGAACGCATCGTTGGTACTGATGGACAGATCATGGGACTGTTCGATCTGCTGCAGCACCGGATCGGGTTGGCGACTGGCATAGACGTCCCCCGGCAGGAGCAGCACCGGAATACGGTTGGCGGTTGCAGTGGCTGCCGCCGTGATCATGTTGGCCGCACCCGGACCGACCGATGACGTGCAGGCATAGATCTGGCGACGCAGCTTCTGCTTCGCATAGCCAACGGCGGCATGAACCATGCCTTGCTCATTGCGGCCCTGATGGACAATGAGCTCACCCGGGTCCTGTTCCAGTGCCTGTCCAAGCCCCAGCACGTTGCCATGACCAAAGATGGTAAAGATGCCTTTGACGAACTTGGTTTCAACCCCATCGACGCTCACGTACTGGTTATCGAGAAACTTCACCAGCGCCTGGGCCATGGTCAGTCGTGTTGTACTCATGTTGTCACCCTTTCAATTCCACGCCTGGGGTCGAGTACAGGGCGACATGTGCCGCCCTGCCTTCCCTTTGTTATAGGTACTGTCTCTGCTTAGGCCGCCTGCCCTTTGGCAGCGTCTACACGTGCTTTCAGATGCTGCATGCTGGCTAGCAATGACGGCTGGATATCCGTCAGCGCATGGACGCTTTCGGCGAACGGCTCGAACGACAGGTGGCCGTTATAGCCCAGCTTGAGCAGCTCACGGACCTGTGCGGCATTGCCCAGGATGTCGGCCTCGCCCACCAGCACGCGGTGGCCATCACGGATGGTGTTCAACGGCAGCGCACCGTCCTCCACACCCGAGATGTGCACCAGACCGGTCATCTCAGGGAAGAACTCTTGCTCACCTGCCAAATGATGGTGGAAGGTGTCATGCACGACACGGAACACATCGCGCCCGCCTACGGCATTGATAGCGTCTACGGCATCACGCTTGCGGCGCAGCGAGCATTCCTCAAAGCCCAGCGGCTCCACAAAGCCCAGGATGCCGTGCTCACGCAGGATAGGCGCCAGCTCGGTCAGCGCGGTATGCAGGTCACGGGCGCGTTCGGCCTCGCTACGCGGGTCTTTGGGATCATTGAGCGGGCACATGACCAGACCCTCTGCGCCACAGTCGCGGGCGTAGGCTGCCAGCTTTAACGTCTGGGCACGACGCTCGTCATTCCACACATCGAAGGGATACAGCGCATTGATCGACAGCACACGGATGCCCTTCTCCTGGCACAGCTGGCGTACACGCTGGGCTGGGGTGCCGTCCTCGATCTCGATACCTTTCAAATCATTGCGGATTTCGATGGCATCGGCATTGAGGGTAGTGGCAAGCGAGATGAACTCTTCCAGCGGCAGGCGTGGGGCAACCATGCGGTTAAGGGCAAAACGTAAGGGCTGGCTCATCTTGTTGTTCTCCAGGATTCGATAAACGCAGTGCTGGTTTAGGGTATGGGTTATTTGGCGGTCGGCATGCTGAACTCGGCACCCTTGGCAATGCTATCGGGCCAGCGCTGCATGACGCTCTTGTAACGGGTATAGAAGCGGATGCCCTCCTCGCCATAGGCGTGGTGGTCGCCAAACAGGGAGCGCTTCCAGCCACCAAAGGAATGCCAGGCCATGGGAACAGGAATCGGTACGTTGATACCGACCATGCCCACCTGGATGGAGCGGGCAAACGCGCGGGCGACGCCACCGTCGGTGGTAAAGCAGGACACGCCATTGCCAAATTCATGGGCATTGATCAGCTCGACGGCCGAGGCAAAGTCCGGCACGCGCAAGATGCCCAGCACTGGGCCGAAGATCTCGTCCTTGTAGATGGTCATCCCGGGCTTGACCTGGTCGAACAGGGTTGCGCCAACAAAGAAGCCATTCTCGGCACCCGGCACCTTGAAGTTGCGACCGTCGACGATCAGTTGCGCACCTTCCTCAACACCTTTGGTGATGTAGCCCTCGACCTTGGCCTTGTGCTGGGCAGTCACCAGCGGGCCCATGTCGGCGTCGCCTTCCATGCCGTTGCGGACACGGAGGTTGTCGATGCGGGGCAAAAGCTTTTCGATCAGCTTGTCGCCCACATCGCCTACGGCCACGGCGATGGAAATCGCCATGCAGCGCTCACCGGCGGAGCCATAACCGGCACCGATCAAGGCATCGGCCGCCTGATCCAGATCAGCATCCGGCATGACGATCATGTGATTCTTCGCGCCACCCAGGGCCTGAACGCGCTTACCGCGGCGGGTGCCTTCCTGGTAGATGTATTCGGCGATGGGTGTAGAACCCACGAAGGAGATGGCTTCGACATCCGGGTGTTGCAGCAAGGCGTCTACGGCTTCCTTGTCACCCTGTACCACATTGAACACACCATCGGGCAAACCGGCCTGCTTGAGCAGATCCGCCATGAGCAGGCTGGCGGAAGGATCGCGCTCGGAAGGCTTGAGAATAAAGGTATTGCCGGTGGCCAGTGCCATCGGGATCATCCACAGCGGCACCATGACCGGGAAGTTGAACGGCGTGATCCCGGCACAAACGCCTAGCGCCTGACGCATGTTGTAGTTGTCGATGCCACCACCGATGTTGTCGGTGAACGCTGTCTTCATCAGATGGGGCGCACCGCAGGCAAACTCGACAACCTCGATGCCACGGGTGACTTCCCCCATGGCATCGGACAGGACCTTGCCATGTTCAGACGTGATGAGCTGCGCCAGCTCCTTGTGGTGCTTGTCCAACAGCTCCTTGAACTTGAACAGGATGCGCGAACGGCGCAGAGCCGATTGTTCGGACCAGGCCGGAAACGCGGCCTTGGCGGCTGCGACAGCTTCATTCACCGTTTGGGTGGTCGCCAGGGCCACACGGGCCTTCACTTGCCCCAACGCCGGATTGAACACATCGCTGTAACGCTCGGTGCCCGCTTCCTGGACCTGACCATTGATGTAATGGCCGATGACTGTTTCTTGACTCATGTCGAACTCCTTCGGGGCCGCTCGAAGCACGGCGTAGCTAACAAAACCAATGGATCCTTACCGCGATCCGCACTTATCAAATGGGCTTGGATGACAAGGCCCGACCGGCTTTCCGAGTACTGGTCGACATGGGCTGGCGGCGAATCTTGGCCAGCATCACGCCTTCCATTTTTTCCAGCGATACACCACGGGTTTCAGGGACGAAACGGATGACGAACCAGTAGCTGAACACGCCAAAGCCTGCGAACAGCCACATCGGGAAGGCACCATTGAATGTGCTCATCAGGTAGGGATGGTCATTGATCATCGGGAATGTCTGGGTCACCAGGAAGTTGGCAATCCACATGCTGCACACGGCCACACTCATGCCCAGCGAGCGCAGACGATTCGGAAAAATCTCAGAGATCAGAACCCAGGTGCCGATTCCCCAGGACAACGCATACAGCAGCATGAACAGCAGCATCCCGAACAGCGTCAGGTAGCCGTCCTGATGGGTGTACATGGCGTAAGAAGTGATCAGGAGTCCGCTGACCGAGCCGATGGTGCCGTACTTCATCAGCGGAATCCGGCCGACGCGGTCGATCAGCCAGGCGCCGATCAGCGTGCCCACCAGCTGCATCACGCCAATCCAGATGGTCTGGAACAACGCGGACTCGGTACTGGCGGTGACGCCTTTGAGTACCATCGGCGCGTAATACATCATCACGTTCACGCCGCTGACCTGCTGAAGCATGGCCAGCATGCACCCGACAAACAGGATCATCCCCAAGCCGGACCTGCGCAGCTCCACTTTTTGCGGGCAGCCCTGGCGGTCCTGCTTCAATGAGTCCTTGATCTCTGCCAGGAGATGCCCGGCATGCTCGGCGTTGGAAATACGTGTCAGCGTCTTCAGGGCCTTATCGTCCTGACCGACCATCACCTGCCAGCGGGGCGACTCCGGAATGGTGAATACCATGATGCAGAAGAGAATGCAGGGCACGACTTCGGAGCCGATCATCCAGCGCCAGCCGTAATCGACCAGCCACTCCGCTGCTACATCACGGGCAATCAGGTAATTCACGGTAAAGACGATCACCTGGCCGGCGACGATGGCAATCGACTGCATGCCCAGGGCGCGCCCCCGCATGCCTTTGGGCGAGACCTCGGACATATACATGGGCGAGACCGTAGCCGCCAGACCCACGGCCAACCCGCCAATCATGCGGTAGATGACAAACCAGACGAAGCTGTCGACCACCGCCGCCCCTACCGCCGACACGGTAAACAGCACAGCGGCCAGAACGAGCGCCTTCTTACGACCCAGACAGCCGGCTACCCAGCCTGCGCTCAAGGCACCGACGACGCAGCCGATGACCACATTGGAAACCGCCCAGCCGGTCTCGGCCGCAGACAGGGAAAAATACGCACGCAGCGAGTCCACAGCGCCGGAAATGACAGCAGTGTCATACCCGAACAGAATGCCGCCTAACGCCGCCACGGCGCAGATTCTCAGCACATAACCGATGTCATGGCGATGTGCATGGGTGGAAGTAGGGATCGTCATATCGCTCGCTCTGGTTCTTGTTCTTGGGTTTCCAGAAGTCAGCTACTACGAAGTTGCTTCTGATCGTGTATTCGGCTCGTGCACTCCTTGAAGCGCGTTGTCGTGGCTCCCGCCAACCATGGCGGGAGTTCGGTGTTGAAGCGGATCAGCCCTGAAGCAGCCACTCATGGGCCGGGTCGTTATGAAATTTCCAGACACGCTTAGGCCCGGCCATCACGTTGAGGTAATAGGAGGTGTATCCCCAGGGTACGGAAACCGGGTGGTAGCCCTTGGGAACGAGTACCACATCGTTGTTTTCCACGGTCATGGCCTGATCGATGCTGCGGTCGTCGGTATAGACACGCTGGAAGGCAAAGCCCTGGGGCGGATTCAGACGGTGGTAGTAGGACTCCTCCAGAAAGCTCTGTGCCGGCAGGTCATCCGTGTCGTGCTTGTGGGGCGGATAGCTGGAGGAATGACCAGACGGCGTGATCACCTCTACGACCAGCAGCGAATGCGCCTCGGCCGTGTCCGGCAGGATGTCGCAGACGTAACGGGTGTTGGCGTCCTTGCCTCGGGTTGAACGCTTCATGGTCGCCGGCTCGATCAGCCGGGGCGGCAACGTTTCTTCTGGATTGCCCGGCGCCAGACATACAGCAATTTCCGCATCACCGTGGGCTACCACCAGGGCTTCGGTAGCGGGCGGCAGATAAGCTGCATAGGGTGACTTGTCCTCGAACACGCTTTGGCGATCGCCAATATGTTCCCAGGTAAACGCACCCTTCTGCGGGTGGTTCGCCTTGATGGTCGCCTTGCCGGTCAGCAGTACGATGCACACTTCTCTGTCCTGTCCGTTCACAGGCAGCTCATCGCCATCCTTGAGCTTATGGGCCGAAAAGCCCACGTATTCGAGTGCGTTGTCAGGTACCTGGACCAGCGTGCGGCGTTCAGCGGAGCCTTTGACGAGCAAATCCATACAACCTCCTCTTAATAAAGGGTGAGTCGAGCATTGGCGCGGGATACCAGTGCGCGCAGCGTTTCATACCCTTTCTGGGCGTAGAGATAGCTGGGTGCCACGGCCGGATCCTGTTCGGCCTCCACTACCAGCCAGCCGCGGTAATTAGCGGCATACAAGGTGTCGAGCAGTGGCGCAAAATCGATATCGCCATCGCCGGGCACCGTAAAGGTGCCGTTGACGATGCAATCCGGGAAACTCCATTGGTTGTTACGGGCCAGCTGCACGACATTCTTGCGAACGTCCTTGAAGTGCACATGGCAAACGCGGTCGATATGTTTCTTTAATACGGCCAGCGGATCGCCACCGCCCATGTAACAGTGACCAGCATCGAACAGGAGCCCGACTTCCTCGCCAGTCACCTCCATCAGCCGAGCAATGTCCTCGGGGGACTCCACATAGGCACCCATATGGTGGTGGTAGGCCAGACGCACCCCCTGGGACTGGGTGAAGCGTGCCAGAGCCGTCAGCTTGTCGCCGTAAACCTTCCACTGCTCGTCTGTATAAAAGCGTGGACGCTCAACCAGAGGGACCCGCTTGCTCTGAATGGAACCGGCCACTTCGCCATATACCAGGACCTTGGCGTTATTTTCGGCCAACAGGCGGCAATGCTTGGCAATGCCCTTGATTTCATCTTCTGCGCTGCGATGCGCCATGAGGCTTGAGTACCAGCCGGACACCAGCTCCAGCCCGTACTCGCCCAGCACGTCACGCACGCCTTCAGGCGTTTTGGGAAACTTGCCGTTGAGCTCAAACCCCTGGTAACCGATCTCCTTGCCCTCGCGCAGCGCTGTGCTCAGCGGGGTTTCGCCCCCCAGCGAAGGGAGGTCGTCATTGCTCCAGGAGATCGGATTGATCCCGATCTTGACCGGTGAATTCGTCATGGTTGCCACACCTAATCTTGTTGTTGTCTGGTAGTGCGAAAAGTCGAGACGTATCAGCCCAGGCGGCGAGCCTCACGCCAGGATTTGATCAGGAACTCGAAGGTCGACTGCACCCGGCTGATCAACGCTTCGTCATCGATCTCACCGGCAAGCCAGGCGCGGCTCGGCTCCTGAAAGATCGTCCGGCCAACGGCAAACCCGCGACAGGTCTTGCTGGCACTGGCATGACGGAACCCTTCAGCCAGCTCTTCGGCCGGTGCATTGAGTCCCAGCAGCACAACCCCATGGCAATACGGATCGCGCTCGGTGATGAGCTCATCCAACTTTTCCCACACCGCCTCAGGCTGGGACTCGATCTTCCACCAGTTGGGGTAGATTCCGATGTTGTAGAGCCGCTTGATGGCGCGGTAGAGCACATCCGGCTGATCGGAGGTGTGGTTCTTCGGCGGAATCACCTCCAGCAGCAGCTCATGCCCGCTGACCTGAGCCGCTTCATATAACCCCTTGAGCTGAGCTTCCTGCTCAAGGCGAAGCTCAGGCTCATCGTCCGGGTGAAACTGCACCAGACACTTGATGATCTGCTCCTGAGGCCACTTGATGAGATTGCTGCCAGTGGAACGGCCATGCTCGAACGCCAGGGGACGCGAGCCCTGCAATTCCACCGGGCGGGCAATCCACCAGCCACGCCCCGTTGCCGTATTGAGGGCATCCTGGCCGAAACGCTCATCGGCCAGCAAACCAACATCGCCCTGTACGCCGTTCTCCCTCAGATCCGCTTCCACCCGCTCGATGGCACGGATGAACAGCTGCTTCAGCTCGGGAATGGCCTTGAGGTCGCGCCCGGCCTGCTGCGCCAGCTCCACCAGCTGACCGCGGTGATCGAAGGCAAAGATGTACAGCGGTTGCCAGGTCTTGCGCGGCACGCTTACCTGATGCAGGCGATTGAGCGCAGGGTCCAGATCCGGTCGGATAATCGGTATCGGGCTGTTGAAGAAATAATCGAGCTCCGCCAGGGTAGGCATGGCCGGTGCACAGGCATGACGGGAGACGACCAGACCGCCACAGGCATTAGCCAGCTGACAGCAACGCTCATCATCACCGCCGGTAAGCCACCCGCGCAGGAAACCGGACATGAACGCGTCACCTGCGCCCAGCACGTTGAGCACTTCCACACGGATGCCTTGGTAGATGCTACCGTCCTCCAGGCGCTCTGGAATCTCGCCATGGATCACGGTGCAGCCCAGAGCGCCCAGCTTGACCACCAGTGTCGCCTCGCTGACTTCACGCACCTTGCGAAGGGCAGTCAGCAGATCATCCGAGCCCCCGGCAATCATGAACTCTTCTTCAGTTCCGACGACCAGATCGAAACGCGGCAGGATACGCTGAACATGGGCGCTTACCTCCGCATTGGCAATAAAACGGGTCTCACCATCCGCCTTACCGGTGAGACCCCAAAGCACCGGACGATAGTCAATGTCCAGTACACGCTTGACGTTGTGCTTCTCGGCATAGTCCAGCGCACGGCTGCTCGCCTTGTAGACGCCCTCGGTGGAGAAATGCGTACCGGTGATGAGCAAGGCCTTGCTTGAAGCGATGAAGGATTCGTCGATGTCTTCCTCGCGCAGCGCCATGTCGGCGCAGTTTTCGCGATAGAACACCAGAGGAAAGGTTTCACGGTCCTTGATTCCCAGCAGGACCATGGCGGTGAGCCGCTCAGGATCGACCTTGATGGCCCGGGTATCACAGCCTTCCTTGTTCAGAGATTCCACCAGGAAGCGGCCCATATGGTCATCGCCGACGCGGGTCAGCATGGCGGACTTCAACCCCAACCGGGCGGTGCCGAAGGCGATGTTGGCGGACGAGCCGCCCAGGTACTTGGCAAAACTGCTTACATCTTCGAGCCGTGCCCCGATCTGCTGTGCATACAGATCGACGCCGAGGCGCCCAAGACAGATGACATCCAGCTGACGTCCATTGGCAAAGGTTGTGTCGCCCATGGTGGCTCCTATTTATTTTTATCGGCCTGCGGTCTTTCGCACCGGGGTGCTGAACGAGTTGAAATCAGCCTAAAACGTCTTCACGTATTAATCAAACATTTTTTCCATGTTTTCTATTTTGGAATTTTATTTCCACAAGCGAAGCGAAAAAGTCCTTTTGGCTTGAAAGTAGAAAAATCAGGATCTTGAGCGTTATTCAGATAATCACAGGGGTCAGCCAAACCGTAACCAAATGTGGCAGAACCAGGGATACAACATTGAAATAAGATAACATTACAGACTGCAATATCTGCTGATGTGCCTCATGGAACGACCTTAAATGACCTCAATGTCCCACCGCCTCAAAAGCATCGATGCCCTGCGCGGGCTCGTGATTGTATTCATGCTGCTCGATCATGTTCGCGAAACGTTCTTCCTGCATCGGCAGGTCATCGACCCCATGGATGTCGCCTCGACCTCACCTGACCTGTTCTTCAGCCGGATTGCCAGTCACCTGTGCGCACCGGTCTTCGTCTTCCTGACAGGCCTGGGTGCCTTTCTTTATGGCGCAAAGCACAATGATCGGGCTGCGGTTTCCAGCTTCCTGTTCAAGCGCGGGCTATTTCTGGTCATTCTGGAATTTACGCTGGTCAGCCTGGCCTGGACGTTCCAGTTCCCACCCAAGGTGATCTATCTGCAAGTGATCTGGGCCATTGGCCTGAGCATGATCATGCTGTCGGCACTGGTCTGGCTGCCCCGCGCAGCGCTGATCGCCATCGGCCTCGTGCTGGTAGCCGGGCACAATCTGTTGGACGGGGTGCATTTTCCGGCAGGCTCGCCCTTCCATGTCCCATGGGCGATATTGCATGATCGCGGCTGGATCGAATTGGGCGAAAGCCTGCGGCTGCGGACGTCCTATCCGCTTCTGCCCTGGATTGGCGTAATTGCGCTGGGCTATGCCGTAGGCCCATGGTTTACCCAGCTGAACCCGTCCGAGCGCCAGAAGCGTCTGCTAGGCTGGGGGCTTGGCGCCCTGTTGATCTTCCTGGTATTGCGGATGATCAATGGCTATGGTCAGGCGCAGCAGTGGGTCACCGGAGAAACACTCCTGCTGACGGTGATGAGCTTTCTGAACATCACCAAGTACCCACCCTCCCTGCTATTCCTCTCGCTTACACTGGGCCTGGGCCTGTTATTACTCGTGCTGTTCGAGCGCAAGCCGGAAAGCCGCCTGCTGCACTGGTTTACCGTGTTTGGCGCGGCACCGATGTTCTTCTACATCCTGCATCTGTACGTGTTGGGCGTGCTGTACCGGATTGCCGTTGCCCTGTTCGGCCTCAATCAGGGAACGTACTTTGGCTTTGATCATGTCTGGGCCTTGTGGATCAGCGCCATCGTGCTGGCCTTTGCGTTCTACTGGCCGGTTCGCTGGTTTGCCCACCTTAAGGCGCGCCGCCGCGATATCACGTGGTTGAAATATTTCTAGAACGAACGGGGCGCCTGATAGGCGCCCCGTTTTACAGGCAATCAACATGCGCAGCGCCTAGCGCTTGCGTTCCCACACTTCCAGCGCGTATGCCGGACGGCCATCCTCGGACGGGTGCTCGTCACGCGATACCCGCTGCCACTGCTGCTCATCCCATTCGGGGAAATACACATCCCCTTCCGGCTCCAGTGCTACACGGGTGAGGTAGAAACGATCCGCATCAGGCAGCGCCTCGATGAAGAGCTGCGCCCCGCCGATCAGCATAACCTCACTAGCGCCCTGCTCCCTGGCCCAAGACTCGGCTCGCGTCACCGCATCATCCAGCGACGTAAAGGTTTCGGCACCTTCGAGCGTCAGATCGGTCTGACGGCTGACGACCAGATTCAAACGCCCTGGCAATGGACGACCCAGCGAGTCCCAGGTCTTTCGACCCATGATCACCGGCTTGCCCAAGGTCACGGCCTTGAAGTATTTGAGTTCTGCCGGCAAGTGCCAAGGCAGACGATTTTCGTGGCCGATCACGCCATTGTCGGCGACCGCCACGATCAAGCTGAGAGGAAGTGTCTTGTTCATAGCCGCGCAGCATAGCAGAGCACAACCGCCTTGCCAGTGGCTTGCCAGTTAACACGCTGGATGCCGACCCGTTATCCTCCGCGCATCCCCAGGACGAGTTTGACGAGTGACCGAACCCACTACTGCCCCTTCCGATTCCACCCTTGATGCACTCTGGCTGACCGAAGCCGTCCGCCTGACCGAGGAAGAAGCCGGTCCGCTGGAAGACAGCGAGGCCAACCGCCGCGCGCGCGCCGCCGGCGGCAGCTTCATGCAGCGCCTGAACCTGCGCGCCCATCTGTTAGGCCAGCGTGACGGCCTTATCGAAGCCCGTCGCCACTGGCGTCAGGGTGCCACCCTCGCCTTCTGGCTACTCGCCTTTCTGGCCGTATTGTCCGGTGCCGGCCTCGGTTTTGGTGCTCTGGGCGATGGCGTGCGCCCGGTCAATGTCTTCTGGGCCCTGGGCAGTCTGTTGGGCCTGCATCTGTTGACCCTGCTGTTATGGCTGATCGGCTTTTTCGGCGGTGGACGCAGCGCCAGTGTGTTGGGCCGCCTCTGGCTGTGGCTGGCCGGCAAGCTGGCCCGGGATGCTCGCGCAGCCCAGCTTGGCCCGGCACTGCTTATTCTCCTTGGTCGTCAACGGCTGGTGCGCTGGGGGGTGGGCACACTGGTGCATGGGCTCTGGCTGCTGGCCTTGAGTGCAGCACTAGGCATCCTGCTTGCCCTGCTGGCGACCCGCAGCTACAGCTTTATCTGGGAAACCACCATTCTGAGCAGCGATACCTTTGTCACCATGACTCACGCGCTGGGTGCGCTGCCTGCATTGCTGGGTTTTCCCATGCCGGATATCGAGACCATTCGTGCCAGTGGCAACGCGGCACAGGGGCTTGAGGCGGCACGTCATGCCTGGGCCGGTTGGCTGGTAGGCGTGCTGATTGTCTATGGCCTCATTCCCCGCGCGCTTCTCTTTGCCCTCTGCCTCTGGCAATGGCAACGCCGCCGCCAGCAACTGACGCTGGATATCGAGCAGCCCGGCTATGTACTGCTGCGTGAAAAGCTGATGCCCACCACCGAGCGTCTGGGCGTCAACGACGCTGCGCCTGAGCAGCTGCCGGAGCCGTCTGCCGGTAACCTCGAAGTTGCCGGTGAAAGTGCTGTGCTGGTCGCGATTGAGCTGGACGACACACAGGCCTGGCCACCCACGCTGCCGGACACTGTGCGCAACGCCGGTATACTGGACGACGGACAGCAGCGCCGCCGCTTGCTGGAGCAACTCACCCGTTATCCGCCCGTACGCCTGGTGATTGCCTGCGATCCCCGTCGTTCACCGGACCGAGGCACCCTGTCCCTGATCGGCGAACTGGCCCGCTGCGCAGGTACTACCCGCGTCTGGCTGCTACCTGCGCCTGTAGACGCCCAACTGGATGCCGACCGCCTCGATGACTGGCGCCAGGGGCTGGATCGAATGGCACTTCCCCACGGAGAACGGTCTCCGCTGGAATGGTTGGAGACTGGACATGAATAAGTGGCGTTTGAACGCGGTTGGAGTAAGCAAGGCGATGCCCAACAACGCCTGCTGCGCCTCAGGAGAACGCCCATGACCCAACCGCTCGTTCTGGCTGTTGTGGGCCATACCAATGTTGGCAAGACGTCCCTGCTGCGAACACTGACCCGCGACATCGGATTTGGCGAGGTCTCTCATCGCGCCAGTACCACGCGTCATGTAGAGGGTGTCCGGCTTTCCGTAGACGGCGAAGCCCTGATCGAACTCTACGATACGCCGGGTCTGGAAGATGCCATCGCTCTACGGGATTACCTTGACCAGCTCGAACGCCCCGGCGAGCGCTTGGATGGCCCCGCTCGCGTGGAGCGTTTCCTCGATACCGCCGAGGCCCGCAACCGCTTCGAGCAGGAGGCCAAGGTACTGCGCCAGCTGCGCAGCTCGGATGCCGGGCTCTATGTCGTCGATGCCCGCGAGCCGGTACTCGCCAAATACAAGGATGAACTGGCCGTGTTGGCCGGGTGCGGCAAGCCACTGCTGCCCGTCTTGAACTTTGTAGCAGCCGAGCAGCATCGCGAGGAAGAATGGCGCACTGCACTGGCACGCCTCGGGCTGCATGCCCTGGTGCGCTTCGACAGTGTTGCTCCGCCTGAAGACGGCGAGCGCCGCCTGTATGAAAGCCTGGCCTTACTCATCGAGCCGGCGCGTCCACGCCTGGAGCGCCTGATTGCCGATCACGAAGCCCAGGCAGTGGCACGTCAGCACAGCGCGGCACAGCTCATCGCCGAACTGCTGATCGACGCCGCCGCCTGCCGCTATGTAGTGCCACCAGAGGACGACGCAGTAAAGGCCGCGACCCAACGACTGCGGGACGATCTGCGTAAGCGTGAGCAGCGCTGCGTGGAGGACTTACTCAAGCTGTACGGTTTTCGCTCGGGCGATGCACGCGCCGCTGACCTCCCATTACTGGATGGCCGCTGGGGCGATGATTTATTCAACCCCGAAACCCTGCGCATTCTGGGTATCCGCCTGACCGGGGGTGTTGCTGCCGGTGCTGCGGCAGGTGCCGGTATCGACCTATTGGCGGGTGGCCTGATGCTGGGTGCTGCAACGGCACTGGGTGCCCTGGCAGGCGGATTGCTGCAAACCGGCGGTCATTATGGCCAGCGTCTGCTTGGCAAGCTACGCGGCCAGCGTGAGCTGACCGTGGACGATGCCGTGCTGCGCCTGCTCGCCCTACGCCAGCGTCAACTGGTCAAGGCACTCGATGCCCGCGGTCACGCGGCCATGAAGGCCATCGAAGTGGAAACACCTGAGGATCAGCGCTGGCGTGAGGGCAAGCTTCCTGCCGCCCTGAATCACGCCCGCGCCCATCCGGAGTGGTCTTCGCTCAACGCTTCCCACAAGTTACGAGACGCCAACCGCCGCGAGCAGATCAAAGACCTGGCCGAGCAATTGGCGCAGCAGCCTGACTAATCATCAGGCGCTGACCGGGCCCTCTTCATACAGCCGCTTCACAGCCTGCTCGTCGACCTTTAAAAGCCCCGGCAAGGTATCGCGCAGGAAGTCCACCAGCGTCCGGATCTTTGCATCCAGGTACTGGCGAGACGGATACAACGCATAGACGTTAAGCGGGTACAGGCTGTGGTTTGGCAGGACCTGCTGTAGCGTCCCGTCCTTGAGCCCCTTGACGGCGGCATAGATCGGCAGCGCCCCGATGCCCATGCCAGAAGCGATGGCTTCCATCAGGGCATCCGCCGTATTGACCTGGAACAGGGTCTGATCAATCGTGACCAGCTCTTCGCCCTTGGGCCCCTGGAACAGCCATTTATCGAGCGACATAGCCTTGTTCACCAAGCGCAGACAACGGTGTTGACGCAAGGCAGCCGTCGTCTGGGGGGTGCCGTATTTTTCCAGATAAGCCGGCGATGCGCACAGAATGCTGTGGGTACTGCCCAGTCGCTTGGAAAAGTAGCCTGAATCCTTGAGCTGGGAGGCCAGGATTACAGAGACGTCGTAGCCGTCCTCCAGGATATCGGTAAACGTATTGGTCAGCCGCAGGTCGAAGTTCACCTCAGGGTATTGCTCGCAGTAACGGGCAATCGTCTTGATCAGGTAATGCTGGCCCAAGCCGGTCATGGTATGAACCTTGAGTTTGCCCACCGGATGCGCATGGGCATGGCTGGCTTCGGCTTCCGCCTCCTGAATGTAGGCAAAGATCTGTTGGCAACGCTGTAGGTAACGTTCCCCCGCCTCGGTCAGCGCGATCCGACGGGTAGTGCGGTGAAGTAAACGGGTTTGAAGGTGTGTTTCCAGATTGGTGACCGCCTTGGAAACGTAGGCGGTGGTAAGCTCAAGGCGTTGGGCCGCCGCAGTAAAGCTGCCGGCTTCCACAACACACATGAAAGCACGCATGTTAAAGAGATTGTCCATCGTACTCCTCTCAGAGCGGCAAATTCTGGCACAACTCCCTACCCTTTGATTACTCGCTTTACAGTTAATAATCCTTCACGATTTTCCTGCTTATTCCCGCCACCCTGCTCTACATAGAATGGATAGCGCTCGTCTGAGCTAGTGACTGTTTGAGTAGGCCACCGTGCTGCAACTGTTTCGGAAAACGCTTCCGCTTCCCGCTCCGCCTTATCTGATCGTAACGCCCCTGTCAGCCCGTCTGTTCAGGCCGCTGTCTCGTCTGTTCAAGAAGATCTTGCCGCCGCTTCACGGTCAGTGCGCTATCGCCCTGCGCTGACTGCAACGCTGTTCTTCACCCTGACCGATTCACTCCGTGCGCCCTTTGAGCGTCGAGGTTACCGTTGCGCGCTATTTCTCTTGCCAGTCGATTACCGAGCCGCTCGGCCTGGCGCCGTGCCCTGCTGGAATGGGCCCGTACCGATGGCATTACCTGGGCCTTCATTTTCAAGGCGCTGCTGACAGCACTGATTGCACTCTGGCTGGCCTACCGGTTGCAGCTGCCCCAACCCAGTACGGTACTGGTCACCGTCTTTATCGTCATGCAGCCCCAAAGCGGACAGGTGCTAGCCAAGAGTTTCTATCGCATCATCGGAACGCTGGTCGGCCTGAGCGTAATGGTGCTGTTCATTGCCCTCTTCGCCCAGGAACGGATCCTGCTGCTCGGCTCGCTGGCCATGTGGGTAGGCCTATGTACGGCGGGCGCTGCACGTTATCGCGACTTTCGCGGTTATGCCTTTCTACTGGCCGGGTACACCGCCAGCCTGATCGGCTTGCCAGCCACGAGCCATCCGGAAAATGCCTTTATGCAGGCCCTGTGGCGTGTACTGGAGATTGGCCTGGGCATCTGCTGCACCGGTGCAGTCAGCGCTATCGTCCTGCCGCAGACGACCCGCACCGTGCTGCGCAATACGCTTTCCCTGCGCTTTCGTGACTTCGCCCGCATGGCTCATGAGGGTCTGAGCGGCACGTTGACCCGCGAACAGTTCGAAACCCTGGCGGCACGCTTTGCGGCCGAGTCCGTAGGCTTTGAAAGCCTGCGCAGCGCCAGTGCGTTCGAAGATCCACACCTGCGTCAGCGCAGCGGACGGCTGGCTAATCTGGGTAGCCAGTTCATGCAGCTCAACACCCGCTTCCATGCCTTGAATCAATTACTGACCCGGATCCGCCAGCGCCCGCTCCTGCTGGACGCCTTCTCGCCCTGCCTTTCGGAGATCACCACATTGCTTGCACCGTTTGGTGAGCGGCTGACTACCGAGACCGACGCAGCCCGTCTGGCAGAAAAGCTCGCGCTACACCGTGAGCCGCTGATGCAGTCTATTCGCGAGGGCCGTACGCAGCTTCAGAATCAACAGGTTGGAGACGGCGACCTGCTGGACTTCAACACGGCCGCCGAACTGCTCTACCGCTTTGCCGAAGACCTCTACAGCTACTGCCTGGCCTATGCCACCCTGAACGGTCCCAAGCCACCCAAGACGCCGCCCCCGGAAAGCTTCACCCCCGTGGCCAACCCCATGGCAGCGGCCATTTCCGGTATACGCAGCGCCCTCGTGGTTCTCGTGCTGGGGCTGTTCTGGATCGAAACGTCCTGGCCCAGCGGTGATACCTGTGCGCTGGCAGCCGTCCTGATCTCGGCGCTTTCATCTACTTCGCCCAACCCACGCCGTTACTGCCTGCAACTGGCCGTCGGGACATTGGCCGGCTCGTTGGCCGGCTTTTTTCTGGTGTTCTGGGTGCTGCCCCAACTGGATGGCTTTTCCCTGTTGTTCTACGCGCTGTCGCCGGTGTTTGCCATTGGCGCGTTTTTCATCACCCGTCCCCAGTGGGCAGGCTATGGCACAGGGCTGATGGTGTGGTTCTGCTCGGCGGCCTTGCCGTCCAACGTCACGCTGTATGATGCCAATGCCTTCTTCAATCAGTACCTGTCCTATCTGCTCGCCGCTTTTATCGCCACGGTCGCCGCTGCGGTGATCATGCCGCCTAATCGCCCATGGCTATGGGGACGTCTCGAGCAGGATTTACGCATGCGAGTCGTCTATGCCATCAGCGGCAAGCTCAAGGGATTGGCATCAGGCTTCGATAGCAGTACCCGCGACCTGCTCAACCAGGCCTATGTGCTTTCCACCGGCCATACCGCCGTGCAACGCCAACTTCTGCGCTGGATGTTCCTGTCACTGGAAATTGGTCATGCCATCATCGAGTTGCGCTACGAACAGGAAAACCTGCCCCTGCACCCCTGCTATCAGGAATCGAGACCCTGGCGACAGGCTATTCGCATCATGGGGCGTGCCCTGATCCGCCTGTTCGTGCAACCCTGCCCCAAGCATATGGAGCGGGCCTTGTCGGCAGTAGACCACGCCATCGAGACGGCACAAGCCGCCCAGATTCATCAGGAGCCCAACTCAGGACAGTTCGAACGCTCGCCGCTGCGCCGCGTGTGCAGTTACCTGCACTTCATCCGAACTTCGCTGCTGGACCCTAACTCGCCATTGAGCAAGCATAACCGCGGCTTCACGCAGACACGTGCAACGCGGCTGGATGAGCTGTAAGTCGAGCAGATGAACAGCTTCAGACCCGGAGCGCCCTACGCAGGCAGGGCGCTCCAGTGATACATCAAACGGCGACGGGCGCCTTGATGTGAGGATGGGATTCGTAGCCGACCAGCTCGAAGTCATCGAACGTGAACTCGAACAGGTCTTTGACCGCTGGGTTGAGCTTCATGGTAGGCAGGGGCAGCGGCTCGCGGGTCAGTTGCAGGTCCGTCTGCTCCAGATGGTTGGCGTACAGGTGGCTGTCACCGCCCGTCCAGATGAACTCGCCCGGCTCGTAACCCGTGACCTGCGCCACCATCATGGTCAGCAGCGCGTAGCTGGCAATATTGAAAGGCACACCCAGGAAAATGTCCGCCGAGCGCTGGTAGAGCTGGCAGGAGAGCTTGCCATCTGCCACATAGAACTGGAACAGCGCATGGCACGGCGGCAGGGCCATCTCATCCACCAGGGCAGGGTTCCAGGCGGAGACAATCAACCGGCGCGAGTCGGGATTCTTCTTGATCATCTCGATAACGTTGGCGATCTGGTCGATATGACGGCCATCCGGCGCGGGCCAGCTCCGCCATTGATAACCGTAGACCGGGCCGAGGTCACCGTTCTCATCGGCCCACTCATCCCAGATGGAAACGCCGTTTTCCTTGAGGTAGGCGATATTGGTCGAGCCTTTGAGAAACCACAGCAGCTCATGAATGATGGAGCGCAGGTGCAGCTTCTTGGTAGTAACCATGGGAAAACCATCGGCCAGGTTGAAGCGCATCTGATAGCCGAACACGCTGTAGGTGCCGGTGCCGGTGCGGTCGCTTTTGAAGGTGCCGTGCTCACGCACGTGTCGCATCAGGTCTAGGTACTGTTTCATGCTGGGCTCGGTGCGGCGCCTCGGAGGGCGCGGGAGAAAAGTCAGTGCCTATGATAACGAAGCTGGCTGTTTGGATCACGTGCCCGGTCGTCGCGTGTCGGCCTGATACCTTTAAAGACCTTCAACGCACTCTCTCGCAAAATAAGAGGAACAAACGCCCGCCTGAAAGCTCACACCTCCTAGTACTGTTCCGTCGCATGCGAATCAGCTGTCGAGAAGTAGCTTAACGCCAGCCTATCGGCCGGATTGCCAGCCCAGGCCCTGCGCCTGGATAACCCGCATGCACGGTCAGCCGAGCTGCTGTCCTTGCCTATCGCCTGCACCATGACGAGCCGCGAGACGGCATCCCGGCCATTCGCTTCCACGCTCCAATCGAGGAATCCGCAATGTGCTCTGCCAACACCACTTTTTCCAACGACCCCAACATCGAGCGTGATCAGCTGTGCGTGAATACCATACGCACCCTTTCCATGGACGCCGTGCAGAAGGCCAATTCAGGCCACCCTGGCACGCCCATGGCCCTGGCGCCCGTGGCGTATACGTTGTGGAGCAAGTACCTGCGCTACCACCCTGAGCATCCGGACTGGCCCAACCGCGACCGCTTTGTGCTGTCTGTAGGTCATGCGTCAATGCTGTTGTATTCGCTGCTGCATCTGGCCGGTGTGACCGAGATCGACGAGCATGGCCAGCCCTCCGGCAACCCGGCCGTCAGCCTGGATGACATCAAGCAATTCCGTCAGATGGATTCGAAGACGCCCGGCCACCCTGAATACCGCATGACTACCGGCGTGGAAACTACTACCGGCCCGCTGGGCCAGGGGTGTGCTAATAGCGTTGGCATGGCGATGGCCCAACGCTGGCTCGGACAGCGCTTCAACCGTGACGGCGCTACCCTCTTCGATTACAACGTTTACGTGCTATGTGGCGATGGCGACATGATGGAGGGCGTCAGCGGTGAAGCGGCTTCGGTAGCCGGGCACCTGAAGCTGTCCAACCTGTGCTGGATCTACGACAACAACACCATCAGCATCGAGGGCCACACGGACCTGACATTCAGCGAAGACGTTGGCGCACGTTTCAAGGGTTATGGTTGGAACGTGGTCCATGTCAAGGACGCCAACGACGCCCTGACCTTTGGCCAGGCCATCGAGTTTTTCCAGGCCCATGACGATGCGCCAACCCTGATCATCGTCGACAGCATCATTGGTTATGGTGCACCCAACAAGCACAACACGGCCGCCGCCCATGGCGAGCCACTGGGCGCTGATGAAATCCGTCTCGCCAAGAAATCCTATGGCTGGCCCGAAGACGCTGACTTCCTGGTGCCGGACGATGCACGAACCTGGCTGCGCGACCAGATGGTTGAGCGCGGGCAAAGCCAATACGAGCAATGGCAGGCAGCGCTGAAAACGCTTGAGCAGCAGGAGCCTACCCTTGTAGACGAGCTCAACCGCATGCGCGCTGGTCAGATGCCTGAAGGCTGGATGGATGCACTTCCAGAGTTCGAAGCCAACGCTAAGGGCGTAGCAACCCGTGAATCCGGTGGCAAGGCACTCAACGCCTTCGCCAGCAAGATCCCGTGGCTGATCGGCGGTTCGGCGGATCTGGCGCCCTCTACCAAGACCAAGCTGACCTTTGACGGCGCTGGAAGCTTCTCAGCGCAGACACCTGCCGGTCGCAACCTCCACTACGGCGTACGTGAACACGCGATGGGCGCTATCGCCAACGGCCTTGCCCTCTGCTACCTGCGCTCCTTTACGGCGACTTTCCTGGTGTTCAGCGACTACATGAAGCCGCCGATTCGCCTGGCCTCGATCATGGAGCTGCCCGTGGTGTTCGTCTTTACCCACGACTCCATTGGTGTCGGCGAAGACGGACCTACTCACCAGCCTATCGAACAGCTGGCACAGCTCAGGGCAACTCCTGGCCTTCTGACCCTGCGTCCCGGGGATGCCAACGAAGCCGTCCAGGCTTGGAAGGTTGCGCTCGAGCAGACCAACCGCCCCTCCTGCATCGTCCTCTCCCGCCAACCCATGCCGACGCTTGACCGCACTCGCTACGCCTCGGCGGAAGGTACGGCGCGTGGTGCGTATGTCTTGGCGGATGCCGAAAACGGCAAGCCAGATGTCATCATCATGGGTACCGGCAGTGAAGTCGGCCTGTGTGTCGAGGCTTATGAGCAGCTCAAAGCAAACGGTATAGCGGCACGTGTCGTCTCCATGCCGTGCTGGGAGCTGTTCGAGCAGCAGGACGAAGCCTATAAAGAAAGCGTGCTGCCTGATGACGTAACCGGTCGGGTTGCCGTCGAGCAGGCTGGCCCGATGGGGTGGGAGCGTTACGTAGGTCGCAAGGGAGCCATGGTCGTCATGAACAGCTTTGGCGCCTCTGCACCGATCGGCAAGCTACAGGCGAAGTACGGCTTTACCGTTGAAAACGTTGTCAAACTGGCCACTGAACAGGCGAACGCCGGGAGGTCATGATGAGCAGCCTCTTGCGAGAGTTGGGTATGGCCGGTCAGGCCGTCTGGCTGGATTTCGTCAGCCGGGAATTTCTTCGCAAGGGTGAGCTGCAGACGCTCATCGAGCGGGATGGCCTGACCGGCGTTACCTCCAATCCATCCATCTTTGAAAAGGCCATGGGGCATGGCACCGATTACGATGCCTCTTTGGAGCGCTTTCTCAATCGCGCCGATGCCTCACCGGTCGACGTATATGAGTACCTGGCGGTCGAAGACATCCAACAGGCCGCCGATATTCTGCGGCCTGTCTATGACCGTTTAAACGGCAAGGACGGCTACGTCAGCCTGGAGGTATCGCCTTATCTGGCCATGGATACCGAGGCCACCCTATTAGAGGCACGTCGGCTCTGGAAAGCTGTCGATCGACCGAACCTGATGGTCAAGGTGCCCGGCACCGAAGCGGGCGCAGCAGCCATCCAGCAACTGATTGCCGAAGGGATCAGCGTCAACGTGACACTGCTGTTTTCCCGCGAATCCTATCGCGCTGTTGCCGAGGCCTACATGACTGGGCTGGAGGCGCGTATTCAGGCCGGAGAAGACATCAGCCGCATAGCCAGTGTCGCCAGCTTTTTCATCAGCCGGATCGATTCGGAAATCGAGAAAAAGATCGATGAGCAGCTGAAAGCCGGGAATGACGACGCAACGCTCAAGTCCCTCAAGGGTCGGGTTGCTATTGCCAACGCCAAACTGGCCTATGCTGATTATCAGGCCATGGTAGCAAGCGAACGCTGGCAAGTTCTGGCTGCTAAAGGTGCTCAACCTCAGCGACTGCTATGGGCCTCTACCGGCACCAAGAATCCCGACCATCCCAATACACTGTACGTCGATGAGCTGATCGGACCGGACACCGTTAATACCATGCCACCCAAGACCATGGATGCTTTTCGTGATCATGGTACGGTCAAGGAAACCCTCACTACAGGGTTGGATGAGGCCCGCGCCACACTCGAAGCCACCGAGCGGTTCGGGCTGGATCTGCCGGGCATAACGACAGATCTGGTAAAGGCAGGCGCCAAACTTTTCTCCGATGCAGCTGACGATCTGCTCGGTGCTGTGGGTGCCAAGCGCGTCAAACTGCTGGCTGGTAAACTCAACCAGGCCAAGTTTAGCCTGCCAGAAGACCTGTCCCAAGCCGTCGAGCAGCAGCTTGAGCAGGCCCGCCGCGAAGGCTGGTCACGTCGGCTATGGCACATGGATGCTTCTCTCTGGACCGGTCAGGACGAAGCGAAATGGGGCGGCTGGTTGAAAGCCGCTACTGAGCCGCATATCAATACCTCCGCTCTGGTCATACTGGAGCAATCGCTCAAAGCCGAAGGCTATACCACCGCCGTTCTACTGGGCATGGGTGGCTCCAGCCTTGGGCCGGAAGTGCTGGCGAAAACGCTGGGCAACACACCTGAAGGCCTGCGCCTGCTGGTGTTGGACTCCACCGACCCGGCTCAAATTGCCGCCGTGGAGCAGTCCATTGATTATGCCTGCACGGTCTTTCTGGTATCGAGCAAGTCCGGCTCGACCCTGGAACCTGAAATTCTCAACGCTTACTTTTTCGACGCTGCCTGCAAAGCGCTCGGTGAGGATCAGGCCAGCCATCATTTCATTGCTATTACCGATCCCGGCTCCAAGCTCGAGGTCAGCGCCAAGGCGCAGAACTATCGCACCCTCTTCTATGGCGATCCGACCATTGGCGGGCGTTACTCGGTGCTCTCGGCCTTTGGGCTCGTACCGCTGAGCCTGCTTGGACACGATGTAGACAGCCTGTTCGAGATTACCCGCCCGATGGTGCTGGCCTGCGATCCCAGTGCACCGCCTGCGATCAATCCGGGCGTTTATCTGGGTGTGGTGATGGGTGAAGCCGTCAAGGCCGGACGAGACAAGCTGACCCTGTTCGCCTCGCCCCAGATCGCCAGTATCGGTGCCTGGCTTGAGCAACTGCTGGCGGAGTCCACAGGCAAACAGGGCAAAGGCATCATTCCGGTCGACCTGGAGCCCCCGGCTGCCCCCACCCATTACGGTGATGATCGCTTGTTCGTCTATCTACGTGCAGATAACGACGGCAGCGAACTGGATGCCCAGGTCGAGGCATTGGAAAAGGCCGGCCAGCCCGTAATCCGCATAAGCCTGATGCGGCCTGACCTTATCGGTCAGGAATTTTTCCGCTGGGAAGTGGCTACCGCCATTGCAGGTGCCGTGATAGGCATCAATCCTTTCGATCAGCCTGACGTCGAAGCCAGCAAGGTCAAAACGCGCGTGCTAACCGATGAGTATGAAAAAACCGGGCAGCTTTCCAGCGGAAATCCCTTCTTCACTGATGGCGAGCTGGCGTTCTACAGCGATTCCCCCCTGAGCGGCGATTCGGCCGAGCAGGTACTTCGGGAGCATTTTGCTCGCCTCAATCCGGGCGATTACGCTGCCGTGCTTGCCTATATCGAGCGTAACGGCGCCCACGAAACCCTGATGACGCGGCTGCGGACCCTGTTACGGGATCGTTACCGTGTCGCCACCGTTGGCGGCTTCGGCCCCCGTTTTCTACACTCCACAGGCCAAGCCTACAAAGGAGGGCCAAATAGCGGGGTTTTCCTGCAGATTACCGCCGAACCCCAGCAGGATCTGGCCATTCCCGGACGCAAGGTAAGCTTCGGCATCGTCGAAGCCGCTCAGGCACAAGGGGACCTTTCCGTGCTCGCCGAGCGAGGTCGTCGACATTTACGTATTCACATTCAGCACGGCAATAGCGAAGCAGGGCTGCAACGTATCGTACAATTAGTCGAGGCGGCTATCGCCTGACGTAAAAGCTCGTGGAGGCAACAACATGCAACTTGGCATTATCGGACTGGGCCGGATGGGCGGAAACATTGCCCGCAGGCTGATGAAAAACGGGCACGAGGTCTTCGCATACGACCGCAGCGCCGACTCCATCGAGACGCTGGCCAAAGAAGGCGCCAAAGCAACAACCGGTCTTGAGGACATGATCCAGCAGATGGCTAAGCCACGCGCGCTATGGGTCATGCTTCCGGCGGGTGACCCGACCGAACAGACCATCAACACCCTGGGCCAGATGCTGGAGCCGGGCGACACCATCATTGATGGTGGCAATACTTACTACAAGGACGACCTTCGCCGCGCCAAGGCGCTGGCCGAGAAAGGTATCCACTACCTCGACGTAGGCACCTCTGGAGGCGTCTGGGGCCTTGAGCGCGGCTACTGCATGATGATTGGCGGCGATAAGGAAACCGTGGACCGCCTGGATCCCATCTTCGACACCCTGGCCCCTGGCTATGGCGACATCGAGCGCACCCGTGGCCGCAACGCCCCGGACGAGCGTGCCGAGCGTGGCTATATCCATGCAGGCCCGGCTGGTTCCGGTCACTTTGTGAAGATGATTCACAACGGTATCGAATACGGCATGATGCAGGCGTACGCCGAAGGCTTTGACATTCTCAAGATGCGCGGCTCCGAAAATGTACCGGAAGAAGAGCGCCTGCAATTGGATTTGGCAGACATCGCCGAAGTATGGCGCCGTGGCAGTGTCGTTTCCTCCTGGCTTCTGGACCTGACCGCTCAGGCACTGGCTCAGGACGTGGAACTGGAAAAATTCAGCGGATTCGTGTCCGACAGTGGTGAAGGTCGCTGGACCATCGAGGCCGCTATTGAGGAAGCCGTACCTGCCCCGGTACTGACGTCCGCACTGTATGCCCGTTTCCGCTCACGCCAGAAGGCGACCTATGGCGACAAGCTCCTGTCGGCCATGCGCTTCGGCTTTGGTGGGCACGTAGAAATCCCGCAGTAACGCTTTCCGAGCAGGCTTGGAGGTAGCGCATCGAGGCGCACCTCCAGGCAGCCTGTCGCTCTTTTCTACTATGGCTCGACAGGAACGATAATGACGAACCACCCGTATCAACTTATGCTGTCGGATGTCGATGGCACCCTTTTGCGTACCGACAAGCAATTAAACCAAGCCACGATCGAGGCCGTACAGCGCCTGCGTGAGGCTGGAATCGACTTTACGCTGGTCAGCAGTCGCCCGCCACGGGCCATGCATTGGCTGATCGAAGCGCTTGATCTTACCCTCCCCGTCGGCGCCTTCAACGGCGGCACCCTGCTCAAGCCGGATGGCACGCTCTTGCAGGCACACCGTATACCCCGGAATGCCGTGGACAGCGTGTTTGAGCAGCTTGAGGACGAAGACCTGGATATCTGGCTCTTCGCCGATAATGAATGGATCATTGCCAATCCAGACAACCACTACATCGGCCATGAGAAAAGAGCCCTGGGCTATGATCCGCTGATCGTCGACCGCTTTGACGACTACCTTGACCGGGTCGACAAGCTGGTAGCTGTCAGTAAGAACCATGATCGCCTCGCCAGCCTGCAACCCGAGCTGGATCAGAAGCTGGGGCAATACGCCCACACCGTACGCTCCCAACCCTACTATCTGGATATTACAGCCGCCCAGGCCAGCAAAGGCCATGCACTAGTGGCACTGGCGGAGCATCTGAGCATTCCGCTCACGCGTACTGTCGCCATTGGAGACGGTGAAAACGATATTTCAATGTTCAAGAAAGCCGGGCTCTCCATTGCCATGGGACAAGCCGAGGAAGACGTCAAGGCTCACGCCATGCAGATTACCGCCGAAACCGACAGGAACGGTCTGGCCGAGGCCATACACCGATTCATTCTGGCAACAGGCTGATCCACCCCAGGCATAAAAAAAGCCACCTTTCGGTGGCTTTCTTGTATCAGCTATTGGTAGGCGGCGCGGTGAAACGCTCAACGTCCCGCTCATTGGCAGTTTCTGTCACCGTCGACTCCATGGCCTCCTTCAACCCCTGCAGCCGCTTCTTCTCAGCCCGACGCGTGAAATACCACGCGAGGAAGGTAAACAGCGAGACCGCCAGCAGAATCAGGCTGGCAATGGCATTGATCTCCGGCTTCACACCCAGGCGCACAGCGGAGAACACCTCCATTGGCAAGGTGGTTGAGCCAGGGCCGGACACGAAGCTTGCAAGCACCAGATCATCCAGCGATAGCGCAAAGGACATCATTCCACCCGCTGCCAGAGAAGGCGCAATCATCGGGATGGTGATCAGCATGAACACCTTCCAGGGACGCGCGCCCAGGTCCATGGCGGCTTCCTCGATAGACAGGTCCAACTCGCGCAGACGCGCCGACACTACTACCGCTACGTAAGACGCGCAAAAGCTGGTATGGGCGATCCAGATCGTGACGACACCCCGATCCTGCGGCCAGCCGATGAACTGTGCCATGGAAACGAACAGGAGCAGCAGCGACAGACCGGTAATCACCTCAGGCATGACCAGCGGTGCAGTGACCAGACCGCCAAACACCGTACGCCCGCGAAAGCGAGGAATACGCGTCAGCACGAACGCCGCCAGCGTTCCCAGGATGACCGAGGAAATCGCCGTGTAGAACGCGATTTCCAGGGAGCGCCCTACGGCGCCCATGAGCTGGTTATTGTCCAGAAGCCCTGCATACCAGTGCACCGACCAGCCGCCCCAGACAGTCACCAGACGCGAGGCGTTGAATGAATAGATCACCAGGATGACCATCGGCAGGTAGATGAACAACAGGCCCAACACCAACATCAGGTTTGTGAACTTCAGGCTTCTCATAGCTTGCCCTCCAGTTCCTTCGCCTGATTCCTGTTGAACAGGACAATAGGCACGATGAGGATGATCAGCATGACCACCGCCAAAGCCGAAGCCACCGGCCAGTCGCGGTTATTGAAGAATTCCTGCCACAACACACGGCCAATCATGAGCGTTTCCGGCCCGCCCAGCAGTTCCGGAATCACGAACTCGCCCACTGCGGGAATGAAGACCAGCATGCAGCCCGCGATAATGCCGTTCTTGGACAACGGCACCGTGATACGCCAGAAGCTGGTAAAGCGACTCGCGCCTAGGTCGGATGCCGCCTCCAGCAGTGTCAGATCATGCTTCACCAGATTGGCGAACAGCGGCAGGATCATGAACGGCAGGTAGGAATACACAATCCCCAGATACACCGCGAAATTGGTATTGAGCAGGCGCAGCGGCTCGTGAATCACACCGATAAACATCAGGAATTCATTGATCAAGCCGTTGGTGGACAGAAGCCCCATCCAGGCATAGACCCGGATCAGAATGGCCGTCCAGGTCGGCATCATGATCAGGAGAAGCAATACCGTCTGTACATCCTTGCGCGCCCGAGCGATGGCATAGGCCATCGGATATCCGATCAGAAGACAGATCAGCGTACTGATGCCAGCGATCTTGAGCGAACCAAGGTACGCGTCCAGGTATAGCGGATCGTCCGTGAACATCAGGTAATTCCCGAAATTCAGGGCAATATCCAGCTGCTGGTCGGCATAGGTCAGCAGTTCGGTATAGGGTGGAATCGCGACGTCCGCAATGGCGAAACTGATCTTCAGCACAATGGCGAACGGCAGCAGGAAGAACAGGAACAGCCACACGAACGGGACGCCGATAACCAGGCGGCGGCCGTCGAACAGTTTCTTCAGACTCATGATTGCAGTACCACGCCGCTGTCATCTTCCCAGTACACCACTACCGGATCGTCCCACGTTGGGCGTTTGCCCAGGCGCACGGCGTTGGCGATGAAGCACTGGACCAGTTGCCCGGACTCCAGCTTGATGTAATACACCGAATGCCCGCCCAGATAGGCAATGTCATGCACGGTCCCGCGTAGCCAGTTGTAGTTGGGGTGTTCATGGTCTTCCGGCAGGCGGCTGGCCATCAGGAGCTTTTCCGGACGAATCGCATAGGTCACGCGCTTGTCTTCAGCGCGGGTGCTAATCCCGTGGCCCACGTAGATGTGCCGCTCGAGCTGCGGCGAGGCAATGATGGCGTGATCCGCATCGTCCTCGATCAGTTCACCGTCGAACAGGTTCACGTTGCCGATGAACTCACAGACCAGGCGGCTGGCCGGCGTTTCATAGATGTCCATCGGGCTGCCTACCTGAGCGATCCAGCCCAGGTGCATGATCGCGATGCGCTGAGCCATGGTCATGGCTTCTTCCTGGTCATGCGTCACCATCACACAGGTCACGCCCACACGCTCGATGATCTCCACCAGTTCCAGCTGCATCTGCGAACGCAGCTTCTTGTCGAGCGCTCCCATCGGCTCGTCGAGCAACAGAAGCTTGGGCCGCTTGGCCAGTGAGCGCGCCAGGGCCACCCGCTGACGCTGTCCACCAGACAGCTGATGCGGTTTGCGCTTGGCATACTGTGTCATGTGCACCAGCTTGAGCATTTCGGCCACGCGCTGGTTGATCTCTTCCCTAGGCAGCCTGTCCTGCTTCAAGCCGAACGCAATGTTCTGCTCGACCGTCATGTGCGGGAACAAGGCATAGGACTGGAACATCATGTTGATCGGCCGGTCATACGGCGGAATATTGGTGATGTCCTGCCCGTCTAGGAAGATCCTTCCCTCGGTGGGTTGCTCAAACCCCGCCAGCATGCGCAGCAGCGTGGATTTACCAGAACCGGAGCCACCAAGCAGCGCAAAGATCTCGCCTTTGTTGATGGTCAGTGAAACATCATCAACTGCCACCGTTTCATCGAATTTCTTGGTTACCCGATCGATCTTCACCAGCACTTCTTTGGTCTGCTGAACACCGGTCACGGCTTTTTTAAAGGCACCGGAGGCTATCGCCATTATTTACTCCCCAGGGGTCTTGAAATCCTGCCTGACAGCTACGGCATGAGGTTCTAGAGTCGGTGCGGAAAACCCCTCCGCCCTTCTTGCCCTAGCGCCGCCGACCGTGCCTCTTTTCGCCTTGCTGTCAGCCAGGCATTCAGCCTGACTCAACGGTCAGGCTATCGAATATGGAACGCTATTTACCGGATTTGATCCGGGTCCAACTGCGTGTACTGACCCGCAATATCTGCGGAGGCAGTTCCGCCATCACATACAGCTTGTCCATCACCTCTTGGGGTGGATAGACCGTTTCATCCTGGCGTACCTTCTGGTCCATCAGCTCGCCTGACTTGGGGTTGGGGTTAGCGTAACCAACGGAGTCGCTTACCTTGGCAATCACCTCAGGCCGCAACAGGTAGTTGATGAACGCATGTGCCTCTTTCGCATTGGACGCATCCTTGGGGATGGCCAATAGATCAAACCACAGGTTCGCTCCCTCCTTGGGAATGGCATAAGCGATCTTGACGCCCTTTCCCGCCTCCTCGGCACGTGACGCTGCCTGGAAAACGTCACCCGAATAGCCAAAGGCCACACAGATATTGCCGTTGGCCAGATCAGAGATGTATTTCGAGGAGTGGAAATAAGTCACGTACGGGCGAACCTGCAGGAGCTTCGCCTCGGCTTTCTTGTAATCGTCAGGATTTGTGCTGTTGGGGTTGAGCCCCAGATAGTTCAGCATGGCCGGAATAACTTCATCCGGCGAGTCCATGAAGGAAACACCGCACTTGGTCAGCTTCTTGATGTTTTCCGGCTCGAACAGCACTGCCCAAGAGTCGATCTTGTCGGTGCCAAGCACCTCTTTGACCTTGTCGACATTGTAACCGATACCGTTGGTTCCCCATAGGTAAGGCACGCTGTGCTCGTTACCCGGATCGTTGGTCTGAAGCTGCTTGAGCAGAGCAGGGTCCAGGTTCTGCCAGTTGGGCAGCTGGCTGCGGTCCAGCTTCATGAACGCGCCAGCCTTGATCTGCTTGCCCAGGAAATGGTTGGACGGCACTACCACGTCATAGCCGGTCCGGCCGGCCAGAAGCTTGCCCTCGAGGGTTTCATTGGAGTCGAACACGTCATAGACCGGCTTGATTCCGGTTTCCTTCTGGAAATCTTCCAGCGTGGTCTCACCGATGTAATCGCTCCAGTTATAGATGTGCACGACTTTCTCGGCATGGGCCAGTGGTGTAAAGGCCAGCGCAGCGGCAGTGGCAAGCAGCGTCTTACGAAGGGAAAGAAACACTCGGTCGTCCTCTTGGTTAGTGGCCAGTCCATACCTGACTGTGCGGCCGATTTCCTTGTGAAGAATCTATGAATGAATACAGGTTTAACGCGACGGCCCTACCATAGGGCTCTTACCTAACCCTGGAACGCATCCGGCATCGGCTAATATCGACCGCACATGCACTGTTGCAGACATGCGAATTCCCGGCGGCTACCGCCAGTGGCAATAGTGCCTTCATCTGCTTACCGTACGGCCTGCCTGATAACGGGCCGCGTTGATACAGGATGAGCGCGGAAATGTCACGGATAAACTGATTTTTCGTATCGGTACAGTTCACCGAAGCTGCAATCAGATTAGAGCGTGGGTCGGATAATCGCTGCGTTGTATACATGCCCTATCCTTCCAGAAGGCCCCTCCAACAGCTGCCGGAGGGGCCTGCATCACTTATTTGCCGGACTTAATCGTTGTCCAGGCACGGGTCATCGCACGCTGCACCTTGGCCGGCAGGTCCGGGAAGGCGTACAGCTTGCCCATCGTCTCCTGAGTCGGGTAGATGCCCGGGTCGTTGCGAACCTCGTCGCTGACCAGCGGTGTCGCTTCCTTGTTGCCGTTCGGGTACTGCACGTAATCGCTGATCTCGGCAATGATCTCCGGCTTCATGATGAAGTCGATGAACTTGTAGGCACCCTCAGTGTTAGTAGCGTCCTTTGGAATGGCCATGGTATCGAAGAAGGTACCGGCACCTTCCTTGGGAATGTTGTACTTCACCGTCACTCCATTCTTGGCATCAGCGGCTCGGGCCTTGGCCTGGGCGATGTCGCCGGAATAGCCGACCGCCACACAGACATTGCCGTTCGCTAAGTCAGAGATGTACTTGGACGAGTGGAAATAGGTAATCGACGGACGAATCTGCATGAACAGATCCTGCGCCGCCTTTAGCTCTTTAGTGTCCTGGCTGTCAGGCTTGTAGCCCAGGTAATGCAGACCGGCGGGAATGATCTCGGTTGGCGAGTCCAGCAGCGCGACACCACAGCTCTTGAGCTTGGAAATATTTTCCGGCTTGAAAATCAGATCCCAGGAGTCCACCGGGGCATTGTCGCCCAGTGCAGCCTTTACCTTATCAGGGTTATAGCCAATACCGATGGTGCCCCACAGGTAAGGAATGGCGTACAGGTTACCCGGATCGCTGACTTCCAGGGTCTTCATCAGCTGGGGGTCCAGGTTTTTCCAGTTGGGCAGCTTGTTCCTGTCCAACGTCTGGTAGACGCCAGCCTTGATCTGCTTGGCCAGGAAAGAGTTGGAGGGGACAACCACATCATAGCCCGACTTGCCCGCCAGCAACTTGGCTTCGAGTACCTCGTTGCTGTCATACACGTCATAGACCACCTTGATGCCCGTTTCCTTTTCAAACTTGGCAATGGTGTCTTCAGCGATGTAGTCATTCCAGTTGTAAACGTGCAGAACCTTGTCGTCTGCCATCGCGTGACCGGCGAAGGCGCCAGCCAGACTGAGTGCGAGCAGTGTCTTGCCAAAAGCTTTCATGCGGAAATGCTCCTAAACAGGGTCGTATAAGTATTCCGGAGGAGGCTTTTCGATCCTCCCCTGGTGCGTCTGGCCAACGCACCGGCGCAGTCTGGCAAGGTCCGGCGCGCGGCTCAAGAGTGCGCCACCATTCCTTTTGATTTTTGCCATCATCCAAGGGTGCTGTTATGTCAGACAAACACCCCTGGACGCTCGTTCTGCTCGCGACTCGTCTTCACTACCGATGCAGGTCGGCAGCCGTCAGGTCCAGGCACTTGCGCACCAGCACCATCAGCTCATCGATCTGCGCGGGCGTGATGACCAGCGGTGGCGAAATGATCATGGTATCGCCCACGGCCCGCATAATCAGGCCATTGCGGAAGCAATGTTCCCGACAGATCATGCCTGCCTCGCGTCCCGTGAAGCGCGCCCTTGTCCGCTTGTCCTGTACCAGCTCCAACGCGGCCACCAGGCCCACACCCCTCGCCTCGCCTACCAGCGGATGATCAGCCAGCGTCTGCCAGCACTTCTGCAAGTAAGGTGCCGTTTCGCTTTTGACTCGCTCGATAATGCCCTCGTCGCGCAGGATGCGGATGTTCTCCAGCGCCACAGCTGCCGCAACCGGATGCCCCGAGTAGGTGAAACCGTGGTAGAACTCGCCGCCCTGGTTGAGCACCTCGACGATCTCGTCCCGCACGATCACACCTCCCATGGGGATATAACCGGAGGTCAGCCCCTTGGCGATGGGCATGAGGTCTGGCGTTATGCCGTAGTGCTGACTGCCGAACCATTCTCCGGTACGCCCGAACCCACAGATAACTTCATCGGAGATGAACAGAATGTCGTATTTCGCCAGTATTTCGCGAATCCGCGGCCAATAGGTGTCCGGCGGAACGATTACACCTCCAGCGCCCTGAATTGGCTCGGCAATAAAGGCGGCCACCTTATCCTCGCCGAGTTCCAGGATTTTTTGCTCCAGCTGATCGGCGATGCGAATCCCGAACTCATCCGGGCTCATGTCGCCGCCCTCGCCATACCAGTAAGGCTGGTCGATGTGCTCGATTCCCGGAATGGGCAGATCGCCCTGCTCGTGCAAGGCCTTCATGCCGCCCAGGCTCACGCCGGCCACGGTTGACCCGTGATAACCATTCCAGCGGCCGATGATAATCTTCTTCTGTGGCTGCCCCTTGGTCGCCCAGTAATGACGAACCATGCGCAGGACAGTATCGTTGGACTCCGAGCCCGAGCCGGTAAAGAACACGTGGTTCATGCCGTCGGGTGCGATATCTGCAATCGCCTTGGCCAACTCGATAGCTGGCGGGTGCGCAGTCTGGAAGAACAGGTTGTAGTAAGGCAGTTCGCGCATCTGCCGGGTAGCGGCCTGAACCAGCTCTTCACGGCCATAGCCGACATTCACACACCACAGCCCGGCCATCCCATCGAGGATGCGATTGTCATCGCTGTCCCACAGATAGATGCCTTCGGCACGCGTGATGATGCGCGAGCCCTTTGCATTGAGCTGCTTGTAATCCGTAAAGGGCGGCAGGTGATGGTTCCGGCTGAGTGCCTGCCAGTGCGCGGTACGCTCGCTGACGGTCCTGTCGTTCATAACACCTCCTGGGTTGGAATGCGCCAGCTGTGCTGGCGCGATCAGGTCATACGCTCATCAACAGGAACTCGCGCTCCCAGGAACTGATGACCCGCTTGAAGTTTTCATGCTCGGCGCGCTTGACGGCCACATAGCCCCGCGTGAAGCGTGTGCCCAGGTATTGCTCAATGGTCACGGACTGCTCCATGCGCTCCAAGGCTGCTTCCAGCGTCAGCGGCAGGCGCAGGTTACGACGCTCGTAGCCACGCCCCTTGACGGGAGCGCTAGGTTCGATGCCTTCGATCATGCCCAGATACCCACACAGAAGACTGGCAGCCAGCGCCAGATAGGGATTGGCGTCTGCACCGGCCAAACGGTTTTCCACACGGCGATTCTGCGGGTCGGAATCCGGCACCCGAAGGCCTACAGTGCGGTTCTCTTCGCCCCACTCCACGTTTACCGGAGCAGAAGTGTCCGGCAGGAAACGACGAAACGAGTTCACATTGGGCGCAAACAGGGGCAAGGCTTCGGGGATGTATTTCTGCAACCCACCAATGTGATGACGGAACAGCTCGCTCATCGTGCCGTCGTCTTCCGAAAACACCGTCTTGCCTGTCTTCAGGTCCACGACGCTCTGGTGCAGGTGCATCGCGCTGCCGGGCTCACCGGTCATGGGCTTGGCCATGAAGGTAGCCGTGACGTTGTGCTTCAGAGCGGCCTCGCGCATGGTTCGCTTGAATACAATGATCTGGTCCGCCAGATGCAGGGCATCGCCATGACGGAAATTGATTTCCATCTGGGCCGTGCCTTCCTCATGAATCAGCGTATCCAGATCCAGCTTCTGAAGCTCGCACCAGTCGTACATGTCTTCAAAGAGCGGATCGAACTCGTTGGCGGCATCGATCGAGAACGACTGGCGACCCGTCTCCTGGCGACCGGAACGGCCTACCGGGGGCTGCAGGGGATAATCCGGGTCATCGCTACGCTTGGTGAGATAGAACTCCATCTCGGGCGCGACGATCGGCTTCCAGCCTTTGTCGGCATACAGCTTGAGCACCTTCTTCAGGATATTGCGCGGAGACAGTTCGATCGGGCGACCCTGCTTGTCGTAGGTGTCGTGGATGACTTGCGCCGTGGGCTCGATGGCCCAGGGCACGAGGAAGACAGCGTTCTCGTCAGGCCGGCAAAGCATGTCAATATCGGCCGGATCGAGAAGCTCGTAATAGATATCATCCTCGACATAGTCTCCCGTCACGCTCTGCAACAGAACGCTCTCCGGCAGACGCATGCCTTTTTCATTGATGAATTTCGAAGTGGGCGAGATCTTGCCGCGGGCGATGCCGGTCAAATCGGAAATCAGGCATTCGACTTCGGTGATCTTGTGTTCTTTCAACCACTGGGTGAGCTGGTCAAGCTGGTTAGCCATAAAGACCTCAAGGTTTTGAAAAACCTGCCCGGAAGGCATATGGACTTACCGTCCAAGCAGGATGATACGGCGGTCAAGGACCGCCGTCAGCGCTGCCCGGCCCGCTGTCGGCAGGCATCGCCAAAGGCGTTGAAAATCGCCAGATAATTCGAATTGGAGCGTACCTGCCATTCAGGATGCCACTGCACCCCAACGGCAAAGACAGAGGCGCCCTCTACGGAAAACGCTTCCACCAGGCCATCCGGCGCCAGAGCTTCGGCCCGAAGACCAGGCGCGAGACGCTCGACGCCCTGCCCATGCAGGGAATTGACCTGGAACTGCTCGGGCAACCCCAAGCGCTCGAATACACCGCCCGGCTGAACATGAACGGCATGACTGGGCGCGTACTGCAGGTCAAGCGGGTCATCCGGTCGCTCGCGGTGGTCGGCAAACGGGCCGGCCTCGTGCACCTTCTGATACAGGCTGCCGCCCATTGCCACGTTCATCTCCTGAAATCCGCGGCAGATACCGAGCACAGGAACACCTGCATCCACGGCCGCCCGAATCAGCGGCAGAGTGGTACGGTCGCGATCAGGATCATGGGCGGTGCCCGGCGCGCTGGGAGGCCCCTGGTAATGATGCGGCTCCACGTTGGAAGGCGAGCCGGTAAACATCAATCCATCGAGACGTGCAAGCAAGGTGGGCTGGTCAAGCAGATCAGCCAGCGCGGGAATAACAAGTGGTAGGCCACCCGCTCCGGTCACGACGGCACGCAGATACTTGTCGCCGGCGATGTGGAAGGTATGCAAACCGATCTGCTTGGTGCAGGCGGTCACGCCGATCAACGGCAGGCACGACATGGGACACCCGTTACGTTTGCCATGGTTGGATGAATTGGAGAGTAGTCTTGTTCATTTTTTTCCACAACCGTTCTTTCAAGACCGCTCATGCGGTTCGCACATTCTCTTTCAGCCGGCGTGTTACGGGGTCTCAAGCGAAGCCCTGTGCCCCAATGAAAGGCCGTGATGAGGCCTTCGAGCACCAATAACGAGCAAAGTTGACTTTAGGTGCCCTTTCGGATTGACTCCTAGGTGAAGTCCCCCGCTGATTGATATTTTTAACAACTATAGGTGTTGCATCATGTCGGTACCCCCGCGTGCCGTTCACTTGAATGAAGCGACCGACTTCCTCCAGGCACATCCTGAAGTGCAGTTCGTCGACCTTCTGATCTCGGACATGAACGGCGTGGTGCGTGGTAAACGCATCGACCGAAACAGTCTGCCCAAAGTCTTCGAAAGAGGAATCAATCTACCCGCCTCACTCTTCGCCCTCGATATCACCGGCTCCACCGTAGAAAGCACAGGCCTCGGCCTTGATATCGGTGACGCCGACCGCGTCTGCTACCCCATCGCCGGTACGCTCTCCATGGAGCCCTGGCAGAAACGCCCCACCGCACAACTCCTGATGACCATGCACGAAATGGAAGGCGCGCCATTCTTCGCCGATCCTCGCGAAGTGCTGCGTCAGGTCGTTGAACGCTTTACCGAGATGGAACTGACGGTCGTCGCGGCCTTCGAGCTTGAGTTCTATCTGATCGATCAGGAAAACATCAACGGCCGGCCCCAGCCGCCCCGCTCGCCTATTTCCGGCAAGCGCCCGCAGTCCGTTCAGGTTTACTCCATCGATGATCTCGACGAGTACGCCGATTGTCTGCAGGACATCATCGACGGTGCCCGTGCGCAGAATATCCCTGCCGATGCCGTCGTGGCCGAGTCGGCTCCCGCGCAGTTCGAGGTCAACCTCAATCACGTGGCCGACCCGATCAAGGCATGTGATTACGCAGTGCTGCTCAAGCGGCTGATCAAGAACATCGCCTACGACCATGAAATGGACACTACCTTCATGGCCAAGCCCTATCCGGGGCAGGCAGGTAACGGTCTGCATGTGCACATTTCGCTGCTGGACAAGAATGGCAACAATATTTTCACGAGCGAGGATCCCGAGCAGAACGCCGCGTTACGTCACGCCGTCGGCGGTGTGCTCGAGACCCTGCCCGCCTCGATGGCCTTTCTATGCCCCAACGTGAATTCCTATCGCCGCTTCGGCTCGCAGTTCTACGTACCTAATGCACCAAGCTGGGGGCTGGATAACCGCACCACGGCGCTGCGCATTCCGACCGGCACGCCCGATGCCGTGCGGATCGAGCACCGTGTGGCGGGCGCTGATGCCAACCCCTACCTGCTACTGGCAGGCGTACTGGCCGGAATTCATCATGGTCTGACCAATCACGTCGAACCGCCGCCGGTGACCGAAGGCAACTCTTACGAGCAGCACGAGCAAAGCCTGCCGAACAACCTGCGTGATGCCTTGCGGCAACTGGACGACAGCGAAATCATGGCGCGATACATCGATTCGAAGTACATCGATATCTTCGTGGCCTGTAAGGAGCATGAACTGGAAGAATTCGAGCACTCTATCTCGGATCTCGAATACAACTGGTACCTGCACACCGTCTAGCACATCGGTTGTAGACAACGTCCGTTCGTCCTCGCCGGGCGGCCGTTGTCTGTTTACGAGAACGCCGTCACACTTTGCAGCTTTTCGTACCGTCCTGGCCTTAGTTCCACGGAAGGTCCCATGATGGAACACAAGGAGTTTCCATGCGAAAGCTGCTCATGGCGCTTGCCATTCTGCCCCTGCTCGCCCAGGCCGAAGAGGTTGTGCACGTCTATAACTGGGAGGATTACATTGACCCTCAGGTCATCAGTGATTTTCAGAAGGACACCGGCATCCGTGTCGACTACCACACCTTCAGCACTTCTGAGGAGGCAAATGCCCTCTTGAATGGCGACACGCCGATCGATGTGTATGCCCCTTCCCATGACGAGCTCAAACGACTCATCCGGGAAAACAAGCTGCAAAAACTCAACACCCAACAGCTGCCCAATACCAGCAAGCTCGATCCCTATATTTCGGGCATTCTGAACTCCGTGGATCCGGGCAATCATTATGCCGTCCCCTATCTATGGGGCGCAGTAGGTCTGGCAATTAACGTTCCCAAGGCGCAGGAAGCCTTTGGCGGTCCGCTGCCGGAGAGCTGGAGCGTGCTGTTTGATCCCGAGCAGATCAAGCGTCTTTCCAAATGCGGAGTCAACCTGCTGGATGACCCTATCTATGTTGCTTCGATCCTGATGAACTATCAGGGCAACATTCCCGAGCGCAGCTCTCCCGCGCAGATGGAGAAAATTGCCAAGGACCTGATGAGCATTCGCCCTTATGTTCGCTCCATCGATAACGACGCCACGGTTGATGCATTCAAGAATGGCCAACTATGCGTAGCAATGGTGTACAGCGTAGGCGATGCAATCAATGCGCGTAAGACAGGCCAGCCGGTCAGCTATGTCGTACCGCAGGAAGGCACGTATGTCTTTGTGGACACCTTGGTTATTCCCAGCAAGACACGGAATCCGGAGCTGGCGCACCGCTTTATCAATTATGTGATGAGCGCTCGGTCCATGGCCCGTATTACCGAGGAAACTTCTTATCCAAACGCCAACCTCGACTCGATGAAGTTGCTTTCGCCTGAGCTTCAGAAGGAAAATGCGCTTTACCCCAACGGAGCGTTGCGCCGTCGCCTGTTTGCTCTGGTTCCGCCACCTGCCGAGACTCGCCAGACATTTGAAGGTCTCTGGCAGACATTCAAGCAGGCTCACTAAGTTTTCAGAGGGAATCAACAGGCAAGCTACCCCTGGATGGGCCGTATCAGGTTCTGACAAGGCGCGGTAATACGGCGTGTCCGTACAGGCATTGTCAGAACCTCATCACCTTTGCGACCCAGGATACTGGTAGAGTCATGGCCCGAACCCCAAGCCCACGCAAGGCGCGCAGCAGCAGCCGCCAGCGCATCGAGCAGATTCTGACAGCGGCTCGGCATATGCTGATAGATCAAGGGCCTGCACGCCTGAGTATCTATGGCATCGCCGAAAGGGCGGGCCTTCCGCCTTCCTCGGTCTATCACTTTTTCCCCAGCGTTGCCGCCTTGCTCGAGGCCCTTACTCAAGAGGCTCATGCAGCGTTTCGCGCCTGTCTTCAGACTTCCGTCGACCATGACAGCCTTAACGACTGGCGTGATCTGTCGCGGATCGTCGAGGCACGCATGCTGGAAGTATATGAACAGGATGCCGCGGCCAGGCAATTGATCCTGGCCAATCATGGCCTGACCGAAGTAGTCCAGGCCGACCGACAGCATGACACACAGCTGGGCGAGCAGCTTCAGGCACTGTTCGCAGCCCATTTTCATCTGCCGCCCCTGCCGGACGATATCGACGTCTTCGCCCTTGCCATGGAACTGGGTGATCGCGTCTACGCAAGATCCGTACAACAGCACGGCGTTATTACGCCTCGCTGGGCAGCAGAAAGCCATCGGGTTTTCGATGCCTACCTTAGTCTTTACCTTCCGCCCTATTTGCCCAAACGAAACACGTACCTGCCAAACGATCTAACAGTTGCCCAATAAACCGATAGTTATCCGTCCAGTTATCACATGCTGTAATGGTATTGCTTAAATTCATTTTTAAGTCGGATATTTATCCGTTATAAAGCACGCCTTTGCCTGTCGGCATAACGGCCAGCCAGTAATGGCGCTCGAATCTGCTACCGTTAACGGGATGTCCTGCTCATTCGCGACCGTTGCCTGAACCTGTACGACCTACCCCTTCGATGGAGAATTGCAATCATGAGTCTGCTCGCCTCGACACCCCGTGCTGAAGGCTTCCGTATGCCCGCGGAGTGGGAGCCCCAAAAGCAGGTCTGGATGATCTGGCCCGAGCGTACCGATAACTGGCGCCTGGGTGCCAAGCCAGCCCAACTGGCCTTTACCGAAGTCGCACGAGCCATTGCACGCTTCGAGCCGGTCACCGTTGGTGTTTCTGCTGCTCAGTTCGACAATGCCTGTGCACGACTCAACCACCCGGCCATTCGTGTCGTCGAGATCAGCAACGATGATGCCTGGGCGCGTGATACCGGGCCGACTTTCGTCATCAACGATCAGGGCGAAGTGCGCGGTGTGGACTGGACCTTCAACGCCTGGGGCGGGCTGGTTGGCGGGCTGTATTTTCCCTGGAAGCGGGACGATCAGGTCGCCAGTAAAATCCTGATGATGGAAAGCTGCCCCCGCTACCGCACTGAGGATTTTGTGCTGGAAGGCGGTTCTATCCATGTCGATGGCGAAGGCACGCTCATCACCACCGGCGAGTGCCTGCTCAACCGCAACCGCAATCCGCATCTGTCCCAGCGTGAGATCGAGGCGATCTTGAGTGATTATCTGGCTGTGGATAAGGTTATCTGGCTGCCGGACGGTTTGTATAACGACGAAACCGACGGTCATGTGGATAACTTCTGCTGCTACGTGCGTCCTGCCGAAGTGCTGTTGAGCTGGTGCGACGACGAAAACGACCCGAACTATACACGGTGTCGCGCGGCGCTTGAGGTACTGGAAACCAACACGGATGCCAAAGGCCGCAAGTTCACCGTCCACAAGATTCCAACGCCCGGCCCTCTGTACGCGTCGGACGAAGAATACGAAACCGTAGATGCTTCAGTGGGCAGTCAGCCACGCAAGTCAGGCGAGCGTCTAGCGGCGTCGTACGTCAACTTCCTGATCGTCAACGGCGCCATCATCGCACCAACGTTCGATGTCCCGGAAGATGCCGAAGCGCTGGACGTTCTTCAACGCTGCTTCCCTGAGCGCGAGATCGTACAGGTCCCAGGCCGCGAGATTTTGCTGGGCGGTGGCAATATCCACTGCATTACCCAGCAGCAGCCTGCCCCCAGAGCGCGAAACTAAGCACACGCGTACTGTGGAATAAAACCGGAGCCTCCCGCCAGGCTTCGGTTTTTTGTGAACACGCCAGGCACTTCATGTACAAGTGCCATCACGCATGTGATAACGCTGAATTGTCCTCTCGGGTGTGCTGTCCATACCCCTACCGCGCTCCATAAGGAGCTTATCGGCAACTGGATCGGTGGACCCATCACATGAATATCCTTCTCGTACTGACGTCCCATGACCAACTAGGCAATACCGGTAAAAAGACCGGCTTTTGGCTGGAAGAGTTTGCGGCACCTTATTATGTCTTCAAGGACTCAGGCGCTACGCTGACCCTGGCGTCACCCAAAGGGGGCCAGCCGCCTCTGGACCCCAAGAGTGATGAGCCAGAGGCGCGCACCGAGGCGACAGAACGCTTCCGTAATGATCCCGACGCACAGGCGGCTCTCGCCAATACCGTGCCGCTCGCGAGCGTCAAGGCGGATGATTACGACGCTGTTTTCTATCCCGGAGGCCATGGGCCGCTCTGGGATCTGGCTGAAGATCAGGACTCCATTGCGCTGCTGGAAGCCTTTTATGCGATGGGCAAACCCACCGCCTTGGTTTGCCATGCACCCGGCGTGCTGGCCAAGGTCAAGACTGCTGACGGTGAGCCTCTGGTCAAGGGTAAGCAGGTAACAGGTTTCACCAATACTGAAGAGGAAGCGGTTCAACTCACCGACGTCGTACCCTTCCTCGTGGAAGATATGCTCAAAGCCAACGGCGGCCTGTACAGCAAAGGGGCTGACTGGGCGCCTTACGTACTGACTGAAGGTAATCTGATAACAGGCCAAAACCCCGCCTCTTCGGAGCCTGCGGCCAAGGCCGTGCTGGAACAGCTCTCTCGCTAAACCCGTGGAGCCTTCTGCAAAAAGAAAATGCCGCCTTCCCAAAAGGGAGGCGGCATTTCCAGTCTACGTACCATCGTAAAGGATGGCCTTATTCACGTCTTAGAGCAGCGGAATCGAATAGCTCAGCATCAGACGGTTTTCATCCTGATCGCGGGTGTTGGCGACATCGTTACGCCATACCGCGTTACGCCACTGAATGCCCAGCCCTTTCAAGGTTCCGGTAGGCACGGTATAGCCCAGGGTAAAGTCCCGCTCCCACTCGCTCGGATTGCTGCCAGCCGCCTCGATATGGTCTCCCTTCAGATAGACCACACCTGCCGTCAACCCCGGCACGCCCACCTTGGAAAAGTCATACGCGTAGCGCACCAGCCAGGTCCGCTCACCGGTACGCGTAAAGTTCTGATTCTGCGAGAAGGTGATCAGGTATGGCGTAGCACCATCCCCCTGGTTCAGGAAGGGAAAGTTACTGTCCCCGTTGATGACCTGATAGCCACCGCCAAAGGTATGGCCAGCCACACTGTACAGGAACTGACCGCTGTACAAATCGTTATCGACCTTGCCCTTGGTTACGCCGCTGCCGTAGTAGCCATTGGAGTAGTAGTCCGGATTATGTCCATTGGCACCATCTTCGGTACTGTGGAAATAACGCAGGTCACTCTTAAGCACACCCGGACCGATCTGCCAGTCATGCACCAGACCCAGGAAATGCTGCTTGTAGTAATCTTCAAGGTTGGCGTAGTAGTAGCTGACCGTCAGGTCCTTGGTCAGCTTGTAGTCACCCCCCGCAAAGTAGAACGCGTTGCTGAGCTCGGTGCCGCCAAGAATGCGCAGGCTGTCCATGTTTGAAGAGTTACGCGCCTTGGAATGCTCCAGGCGACCGGCATTCAAGGTCAGGCCTTCGATTTCCCTGGAGGTGATCATGCCGCCCTCAAAGGTCTGTGGCAGCATGCGGCTGTCGTTATAAGTCACGACCGGCAGGGTAGGCATTAACGTGCCATAACGCAGTTCGGTCTTGGAAATGCGAACCTTGGCCGTCAAGCCCAGCGTTGAGAAATCATCAACACCATTGCCGCTGCTGTTAGCCGGAAAAACGCTGTTGGCGTCTGTCCCATGCGTACCCTTGCCAGAGTCAAGTCTAAGCCCAAGCATGCCCAGGGCATCGACACCAAACCCTACCGTCCCTTCGGTAAAGCCGGACTGGTAGTTGAGCATGAACGCCTGCCCCCACTCCTCCGCCTTGGAGGCAGATTTAGGCGCAGCCGAGTCACGGTTATCCTGATTGTAATAGAAGTTACGTAACGTAAGGGTAGCCTTGCTGTCTTCCAGGAAGCCCGCTGCATGGGCAGCGCTGTTTAGGGTCAGGCCAAGGCAGCCGGCAGCAATGGCTGCGGCAAGAGGTTTTACGTTCAAAAGATGCTCCACAACTAACAACAACAAGAGCGGCTGTTAAGGCATACGTACGGCCGCACGGCTAGGCCGGCAAGAGAGCGGGTAAATTGAGGTTGGCTTTATAACGCCTTGTATCTTCATTCCCTGAAAGATAAAGCGTTCACTGACGCGTCCCTTGTCGGCGGCGCAAAACTAAATGTAAAAAAGTGTTTCGTCCATAACAAAGTGCCATCATTTCAGGCAAAACACTTTTTCACCGAAAGGCTTGAATATTCAGAGAAATTCTTTTCTGCCAGGTCCAAGCTTGATAAGGCTTGCCCTGTAGCGACAAGCCCCTCCAACCTCATCAGAGCAGTGGAATGGAGTAGTTGATAATAACGCGCGTTTCATCCTGATCACGCTGCCCGGGAAAGCCCGGCCGGTACATGGCATTTCTCACCGTAAGACCCACACCCTTCAAGACTCCTCTGGGCACCGTATACGACACGGTAAAATCACGCTCCCATTCGCTTCTGTCACCTGTTTGATAACGGGCATTATCACCATGCCAGTAAGCAACACCGGCATTGAGCCCTTGTACACCTACGTTTCCAAAGTCGTACGCGTAACGGACATGCCAGGTATCCTCACCCGCATGGATAAACTTGCCTATCTGGGCATTGGTGATGGTGTACAGGGTCTTGCCATTACCTTGCTCAAGGTAGGGGAAGTCACTGTTACCTTCCGAGCCCTGATACCCTACACCCAGCGTATGCCCCGCTAGGCTATAGCTGAACATGGCACTGTACAGGCGGTTGTCGACCTTGCCTTTCACCGCACTCCCGCCATCGTAATACCCGTTGGCGTAGTACGCAGGCTCATGCCCATTGGCACCATCGCTACGGCTGTCGAAATACCGTAGATCCGTTTTCAACACACCAGAGCCTAACGGCTGACTATGTAGCGCGCCTAGGAAGTGCTGTTTGTAGAAGTCTTCCAAGCTGCCATAGTAATACTGGAGCGTCAGTTTTTTGGTGAGCTGGTAATCAGCCCCCGCATAGCGAAACTGGTTGCTGTCCGTCTTGGATCCGGCAATGGAAATCGACTCATAGTTGCTGGAGTTACGGTCTTTAACGTGCTCGATCTGGCCTGCAATCAATGTGAGGTTATCGAACTCTTTCGAGGTGATCTGCCCGCCCTCGTAGGTTTGCGGCAACAGGCGCCCATCGTTGTAGTTGACCACAGGGAGCTTGGGCATCAGCGTGCCATAGCGCAGCTCGGTGTTGGAAACACGAACCTTGGCGGTCAATCCCAGGCTGCTGAAATCATCCGTGGAAGCACCATTGCTTTCGCGGGGAAACATAGTTCCTGGCTGGCGACTGCCTTTGCCGATATGACTGCCAGAATCCAGTTTCAGACCCAACATACCTATCGCGTCTACTCCAAAACCTACCGGCCCCTGTGTGAACCCGGACTGATAGTTGAGTATGAACGCCTGTCCCCACTCCTCGACCTTGGAAGGGTCCGTTGCCTTGCCGCCGCTTCGGTAGTCGGAGTTGATGTAAAAGTTACGCATGGACAGCGTAGCCTTGCTGTCTTCGATAAAACCGCCTGCTTGCGCGGCCGTATGCAAGGAAAGCAGCCCGATGGCAGTCGCCAGGGCAAAAGGAGAGGTATTCAAGGTGTGCTCCAACGCAATAACGACTTCTTGCAGCGCCGGAGCGCTACAACGCTTGGGGCAAGAGGCTGTTATTCGGCGGGCTGTTGTGCCTCCTGCAAGAGGCGGCAAAACTAAAGTCAAACGTTTAAAGCGTCCACCCTTCAATGCACTCTTTTGGGTCAAAACACTTTTAGCCAGGTAGCGCTTTTTATGCCACTCACCTGTCGATACAGTACCCGCCGTGAGCACGCAAAAAAAAGCCCGCCATAAAGGCGGGCTTTTTTCCGAACCGCTCTATTAGAGCAGCGGCAACGAGTAGCTGACGATCAGACGGTTTTCGTCTTGGTCGCGTGCACCTGGGACGCCAGAAGCATTTTGGGCAGAAGCCGGCAGGCCCGTGCGGAAGGAAGCATTCTTCCAGGAAAGACCTAACCCTTTGAAAGTACCTTGCGGGATAACGTATGTGACCGTGAAATCACGTTCCCATTCGCTTCTATCACCACGACCTGTATCAATGTTATCGCCACGCAGATAGACAACACCAGCTGTCAAGCCAGGCATACCAACGGCAGCAAAGTCGTAGGAGTAGCGAACCTGCCAAGTATCCTCACCTGCACGATTGAATTTAGCGATCTGTGCATCAGTATTGATATATGCAGTCGCACCACCGCCAGTGTTAATAAACGGGAAATCACTGTTTCCATTGCTGATTTGATAACCCGCAGCAACAGTATGCCCCTGAATAGTGTAAGCAAATAAAGCACTATACAGTTGGTTATCAACCTTACCCTTCAGCGTATTACCACCGTAATAGCCGCTAGTGTAATAAGAAGAGGTATTATTATTTGCACCATCGTCTTTGCTGTTGAAATAGCGCAGATCGGTCTTAAAGGTACCTTCACCTAACTTGATGCTATGACCCAAGCCCAGGAAGTGCTGCTTATAGAAATCTTCCAGGTTGCCGTAGTAGTACTGGAGGGTCAGATCTTTAGTTAGCTGGTAATCAGCCCCGGCATACCAAAACTTATTGGTATTTTCACCAGTAGCACTATTAGCGCCGGCAATAGACAAATTATCACTGCTGCTTGATCCACGAGTTTTAGTCTTGGAAAGCTGACCGGCAGTGAATGTCAGGTCCTTGATCTCTTTAGACTGGATCTGACCGCCTTGGAAGGTTTGGGGCAACAGGCGACCATCGTTAATAGTCACCACCGGCAGCTTGGGAGACAAGGTGCCGTAACGTAGTTCCGTCTCAGATACTTTAACTTTTGCCGTCAGGCCCAGGCTGCTGAACTCATTTTCATAGCTGCCATCTGTATCCAACGGAAAGCTGCCGCTAGTACTAGGCTGGCGCTCTGCCGTGGACTTACCGACACGACCGCCGCCATCCAGGCGCAAACCCAACATACCAACGGCATCAACACCAAAACCAACGGTGCCTTGCGTGTAGCCGGACTGATAGTTGAGCATGAAACCCTGGCCCCATTCCTCGTTCTTCGAGGGCTTGGCAGAGCCATTGCGGTTATCTGTGTTGATGTAGAAGTTCCGCATCGAAAGCGTTGCCTTGCTGTCTTCTACGAACCCAGCAGCTTGAGCGGAGGAAAAGGCATACAGAGACAAGCAAGCGCTGGCGACAGCCAGAGCCAAAGGCTTCTTACCCATGAAAATAGATGCTCCAAACTATTTTTGTGTTGCTACTGAACTTATCGGTCGATAAGTTCAGAACTTAAGCGTAGACCACTAGCAACACCGTTTTAACGCTATTTGAAATAAGGTTTCCCCGTCTTATTTCATGTAGCTATTAAAACCGTCATTAGTGACCGGTTCCCTTGCAGGGGAGCAAACTAAATGTAAAAAGGGTTTTCGTCTAGCCCTGGACGATCTGATCTTTACCCTGCCGCTTGGCCTTGTACATGGCCTCGTCAGCACGAGCGTAGAGGGCATCGAGCCCTTTGTCGTCTTCCTTGAGAACGGCCAATCCCTGACTGATCGTAACCCGCAGGGGGCCTTGGGGAGTGGGCACCATCAACTGGCGTACTGCTCGTTGCAAGCGTACCCCGATTTGCTCCGCCAGCTCTCGATCACAGCCCGGCAGCAGCAGCGCAAACTCTTCTCCACCGATGCGGCCAAACAGATCGCCCCGGCGGATCATTTGGGCTCCACATTCAGCCACACGCTGAAGCACCAGATCGCCCATCTGGTGACCGAAGCGGTCGTTGATTTTCTTGAAGTCGTCGATATCGAAAAGCAGAAAAGCCAGCGGCTCAGCGGTCGTTTTAGCCAACTCAAAGGCACGCTGTGCGCTTTCGAAGAAGTGACGCCGGTTACTGCTGCGCGTAAGCACGTCAGTTGTCGCCAGGCGCTGGAGTTCTTCCTCCATGCGCTTTTTCTCGGTGATGTCTTCGGCGATACCGACGACCAGCAGCGGCATACCGGCTTCGCTGCGCTGGCTGACGAAGCACTTGTCGCTTAGCCAGCGAATTTCTCCGTCCCCTCGAATAATGCGGTATTCACGGGATTCCATGGCGCCCTGCTGAAGCACCTGGTTAAGCGTTTCCTGAACATATTCGACGTCATCGGGGTAGACGTTATTTATCCAGACGTCGTAGCTGGTCATGGCCAGGGCGATCGGCCGACCAAATACCTGCTCATAGGCAGGGCTTACATAGATGACTTCACTAGTCTGCCAGTTGAGTGCCCACAGAACCGAATTAACGCTTTCCAGCAGAGCGCTAAAGAGTCTTTCACGTTCCCGCAGACGCTCAGCCTCAGCACGCGAATGCAGTAACGCGAGCATTGTTTCATCCGCAGAAAGCGGACCTAGCAGCTGTTCGTCCATAATGTCGCCGTTATATCAATCCAGCAGCATAAGAACATCATTCGGGTTTCCAGTTCCGCTGCCGAAAAGACAAAAGCCCGCCATTTGGCGGGCTTTTGTTCAAGTTTATTTAAGAAAGCGCTGAAGTCGTTGCTGGTCGCAGTGAGTACGTCTTCAAATGCTCTGCAAATTCCTTCAAGGATTGGATGCCACTTGTCTCCGCCTCGACAATCCACTCCTTCATGGCCGCTAGCATGTCATGTCCGTTGGCACTGGTCTTGACCCAGATATGCTGTAATGCCAAACGTTTCTCATAGATCAGTTTGAGCGACTGACTTTGCTCGAGCAGTGATTGAATTGTAGCGTGTTGGCGCTCTTTGAGCAGACTGGTTTCACGGGACAGCAACCGCTTTGCGCTGCGGATCAACGGCCGCTTGGCTGGATCGGCCGTGCGCCATTCCTGCTTGACCAGGGGAGCAATGACCTGCTTTCGGTACTGCGCCATGATCTGGAAGCGATTGTTGAGAATTGCCATGGCCGTATCCATATCGAGCAGCCCTTTCCCCTCCACGCGATGCGCGATGGGTGCCACGCGATTGACCTTTGCCAGCTTGAGCCAGGAAAAGAGCTTGATCCAGGCCCAGCCCATGTCGAACTCCCACTTCTTGACCGACAGCTTGGCCGAGTTCGGATAGGTATGGTGGTTGTTGTGCAGCTCTTCGCCACCAATGATGATGCCCCAAGGGATCAGGTTGGTAGCCGCGTCGCGGCACTCGAAATTGCGATAGCCCACCGCATGCCCCAGGCCATTGACCACACCGGCTGCCCAGAAAGGAATCCAGGCCATTTGGATAGCCCAGACGCTTAGTCCGAGCGTACCAAACAGGGCGATGTCGATAAGAAACATGAGCAGGATGCCGCCGTTGGGATACCGGCTGTATACGTTACGCTCGAGCCAGTCGTCCGGGCAGTTCTTGCCGTAAATGCGCAAGGTTTCTTCGTTCTTGGCTTCCGCTTTATAAAGTTCAGCGCCTTTGCGCACGACCGTGCTGAGCCCTTTGAAAACCGGGCTGTGAGGATCGTCTTCGGTTTCGCATTTGGCGTGGTGCTTACGATGAATGGCTGTCCATTCACGGGTGTTCATGGCCGTGGTCAACCACAACCAGAAACGGAAAAAGTGCTTGAGCGCGGGATGGAGATCCAGCGAGCGGTGAGCGGAATAACGGTGCAGGTACACCGTGACGCTTACGATGGTGATGTGCGTGAGCACCAGCGTAACCGCAATCAGTTGCCACACTGAAAGATCGAGCAAGCCGTTGTACCACATAGTGCTGGCATTACCTCAGAGGGGGTAAGAATGAATACGCTCAGTGAACAGGCGTTCGCCCATTATTACTGAGTATTTACAGATGTCCACTCATGCTTTTGCTACGAATAATGTCACCGCTCGGCTTCTTAAAACCATAAAGCATAAGAAAATCACCAAACAGTATTTTAAGAAATAAGCCATTTCCATCACTATGCGCTCACGCCGTTAATACGACATGACGATCAGGAAGACTCCATGAGCGCAACGCCCTTTCGTAGTCTGGATAACCACAACGACACCATTCTTCACGATATTCAAAACGCTCTGCAGGGCCTGCGCTTCGGCTCGGTCGAGATCACCGTGCATAACGGGCAGGTTGTGCAGATTGAACGCAAGGAAAAGTTTCGCCCGCAGCTACCTTCCAATAATAAGGCCTGAACGTCTATGCGACGTTCGTGCCATTCCAACCCCTATTGCCTTACTTAACGCTAAATAAAAAGTCATAAGGAGCCGCTCCATGTTTATCCGCCGTTTCGCTTTGGCCGCGCTGGCCAGCGTATTGATTGCAGGGCCGGCCGCAGCCGCAACGGAACTGTTGAATGTGTCTTACGATCCGACACGTGAGCTGTACCAGGAGTACAACGCGGCGTTTGCCAAGCACTGGAAAAGCGAAACGGGTGAAGCCGTGACCGTCAAAAATTCGCATGGCGGTTCAGGCAAACAGGGGCGCTCGGTGATCGATGGGCTACGGGCGGATGTAGTCACGCTGGCCCTTGCAGGCGATATTGACCAGATCAGCAGCATCGGCAAGCTGCTGCCAGATAATTGGCAGACTCGTCTTCCCGATAACAGCACGCCCTATACTTCGACCATTGTATTTCTGGTACGCAAGGGTAACCCGAAAGGTATTCATGACTGGGCCGACCTGACCAAAGAAGGTGTAGAAGTCATTACACCCAATCCGAAAACGTCTGGCGGGGCTCGGTGGAATTTTTTGGCAGCCTGGGCCTGGGCCAAGAAACAGTACGGCACTGACGAGAAGGCACAGGCTTATGTGCAAGACCTCTATAAGCATGTCCCTGTACTGGATACCGGGGCGCGCGGTTCGACCATCACGTTCGTGAACAATCAGTTGGGCGACGTGCTCATCGCCTGGGAGAACGAGGCCTTCTTGGCCAAGAAGGAACAAGGCGGCGATCAGTTCGAGATCATCGTGCCGTCGCTGTCCATTCTGGCTGAGCCGCCGGTAGCGGTGGTGGACAGGGTGGTTGATCGCAAGGGGACACGCAAAGTTGCCGAGGCCTACCTGCAGTACCTGTACAGTGAAGAGGGCCAGCGTATTGCCGCGAAGAACTTTTACCGTCCGCGTAACGAGAAGGTGGCTGCCGAGTTTGCCCAGCAGTTTCCGAAGCTTGAACTGGTAACCATCGATGACGCCTTTGGCGGCTGGAAATCGGCGCAGCCCAAATTCTTCAATGATGGCGGGGTTTTCGACCAGATCTACCAAGGCCACTGATGCCCGGATGAGCTCCACAGAATGGTCCCGGCTAACCGGGGCCTTTTGCCAGGTCTGCGGGCCTGACTAAGGACACACTATGTCGCGTCGTACTTCCCCGGTCATACCCGGCTTCGGATTGACCCTGGGCTACACCATTGTCTACCTCAGCCTGCTTGTGCTGATTCCGCTCGGGGCCATGTTTGTCCATGCCGCCCAGCTTACGTGGGACCAGTTCTGGGCCATTATTACCGCACCGCGCGTCCTGGCCGCCTTACGCCTGAGCTTTGGCACTGCGTTTGCGTCAGCTGTTATCAACAGTGTTATCGGGATACTGCTGGCCTGGGTACTGGTCCGCTACACCTTTCCCGGACGCAAGATCATCGATGCCATGATCGACCTGCCCTTTGCGTTGCCAACGGCCGTTGCCGGCATTGCCTTAACGGCGCTGTATGCTCCGGCCGGACTTATTGGCAGCCTGCTCCAACCGCTGGGCATCAAGATTGCGTTCACCCCGCTGGGTATCACCCTGGCGCTGGTGTTCGTCACGCTGCCGTTCGTAGTCCGTACCGTGCAGCCTGTGCTGGCGGACATTCCCAAGGAAATTGAAGAAGCGGCAGCCTGCCTCGGCGCCAAGCCGTTGCAGGTGTTTCGTCATGTTCTGTTACCGGCGATTCTTCCAGCGTGGCTGACCGGCTTCGCCCTGGCCTTCGCCCGCGGGGTGGGTGAGTACGGCTCGGTTATCTTCATTGCCGGCAATATGCCGATGAAGACTGAAATCCTGCCCCTGCTGATCATGGTCAAGCTCGATCAATACGACTATACCGGCGCCACGGCCATTGGCGTGATGATGCTGGTGGTGTCGTTCATCCTGCTGCTGGGCATCAACCTGCTGCAGCGCCGCATCGAGCATCCTTGAGGGAACACCATGAATACATCGAATCCATCCTCCCTCAGTGCCACTCGGCGTGGCAGCCCCTGGGGGCGTCGTATCCTGATCACAGCTACCTGGATCGTATTTACACTGTTCCTGTTGCTGCCCTTGTATATCGTCCTGTCGGAAGCCCTGAAAGAGGGGTTCGGCACGTTCTTTAGTGCCATCATCGAGCCGGATGCCTTGTCGGCTCTGAAACTGACGCTCATTGCGACCGGTATATCGCTGCCACTGAACGTAGTATTTGGCGTGGCGGCGGCCTGGTGCGTGAGCAAGTACGAGTTTCGTGGCAAGAGCATCCTGGTCACGTTGATCGATCTGCCCTTCTCCGTTTCGCCGGTCATTGCTGGCCTGGTGTATGTACTGCTCTTCGGGGCGCAGGGACTGCTGGGCCCATGGCTGCAGGATCACGATATTCAGATCATCTTTGCCGTACCTGGAATCGTGCTGGCGACCCTGTTCGTGACCTTTCCTTTCGTTGCCCGCGAACTGATCCCGTTGATGCAGGAGCAAGGCACGCAGGAAGAGGAAGCCGCGCGGCTGCTGGGCGCCAACGGCTGGCAGATGTTCTGGCATGTCACCCTGCCCAACATCAAATGGGGCCTGATCTATGGCGTGGTGCTGTGTAACGCACGTGCCATGGGTGAGTTTGGTGCGGTATCGGTCGTATCCGGCCATATCCGTGGCGTAACCAACACCCTGCCGTTGCATGTCGAGATCCTTTATAACGAATACAACCATGTGGCCGCGTTCAGCGTGGCCTCGCTGCTGCTGGCCCTGGCCCTGCTGACCCTGCTGCTCAAGCAGTGGAGCGAAAGCCGCCTCGCCAACCAGAACAGCACTCAGGAGACGCATTGATGAGCATCGAAATCCGTAATGTCAGCAAGCGCTTCGGTGCTTTCCAGGCCTTGAATGACATCAACCTTGATATCCAGAGCGGTGAACTGGTCGCCCTGCTAGGCCCTTCCGGCTGCGGCAAGACCACCCTGCTGCGGATCATTGCCGGCCTGGAAACACCGGACAACGGCAACATTGTCTTTCATGGCGAAGACGTCTCCGACCGTGACGTGCGAGATCGGAACGTAGGCTTTGTGTTCCAGCATTACGCCCTGTTCCGCCACATGACCGTATTCGACAACGTGGCGTTTGGCCTGCGCATGAAGCCCAAGCGCGAACGGCCCAGCGAGAAGGTGATTGCCGAAAAGGTCCACGAGCTTCTAAACATGGTTCAGTTGGACTGGCTGGCCGACCGCTACCCCGAGCAGCTGTCCGGCGGCCAACGTCAGCGGATCGCCCTGGCGCGTGCGCTGGCGGTAGAGCCGAAGATTCTGCTGCTTGATGAGCCGTTTGGCGCGCTGGACGCCAAGGTACGCAAAGAGCTGCGCCGCTGGCTGGCCCGTCTACATGAAGAAATCAACCTGACATCCGTCTTCGTTACCCACGACCAGGAAGAAGCCATGGAAGTGGCGGATCGTATCGTGGTCATGAACAAGGGCGTGATTCAGCAGATTGGCTCGCCGGGCGAGGTCTATGAGCAGCCCGCCAGTGACTTTGTCTACCATTTCCTGGGCGACTCGAACCGCTTGCAGGTTAATGGCTCGGAGATCATGTTCCGCCCCCACGAAGTCTCCATCAGCCGGGAGGCACTCACAGGGCATCAGCCTGCCGAAGTCCGTGATGTTCGCCCGCTGGGTGCGACCACACGGGTGACGCTACGCGTGAATGGTCAGGATGAGCTGATCGAGGCAGAGGTCATCAAGGATCACGATAGCCTCATTGGCTTGCATAAAGGCGATGCCTTGTATTTCCGCCCCACCGTCAGCTGATCCTTACTATGAAAGCAGTCAGCCGTTGCCCGGCTGGCCGCTTTTTTATCGCCTGTTATAAATAGATCGCACCGCGCGTATTCACATACAGCGAATAAAGAGAGTGGCTGCTCGCCATGAAGAGGCGGTTACCGTTCAAACCACCGAAGCATAGATTCGGGCAGCGCTCCGGCAAACGGATATGACCGATCGCCTTGCCGGCCGGGTTGAAGACCATCACGCCATCCAGCTCCTCCGGCTTGGCCTCCGGGACACCTGGGCTCCCCCAGCCACACCAGAGGTTGCCGTCTTCGTCGCACTTGATACCGTCCAGCGCCCCGTAATTTACACCTTCGATATGCTTGCGCCGCTCACCTAACGTACCGTCATCATTGACCACATAGGCCCAGACCAGACGGTTCGGCTTGGCACGCCCCTCGACCACATACAGAGTCTTTTCATCTGGCGAGAAGCACAGGCCATTGGGCCCTGCCAGATTATCGATCACCCGGGTAACTGCTCCCGTCTTGCCATCGATACGGTAAACCCCATGAGGCAGCTCGGTCTGGACCTTATGTCCTTCATAATTACTATCGGCCTGGAACGGTGGATCGGTAAACCAGATGGAGTCGTCACGCTTCACGGCAATATCGTTCGGCGAGTTGAAGCGCTTGCCTTCGAACTGATCCGCTAGAACAGTGATGCGACCGTCATATTCCATCCGCGTGATGCGGCGGCCTTCAGTGGTGGTAGTTGATCCTTCGCAGATCAACAGGCGACCCTGACGATCCCGGCACAAGCCATTGGAATAATTGGAAGAATCACGGAAAACGCTCAGGCTACCGGTAACCTCGTCCCACCGCATGATGCGGTTATTGGGAATATCACTAACCAGCAGATACCGACCGTCACCAAACCAGACCGGCCCTTCGAGCCAGCGCATGCCGGTGCCGAGCTTTTCAATGCTCGCGTTGAAAATACGGTATTTAAGAAAGCTCTCATCCAGTACCTGGACCAGCGGATCCGGGTAACGCTCACTGAGCGGTTCGAGGCTTGCGGCTTCTGCAAGACCGAAGCGGCCCAAGGTTACAGATGCAGCCGAAAGGACGAGCGATGTTTTGAGAAAGCGCCTACGGGTATCGTCAGCCGTAGCGCCATGCTGCTGTTGATCAGCCATGGGGGCATTACTCCTTGTTCTTATTATGGATAGCCTGCCGAAACGTGGCGACGGGCATGTCATCCTCCCGACAGCAACGCCCACATTGGCCGCTCGTGCTGCATACAGCACAGGAGCATTCGAAGAGGAAAGACAGACTCTAGACAAGTCATCGTATGACTTGCAAGGAAAAGGCTGCAGAACGCCTCACAAAGCGGCCTAAAGGCTCTAAATCAGTGCCTCAAATCATCAGACAACTTCTTTCCAGACAATAAAAACCGCCGCGAAAGCGGCGGTTCTTGTCATGCTGCAGATCAGGCCAGTTCGTCGAAGCACTCGCCGATAATGCTAATACCACGCTGCAGGTCTTCATCGCTGACGGTCAGCGGAACCAGGATGCGCAGTACGTTCCCGTAGGTGCCGCAGCTGAGCATGATCAGGTTCTTTTCACGGGCACGAACCACTATCTGGCTGGCCAGTGCACCGTTGGGCTTGTGGACGTCACCGTCCTCACCCAGCTCGACCGCAATCATGGCACCCAGGCCACGCACATCGACAATCGCCTTGTGCTTGGCAGCAATGGCTTTGAGGCCTGCCGTCAGCTGCTCGCCCACAGCCTTGGAGCGGTCCAGCAGCTTCTCTTCCTCAAACGCATCGATGACAGCCAATGCCGCCGCACACGCCAGCGGGTTACCGGCATAAGTACCGCCCAGGCCGCCAGCGCCCACGGAATCCATCACAGTCGCGCGGCCCGTAACGCCCGATAGCGGGAAGCCACCCGCGATAGACTTGGCAAAGGTGACCAGATCAGCATCAACGCCCATCTGCTCCATCGCGAAGAAAGTACCGGTACGGCCCGCACCCGATTGAACCTCATCGGCAATCAGCAGGATGCCATGGTCGTCGCACAGCTTGCGCAGGCGAACCATGAATTCTTTCGGCGCCGCATAGAAACCGCCTTCGCCCTGTACCGGCTCAAGAATGATCGCTGCGATATCACCCGGCTGTGCGTCGTTCTTGAACACACGCTCTACGCTCGCAATGGCATCGTCCACGGTGATGCCATGCAGCTCACAAGGGTATAGGGCACGGAATACACCGCCCGGCATCAGCCCCATGCCAGCCGAGTAAGGAGCGACCTTGCCGGTAAGCGACAGAGTCATCATGGTACGGCCGTGGTAGGCGCTGGTAAACGCGATGACACCGGCGCGTTGAGTGGCTGCACGGGCGATCTTTACCGCATTTTCAACGGCTTCAGAGCCTGAGTTGAACAGTGCAGTCTTTTTGGGGAAGTTGCCTGGCACCAGCTGGTTGAGCTTTTCGCAAAGGGCGACATAGGGCTCATACGCCAGCACCTGGAAACAGGTATGGGACACCTTTTTCAGCTGCTCCTGTACGGCCGCCACAACCTTGGGATGCAGATGGCCGGTATTCAGCACAGCGATACCGCCAGCAAAATCCAGGTATTCGTTGCCTTCGACGTCCCATACCTTGGCATTCTCGGCGCGGTCGACAAAGATCGGGTGAGTCTGCCCAACGCCACGGGGTACAGCGGCGTTACGGCGATGCATCAGGGAAGCGTTTGTATCAGTCATGGTGTCCTCTTGAGCTGCTCATCGTCAGCCAGATAGGGAGTAAAAGCGAGCACCGGTCGCAGGGCAGCATACGATGATCGACTGCCAACAACGCCAGCCACTCGCCGGAGGTAGCGCGTTATCACACTGCTCGCTCAAGGCGATGACACCCTGAGCGAGGGAACCACAAGACGGCTACCAAAACTGGTCTGGCCTTGGGCCAAACGGGGTCCGATAGCCATCAACGTCTGTTAACCAGACGCCGTGGCGATCAAACACCCAGGCAGAGGTATTTGATTTCCAGATAGTCTTCCATACCGTACTTGGAGCCTTCACGGCCCAGGCCGGACGACTTCACGCCACCGAACGGTGCCACTTCGGTAGAGATCAGGCCGGTGTTGATACCTACCATGCCAGACTCCAGCGCCTCAGCCACACGGAAGACGCGGGACAGGTCGCGGGCATAGAAGTACGCGGCCAGACCGAACTCGGTATCGTTCGCGCGGGCAATGGCTTCTTCTTCCGTCTTGAAGCGGAACAGCGGAGCCAGCGGGCCGAAGGTTTCTTCCTTCGAGACTTTGGCGTCTGCCGGTACGTTAATCATGATGGTCGGCTCAAAGTAGCTGCCGCCCAGCTGGTGAGCCTTGCCGCCTGTGATCACCTGGGCACCGTGGGACACAGCGTCCTCGATGTGCTCCTTAACCTTGGCAGCCGCCTTGTCGTCGATGAGCGGGCCAATGGCTACGCCCTCTTCCAAGCCATTACCCACTTTAAGCTTCTCGACCGCTGCCTTGAATTTCTCGGCAAACGCGTCGTACACACCATCCTGCACATAGATGCGGTTAACGCAGACGCAGGTCTGGCCGGCGTTGCGGTACTTGGAGATGAGGGCGCCCTGAACGGCGGCATCCAGATCGGCATCGTCAAATACAATGAACGGTGCGTTACCACCTAGCTCCAGAGACACCTTCTTAATGCCTGGGGAGCACTGCTCCATTAGCTTGGCTCCAATCTCGGTAGAGCCAGTGAAGGACAGCTTGCGAACAGTCGGGTTGCTGGTCAGCTCGGCGCCGATTTCGGACGCGCTGCCTGTAACCACGCTCAGTACCCCTTTTGGAATACCGGCACGCTCGGCCAGCTCGGCCATAGCCAGTGCGGTGAAGGGCGTCTGGCTGGCAGGTTTGATGACCATGGTGCAACCGGCTGCCAGAGCAGGACCGGCCTTACGGGTAATCATGGCGGCCGGGAAGTTCCAGGGCGTAATCGCCGCAGTCACGCCAATCGGCTGCTTGATAACGATAATGCGCTTGTCCGTCTGATGGCCGGGGATGGTATCGCCATAAACACGCTTGGCTTCTTCAGCAAACCACTCAATAAAGGATGCGGCATAAGTGATCTCGCCCTTGGCCTCAGCCAGTGGCTTGCCCTGCTCCAGCGTCATCAGGCGACCCAGGTCGTCCTGGTTCTCGATCATCAGCTCAAACCAGCGACGCAGCTTCTGCGAACGCTCCTTGGCCGTCAGATCACGCCAGGCCGGCAGGGCGCGCTCGGCAGCCTCGATGGCGCGCTTGGTTTCCGCGCGGCCCATCTTTGGTACTGTTCCGAGGGTTTCGCCCGTGGCCGGGTTGCCTACGTTGATCGTCTGGCCGCCGTCGGCATCCATCCAGGCTCCATCAATGTAAGCCTGCTGTCGGAACAGTGAAGCATCTTTCAATTGCATGAAGGTCTCCTCGAGAGATTTCAGTGTCGACGGGGCCACTTTATTAAACCCCGCTGACGATATTCTGAATCGGAAAGGCAACAGCGCTTTCCGTTCAACTCTTTTATCGCGAATCGATAACCATCCCTCACCCTGAATCCAAAGGGTTATGAAGAGGCAATGATTGGCGGTATACAGCGGAACACGGCCCATCGCCGGACGGGCCGATGGATGACGCAGCGAACGCCTGCCAAAGCGAAGCGGCAAGCGTTCAAAATCTCAAACGCATGCTAGGCTTCCGCTAACATAAGCGCAATATGTGTTCGATAAAAACAACGCATGCTGCTTTATAGAAGAAATAAACCGTTAGAGAAGCTACGAAGCCAACCCGCTGATTTTGCTTGGAAACGCGAACGCGCAACAGGGCATGGACGTCTCGCCCTGAGATGCGTATCATGTCGCCCTCGTAACGCATCCGTAGCTCAGCTGGATAGAGTACTGCCCTCCGAAGGCAGGGGTCGTGGGTTCGAATCCCGCCGGATGCGCCAGATACCTGTTTCCACATGCGCTGCATGTAGCGAAACACCAAAAGCCCGCCTTGTGCGGGCTTTTTTGTTTACAGCCCTTTTAGCTCCCTTTTCCCCTCCTGTTAGTTAGCCACTCCGAAAGCCGCAGCTGAGTAACAACCAAACAAGCAAATATCGCCTAGAGAAATAACGCCGAATTGCTGACAGAAATATGACTAAAAAGAAGTGCGAGCTTAAATTCAGAGGCAGCAACTGGATAATATTTCATGACTATTGAAAGCCAAACAATCATTACTTAGAAATAGCTAGAGTTGAAACATCAATCAAAAGGTAATTGCACAAAATTTAGTCAAAACTGACCTTAGAGTCACGCTCTGATTATGAAGCGCCTGCTAGCATCTTTAACAGCGTTCTCCAAACTCAGAAGAAAATAAAAGAACTCAAGCATCAACTCAGTAGGAATGCATGAGAAGCCTTAGCGCACTGATTAGTGTTCGACTAGCATTGAGCCGCCTCTAGGCGGCTCTTTTGTACCCGTAGCTTTAGCATTGTTCCCTTAGCCTGCCGGAATGCTTTACCTCCCCGCGCGCAGTTGCCCCTTACCACACCTGTAGGCTAAACAGGTCGCTTTTTCTGCATTTCTGCATCCACTTCCATATGCCCAGCTACGGGAGCTATAAGCCAGTATTTCGCTTGGAAAACCCTGCACCCTGCTCAGCTAACGAGGCGACAAATAATCGTTTTAAAGAAATGTCCCAGCGAACATAGGGTAATGGCATCTACGTAGTATCCTCAAAAAGCTTGTACTGTCTCCATTCATCTCCTATAACAGGAAACCAGAAGACTAGAAGAGGCTGCTCTGTCAAAATGGTTGATTTTTGATAGACCGTAAAGGCGACGAACTCTACGTATTGTTGCCAATGCAAACTGAGATCTGGAAACATGAGCCTTGTTAAAAAAATCCTTGATGGAGAGCAGCAGTCTGCACTTGCTAGACTCTTTTCGTCTGCAGTATTGAAAGAGTTGGCTCAAAAAGGGAAATCACCTCTATTTTCACGGCTCATTACTGAATCACTTGAAATCAAGGAATCAGATCTCTCAAACCCTATAAGCACGGTGTTTGAGAGTGCGTTTAAATTAATCAGAAAAACCGATTATCGCCACGAGTACGCCTACAAAGCTGCAATAACCAAAAAATTACTATTAGGTAGGCATTCCTTAAATACTGCATCCTTAGTAACTGAATTTCGTGTGGAAAATTGCAGGGCAGACATTGCTATATTTAACGGAACCTCTACAGCTTACGAAATAAAATCAGAGCGCGACAGCCTCAATAGACTTGAATGCCAGCTTTCATCCTATAAGAAATTTTTCTCCAAGGTATACGTAATAACTGGAGAAAACCATATACCTGAAGTTCTTAGCTGCACACCAACAGACGTAGGGGTGCTCCTACTAACCAAAAGATTTGGAATATCTACAATTAGAGAAGCCGAAGAAGATGCTTCCAGAGTTAACCCAGAAATAATATTTGACTCAATACAGTTACGCGAAGCTCAAGAGATTCTTATAAAGCTTGGAATAACTCCGCCAAACATTGCTAACACACAAATGCGCTCCGCACTTAGAAGCATTTTCTCTCAACTTGATCCAGCAGAAGCGCATGAGAAAATGGTAACAACACTACGCCACTCTCGTAACTCTCTTAAATTAATGGATTTATTAGGAAATTTGCCAGAATCGCTACAAGCCGCTGTCTTCACAACCTCTTTGAAGAACAAAGAAAAGACAACCCTTCTGGAAGCAATTAACACACCAATCAGGGAGGCCCTTAGCTGGGCAAGATAAAATGTATTATCCTTACTTCCGCGGAAAACAATTTGACCTTTTAGCCATAAAAGAGTCAGCACAACTATTTGCGAAAAATAACTTCACCCCAATAATAGAGCCAGTACGAGAATCCCTAAATGGTTTGAAACGTTCAATTGAGGCTCTAACTAATGAGGGCGCAAGCGCGGTTTTAATAGTAAACCCTTTATACGGCGATCATACAGAAAAAGCAGAAGCAATACAAAGATTTGTAATAGAAGAATTAAATGAACACCGAAACATTTCTGTTGGAATATTATTAAATAACGAAACATCTCTTGATGAAATACTGCAGCTTTGTGAAGAATACGTAGATAGGCCGATTTATTTTATCCATTGTGGTTTTGCAGAAGCTCGGAGTCTCGCAGAGGCTACTCAGGCAAGGCACCCTCGGGTTCGGCACATTTTCATTGATAATCACTCTAGCAAGCCCTACAGAAAACATTTCGCTGACTATGAAAGAATTCTTTTGCGTAACGGTTTCAAAAGACAAGCTAATCGCAAATACCCAGATACTGAATTCTTTTCAGATCTCCATGTAACATTTGAGGATGAAGGAGTAAACGGATTTGGCGACTATCTTATTGTAGGGGATGAGTACTCTGAAACTGGCGGCCCTGCTTATGCAGTAGCAATACACATCACCTTTATTGACCCTAACATGGATGATGTGATGTATATTCATCATTTCAAATCCATTCGTCAGGACACCCCAACTGATCCAGCTGGAAAGTTTTACGAAGCGCTAACTAAACTTGTTGAAGAAGTTCAAAAACCAGACTCAAAAATATTGAAAACATCAGCTATTGAAGAGTTTATTGAATTATATAACAGGCAGCACTTCCCCGGCCTTGGCTATATAAAGAAACTCTCCATGAAACACCACATTGAGTTAATGTCTGATTATCTCGGTCGATAGCTATGAGAAAGTGCTGCCCTAATTGCTTTAACGACCCACATCTGAGAGCTAATATACCTCTGATGTCAAGCACAACAGGAACCTGCTCTTTTTGCCAAAAATCCGAAACTCCGTTGATTGACCCCTTGCAGCTTAGGGAACTTTTTGAGTTTGTTTCTGGAATATATATACAGGCCGAGACTGAAGAAAGCAAAACACTTGGAGAATGGCTAACTGATGACTGGAGCATGTTTAAGTTATCAGAACAACCACATATAAAGGACTTACTTTCAGAAATATTCGGCGATGGAAACATACCAAGAGCACATTATATTCCATCAAGCAACGCATATACTGGCACTTTAAATAAATGGGGCCTCCTCCCAAAGAAAAGGCTTCGCATGGCAGGGCTAATCCGGTAGGAATCCCATATTTATATATGGCCTCAAGTATTAGAACTGCTGCATCCGAAGTACGACCACATACGGGTGAATTTATTTCGATTGCTGAGTTTAGCCTTGAGGAAGGGCTAAAGCTCGTAGATTTAAGAAATCCTAGAAATCTAATAACGCCTTTTTATTGTCAAGACGAATCCGAGATCGCAGCGTTACGAAGTGACATAGGCTTTCTTGAACGGCTAGGAGAAGAGTTAACGCGTCCAGTCCTACCAAGATCTGCTGCTATTGACTATATACCAAGTCAATATCTATGTGAATTAATAAAAAATAATGGATATGACGGAGTTATTTATCAAAGCTCTATTGGTGATGAGATCAACATTGCTTTGTTCTATCCGAATAAATCAACCGCTCTTAGAGTCATTCCGCACAAGGTTAGAGAGGTCACAGTGGATATTATAAAATGTTGATACTGTGATCCTTTACGATTTTTATCCCTCCATATACCCTAAAAATTTTTTAGAAAACTACATTAAAAACAGCAACTTAAATATTAAGTTAGAATCCCGCAGATGCGCCAGATACCGTTTCCACATGCGCTGCATGTAGCGAAACACAAAAAAACCCGCCTTGTGCGGGCTTTTTTGTTTCTTATCCCCTTTCGGCCTTGAGCAGCGTTTCGTAATGTGGGCTGATTTCGGTCAGGATCACCAAGGCGGCGGCGCCGAGGGCGACGGTGTCCGGGCCCGCAGCACCGAGTTGGATGCGGGGGTATTCACGGTCCGGGCGGCGACTGACCGAGACGGGTAGCGGCGCTAGCCGGTTTACCAGTTGCTTGAGAATCGGCTCAGGTAGAAAGCCGCTGATGAGGATGGTTTGCGGGTCCAAGAGGGATTCGAGGATGTTGATGGCTTGGCGCAGGGCAGGTACGGCCTCATTCAGCCAGGCGTCGACGCCTTGCCTGAAGGCGACGGTGTTGCAGTCCCAAGTGGCAATATCCTGATCGGCGGTTTGTCCCAGGTGTTCAAGCAGCGAGGCGATGGACACATACCGTTCCAGACAACCCGTGTTTCCGCAGTAGCAGACCTTGCCGTCAGGAATAACGGACATGTGGCCAATCTCCCCGGCGTTATGCCAGTGCCCGGGATACAGGCGGTTCTCCAGATACAGCCCTGCCCCCAGGCCGCTGCCAATGAACAAATGCACAAAGTTTTGCAGATCGCTGGCAACGCCATGCAGCCGCTCGCCCATGGTAGCGGCGGTTGCGTCATTTTCGATAAGCACGGGCAATTCCAGCGCCTCTTCAAGGCGCGAGGGAATGGCAGCGTCATCCCAGCCGGATAGGGCCGTTGGGCCAACAGCAGTGATGCCTTCCACGTCGAACGGCCCTGGCAAGGCTATACCGACACCGATGAAGCGCTGGGTAGCAAACTGCGCCCGAAAGCGGGCAACGGTTTCAGTGAGCAGGGGCAGTGCTTCGTCAAAGGTGGGGTAATCGACCGGCAGGCTGGCCTGCGCCTGACACTCTCCGAGTAGATCAAGCAGCACGGCAATGATGCGATGCTGCTCGACATGAAAGCCGATGGCATAGCCGCCCTGAGGGTTGATCGACAGGGGAACCGGGGGCTGGCCCCGGCCAACCTTTTCCGGCGCATGGGCGAGCAGCACGCCCTCCTCCTGCAGCTCTGTCACGATGTTCGAGACGGTTTGAGCGGTAAGGGAGGTCAGCCTTGTCAGGTCGGCACGGGTCAGCCGTCCACCCAGGCGGATGGCTTCCAGAATGACCCGACGATTATGCAGGCGGGCGTGTTCGGCATTGGTGCCGGTGGTCACGATGCGTTTGGTAGATGCCTTTCTCATGTCTACATCATCAGGAGCATGCATTAATTAAATCAAGTTGAATTAATACAAAGCCTATGGTCTCCTAAGGGCGGCTCGCTGTTTGGCATGTACTCACCTGACCAAAGCGATCCCTTCACTACAACAACAATGCCGAATCGGTAGAGCCGATCGATGGCACGAAGAATTTTTCATCTGCCCATCCTTTACCTTTCGAGCGAAGAGATCGTCCTATGCCGTCATCACCCGTAACCGGCCAGCCTTCCTCCGGCCTCAAGAAAAAACTTGGTCTGTTTCCCGCCACTACGCTCAACATGAGCCAGATGTGTGGTGTGGGGCCTTTCATTACCATTCCAACGATGATTGTCATCATGGGCGGCCCGCAGGCTTATCTTGGCTGGATACTGGGCGCCCTGCTGGCCCTATGCGATGGTCTGGTATGGGCGGAGCTGGGTGCGGCATTGCCAGGTGCCGGGGGTACCTATGTGTACCTGCGCGAGGCCTTTGGCAAACGCACGGGAAAGCTGATGCCCTTTCTGTTCATCTGGACGGCAATGCTGTTCATTCCGCTGATCATGTCCACGGGAATCATCGGGTTCGTTCAGTACCTCACCTGGTTCTGGCCGGACATGAGCCAGACGGCAGGCAATGTGATTGGCCTGGGTCTTATCTGGCTGATCATCGGGCTGTTGTGGCGCAAAATCGAGTCGGTCGCCAAGCTGGGCATCGTGCTGTGGGTGATCATGTTGATCAGCATTGGCAGTCTCATTACTGCAGCCCTCTCCCACTTTCACCCTGAGCTGGCCTTCAGCTTTCCCGAGGGGGCGTTTGATCTTTCCGACAGTGGCTTCTGGCTTGGCATGGCTGGTGGGCTGACAATCGGCATTTATGACTACCTGGGCTACAACACCTCGGCCTACCTTGCTGGTGAGGTTGACCAGCCGGGCCGCGTGATTCCCAGGTCCATCATCTTTTCGATTCTCGGCATTCTCGCCATTTACCTGTTGATGCAGGTAGGCGTGTTGGGCGTCGTGGATTGGCATCGCATGCTTGATCCCAATTCGGCGGCTTACAAATCCGTGGCCTCGGTGGTACTGAGCGAAACATGGGGTGCTACAGCGGCCAATGTCGTGACGGTTCTGATTCTGATCACTGCGTTGGCTTCGGTGTTCGCAGGGCTTCTGGGAGGCTCGCGGGTGCCGTATGAAGCTGCGAGGGACAAGGTGTTCTTCCAGGCGTTTGCCAAGGTGCATGCCCGCCATGAGTTCCCGACGTATGGGCTGCTGAGCATGGGTGTGCTGACGTCGATCGGCTTCATGATCGGCCGGTTGAGCGACCTGACCACGCTGATCCAGCTTCTGACAACCGTCATGATTCTGGTGCAGTCTGTTGCCCAGATCATTGCACTGTTCGTGCTGCGCAAGAACCAACCGCACCTGAAACGGCCTTATGCGATGTGGCTTTACCCGGTGCCAGCCGTTATTGCGCTGGTGGGCTGGGTCTATATCTACATGGCCTCCAACCATAACGCACCCGGTGCCTACCCGATCCAGTGGTCATTGGTCTGGCTGCTGGTGGGTGGCGGCGCCTATCTCCTGTGGGCGCGTACACACCGGCTCTCCTGACTGTAGCGCCATGACACAAGCACTTGAAAGAGAGAGTCTTACGATGCCTGATCAGGGCGTACTGCTGGCCATCGATGTTGGCGGTACTAAAACCCACATTGCCTGCTATGACCCCGCCAGCGAGCAGCTGGCGACTCGGGTCCTGCCGACCCATGCCGAGTGCCTGCTTGGCGAGCCGGCCCTGATGCGCCTGCTTGAGGCCGCACGGGAATGTGCACAGCAACTCGGCGCAACGACCATTCGCAGCGTGGCGGGCGTATTCCCAGGCGTTGTACGTGCTCATACCTTGCTGATGGCGCCCAATACACCCGGCTTTGAAGGGCTTGATCTGCACGGTTTGATTGCTCAAGGGTTGGGTACGCCTGCGGTCATGCTGGACAACGACGTCAAGGCCGGTGCACTGGCCGAGGCACGCTGGGGCAGCCTGCAAGGTATCGATCATGCGCTCTACCTGAATCTGGGCACGGGGCTCTCTGCCGCAGCCATTGCCAATGGGCAGCTGATCCGTGGGCATAACGGCGCCGCCATGGAAATTGGCTATATGTTGTCGCCGTTTCTAGACCCTGAGCGCGTATCGGACTGGTACAGCCACGAGCAAGGCGGCGCCCCGCTGGAGGAGCTGTTTTCCGGAACGGCCCTGAATCAGCTGGCCGTTGATCTGCTCGGGCCGGGCCACCAGGCGCTCGACCTATTCACCAGCCAAGAGCCTCGCGCTCAGCAGGCGCTGCACGTGCGGATTGCTGCCTGTACCGCTCAGGTGGCCAATCTGGCGATCGCCCTGGATGTTGGCCGCATTGCCATTGGTGGGGGGCTTTATCGGCAAGCGGCAATGCTGGCCCCGCTCATCAAGCACATGATTAACCGTACTGTTCCCTTTGCGCCTGAGATCGTCACGGCGCATTTCACGCACGACGCGCCTTTATGGGGCGCGCTGAGTATGGCCATGGATGCCGCCGGGCTTGCTTTTATCCCCGAGCAGATTCTGAGCCAAACCGAGCTTCTTTCCACACCGGACGCTACAGCGTCCGAAGGTTGACGTCCCGAAGGTAACTGCAATGTCCCTGATGTTGAATGAAACCCAGTCCATTCCTGCCGTCCTGCAACGCATGCTGGACGACGACAGTGCTGTTATGGCACTGGCAGACCGTCTGGCGCGTAATCTGCCTGACCTCATGATGACCGTGGCGCGGGGCAGCTCGGATCACGCGGCTGCCTATTTTGCTCATCTGATGATGTGCCGGATCGGCATTCCCAGCCTTTCCATGCCGCTTTCGCTGGTCAGCCTCAATCAGCCGCCCCTGCGCTTCAACAATGCCTGGGTGGCGGCGCTTTCCCAGTCCGGCAAGAGTCCGGACCTGATTGCCAGCGTTCGTTATTTGAAATCCCGCGGCGCTCGGGCGACTGCCCTGGTAAATACGCCCGATTCGCCTCTGGCGGCAATTGCTGATGGTGAGGTCTTGCTGCCTGCCGGACTTGAGCAAAGTGTGGCTGCCACCAAGAGCTATGTTGCCATGCTTATGGCAGCCGCCCAGACGGTAGGTTATCTGGAGCGCAACCTGGGTATAAAGTCGGACCTGCTACAAGCGCTCCAGACATTGCCTCGGCAGATGGAGCGTGCCGTGGAGGCAGACTGGTCCAAGGCCATCGAGGTGCTGACACCGGCCGACAAGATGCTGGTCATCGGCAGAGGCCCGGCCCTCCCGATTGCCATGGAAGCAGCTCTGAAGCTTAAGGAAACCTGCGGCATACAGGCCGAAGCCTTTTCCAGTGCAGAGGTTAAACACGGCCCGATGGAGATCATCACCGAAGGGTATCCGGTTCTGATCTTTGCACCTGCCGGCCCTGAGCAGGCCGGCACGCTAGCGTTCGCCCAAGAGATGCGTGCGCGTGGGGCCAAGGTATTGGTGGCTGCAACCGAGAACAATGACGGCGTCGATTTACCCAGCGTCCGGACCGACCATGCCATGCTGGAGCCTTTCACTCTGATCCAGAGCTTTTATGTTCTTGCCGAGGCATTGGCCAAGGCGCGCGGTTGCAACCCTGATCAGCCGCGTTACCTGAAAAAGGTAACCGAGACGCATTGATGAGCGCCTGCATGCTCTCGCCATGAATGCCACCTCTCCCATTCATTGATGACAAAACAAAGCCCCGACACTCCGCTGGTCGGGGCTTTTTGTCTCCGGCTTAAGCTTGAATGTCCTTTGCCGATAGCCCTCGCATATCAGGCGCACTGTGCGCCGCGCATCAGCCAAATGGATAGAGTCATGGGACGCATGCCGCTTACGCGAAAGGCATTCACTGGATCAGTGCTTTCTCTTATACCCTGCCTGACATGGGCCGAGGATGCGGCGGCTGGGGCACTTTCCGTCAGCGATGCCGCGATCATGCTGGGTATTGTTGGCGTACTGGTAGCCTGGAGCGTCTATGAAGGGTTGCGCAGCAGTCGAGTAACTCAAAAACCTGCGCCGCACCATTCGATCATTGCTGCCAATGCACCTTTGGTTACACCCTGGCAGGCCAACGCGGAGAATTGCCCGTTCTGCTCGGCGCCCATGAGCCTGCGCACGGCCAAGGCTGGCAAGAGCTTTTATGGTTGCAGCCGCGCCCCTGTCTGCCGGGGAACAAAGCTCATCAGCCACTCTGCGAGAACGCATGGCTCTCGTCTATCGAATCTCTAATCATGTTGCTCCAGTCTGAGCGCGCGTCCATCCCTTGCCTTCAGGGCACACAGTACGAATAAGCCAGCCGCTGCGGCCAATACCAGCGGCAGACCATTTGGCCCTGCGGACATGGCTGCGCCACTCAGGATGGGACCAGCAAGACTTCCCACGCCCCACAGAAACCCTGCACTGGCATTGGCGGTAATCAGGTCCTGCCCTTGAAAACGCTGCCCGATAAGGGTAATAGCCAGGGTATAGACGCCACCGGCTACCGCACCCAGTATGACCAGCACAGGCCAAAGCAACGCTTGCATCTGGATCAACCAGGGCAGCGCAAGACCAATCACCAAGGCAATCAGGCCACAGCCGAGGTAAAGGTGGTTGCGGTTGAAGCGATCGGACAGGCAACCCAGCGGGTATTGCAGGCAGGTGTCACCCAGCAGAATGACGGTCGCCATCAGTGCGGCCAGTGCAACCTCGTAACCGTGGCTCAAGGCAAACACGGGAAACATGGACAGCACGACGCTATCAAAAAAAGAGAAGAACACGACGCCTGCGCAGATCACAGGGGCGACCTTCAGAAAGCCCAACACGGTAAAGGTCTTTTCCTCGACGATAGCCTTACTGGCGATGGGGTTGGGCAGAAACCGCGCGGTAGCCAGCAAACACACAGCAAAGATCGCCAGAACGATGCCTGTGACCCAGGCACTGCTGGGTCCCAAGGCGGAAACCATGGCAGGCCCAAGTAGCTGAAAACCGGTGAAGAATGTGGCGTACAGGGAGACAACACGACCACGGTTGGATTCATCGGCAATCTCGTTGACCCAGGCCTCCCCCAGAATGACGATCAGCCCTGCCCCTACCCCCATCAGAAAGCGGAATAACCCTAGCGGGATGAGTTCGGTTCTGAAGACTTCCAGCATGGCGATGCTGATCATGGAGAGGAAAAAGCACAGCAGGTAGATGTGCTTGCGGCCAAGCCGTGCGGTGAGCCATTCGACGATAAAGGCCGTCACGAGCATACCGGCGGCCGGCAAGGCCGAAAGGATGCCAATGGTCAGGTTGGGGATATCCGCTTCGTGCAGGCGTAGCGCCACGACGGGAATGGTGGCGCCGATACTGAGGCCGACGACAGAAATGCCGACAATCAGCACGGCAAGAATCAGTTTGTTGGGCAGCACACATCAACTCCACGCAAGCCATTCGGGTTGTGTCTCGATACTCATCAGGTAATGGGTGTCCGGCGTTATGGGGTGCCGGTTCAATAGGCTTATTCATATTCAGGGATAAGCGTGTCTTATTAGCTAGCTTACTGTAAGCAACATACCCTTACTAACCGGCGGTTCCTGTACCTCCTCACGATTGCCGTGCCGCTGATCAAGCGGCTTATTTTCAAGCTGTTCTCACTCAAGACTTACTAGGTCCAGCCGATGTTCTGTAACAACTTTCACGGGCTGAAACGTGCAGCGCCATGCATGTATAAGTCGGGTCGGACTTAATGAGTAATGATCTTTCGGCGTCTGATCGCGCCCAGATTTTGGAAACAGCAACGGATCGTTTCTGGAGCAGGGGTGTACTTGGCATCAAGGCGGTGCTGGGTATTCACATCATTTTTCTGGTGACGTTCATTGCACTGGATGTAAAAGCCCTCTGGCTGACCAACATTGGCAGCGTGGCCATTCATTTCTATTGCCTTCAATTACTCAAGGCCAAGCGCTATCGGCTGACAAGCACGCTGCTCATATCAGAAATCGTCGTGCATGCCGTAGTCGCAACCGTGTTCATAGGATGGCACACCGGGTTTTACTACTACCTGCTCTGCATCGTTCCGATTGCCTTGTTCAATTACACCGTTGCCCCCTTCTGGCGCTGGGTAACCTGCATACTGATTTGTACTTGCCTACTGATAGGCAAGGTTATGGATCTTTTTTTCGCCGTTGAACCCCTGCTCATGTTGAGCCCCAGGGTTACTGAGCTGTTCAGCCTGTTCAACCTGAGCTCAGCCATCGTGATGCTGGTATACGTCTCAGCCCTGACGGCTTCCAGCTCGATTGCCATGCAGGCAGACCTGTTTACCCTGGCCAACAAGGACAGCCTGACCAATCTATATACCCGCGGACGTCTGCACAGCGAGGCGCAGCGGCTGTACCGCAGCCCTCAAACGTTCAAGCCGATCTCATTAATCATGCTGGATGTAGATCACTTTAAGAATATCAACGATACCTTTGGCCACGACGTGGGCGACACGGTCTTGCAGCGGGTGTCATCGGTCATTGCCGCGTCGGTGAGAGGCACGGACGTGGCCTCACGCTGGGGTGGTGAAGAATTTTTAATCCTGATGCGTAATACCGATCTGAAAAATGCCGACAAGATTGCCGAGCGGATCTTGACCGAAATTCGCGCGATCCGCGTCGAGGTGGAGGGCGCTAGCATTATGGTCACAGCAACGCTGGCTACGTGCGTGATCGGCGAGCATGAGTGCTTGAAGGATGCGATCAAGCGCACCGACAAGGCGCTTTACCAGGGTAAACAGCAAGGCCGCAACCGAATCATGCGAGCCACTCAAGCTGTAGCAGCCTGAGCGGCATCAACGGGTGCCCTACCCTGTCAACGGGCTTCTAGCGGAAAGCGCAGCAGCAACCAGTGCAGGAAGACGCGGTTGACCTCATCGGGCCGCTCCTGCTGGGTCCAGTGACCGGAAGATTGGATGGCGCCTCGCTGAAGGTCATGCACGTACGTTTCCATGCCTTCCGACATGGAAGGCGGCAGGAAGGCATCCTGATCTGCCGTGACCATGAGCGAAGGCACGTTTATCTCCGTCGGCAGATTGGCCGAACGCTCCCAGTTACGTGTGATGTTGCGATACCAGTTGATGCCACCGGTAAAACCGGTCCGGCTGAAGGTTTCAACAAAGACGCTGAACTCCTCCTCGGTCAGAAAGGTTTCCCGGGTATCCTGTTCGGGCTGATAGGCCTCCAGCCAGCGCACCAGTGCAAAGGCTGAGCCCTGCTCGGATGCCTTGGCCTTTGCAATACCCGCCCCGTCGACCTCGTCTCCTCCAGGCTTTTTCATCAGGAAACTGAACACTTTACGGGCATCTCGGTTGAAAACGCTGTCTGCCTCGCCGGGCTTCTGGAAGTGCACCTGATACATCTCGTCTCCCATGCGCTTGCGCATCGCCTCGATCGGTTCGACGGGCGGACGTGGCAAATACGGCGTGTTAAGGCCGATCACACCGGCGGTACGGTCAGGATGCAAAAGCGGCATCTGCCAGACCAGCAGACCGCCCCAGTCATGACCACAAAAAATGGCTTTTCCTACCCCCAGATGGTCCAGCAGACCGACCAGATCACCGGTCAGGTGCTCCATGTCGTAGGCCTCAACAGCCTGGGGCCGCTCGGTCAGTCCATAGCCGCGCTGATCGGGCGCGATGACCCAATACCCCGCTTCACTCAGCGCCTTGATCTGATGACGCCAGGAAAAGGCCAGCTCGGGAAAACCGTGGCAGAGCACAATGGGAATGGCTGGTTTGGAGCCGGTCATTCGAGGGCCGGCCTCGTAATAGGCCATCTGGATACCGTTGACCTGGGCTGTACGAGCCGGCGGCATCATGGGAAGTGCTGGGGCAGACATGGAGTTCTCCTCTAATAGAACGTTCTCTAACGGACTGCGGCCAGCGGGAAGGGTTTTGCTTCATAGCATTTTGTTGCGCTTAAGCGGAATGTGCAGCGAAAAAGATTCGATTCGCTCCAAACGAGACGGCAGGACGGGGATTTTTATACAAAATGCCATCTACCTGTCATTCATCAGCGCCTTTTGTGAACAGTCGACAACAGGACCTGTCCAGAGTCAGGCAGGCTTGTGGCCAGTGCGCACGCCATAACAACGATGCCATATAACGCACCCTGATGAGCTGAGGACTTACCATGGTGACCCCTTCCGATTCGCCCCTGCCGCTCGATTCATCTGGGTGGCGTATGGGAGGTGCGGGTTCAGCTGGTTACCGATGCAGAGAGGGAGCATCAGCACAGTGGCCAAAGGAGAAAAACCCTCCTATATCACCGTAGCCCGGATCGAAGTCGATCCGCAGCCCGCCTGGACCGAGGCCCGCGCCAGGGAAGTAGACGACAGCATGGCGTTCTCACCCTGGCATGGCCTGGCAGCACACCGCCCCATTGGTGGTGTGATGCGTTCACGCAAGCCGGTCTACGAGATGTCATCCGGGTTCAGGGGACAGTTCAATGGCTGCCTCATCCATGAGCCACGCTCACTGGATAGACTGCCTCAGTGAGCGTGCCCTGCCGGTGTCATCAGAAGGTGACGCCAGCAATCAATGCAATATTGGTATAGGGCTGGCATTCGCCGGTGCGGACCTGAACGCGCGCCTTTTTACATAGCGCCTTGAGATCCTCATGACTTACCAGCTGGCGCTTGCCTAACTCGCCCGCGGCGCTTAACCGCTGAATTTCAGCCAATGCAGGCGGATGCTGGACAACGGTCTCCTCGGCGAGGACATGGGCCTCGACCTGCATTTCACTCACGATGACGCGCAGCGTAGTAGCGAAGTCAGGCACGCCGTGAGTCACGGCGAGATCGATACACTCCACGCCGGGAGGTACGGGCATACCGGCATCACCGATCACGATCACATCACCATGACCAAGGCTGGCAATCACGCGGGATAGCGCACTGTTAAGCAAAGGAGTCTTTTTCATGGGCGCTCTCAGATGTTCAATTCGCGGCGATAGGGAATGGAGGGTTGCGCTCCGGCACGGGTGACGGACAGCGCAGCCGCCTGCTGGCCCAAACGAACGGCCTCTTCCAATGGAAGACCTTCACCCAGGGCAGCAGCAAATCCGCCAACAAAGGTGTCTCCGGCCGCCGTGGTATCCACCGCCTGGACAACCTGCGCCGGGAAGTGCTGCTGCCGTTCGGTATCCTTATACAGCACGCCCTGTGAGCCCATCGTCAGCAGGATACGCTTGGCACCTGCGTCGAGCAGTTGTTGGGCAGCCTGGGCGGCTGTTTCCAGCGAGTTGACCTCAATACCGGTCAGAAGGCCGGCCTCGCTCTCGTTTGGAACCAGGTAATCCACATGACCATACCAATGAGCAGGCAGCGGGCCTACGGCTGGTGCTGGATTGAGAATGACCGTCTTTCCCAGTTCGCGAGCGCGGGTCAATGTCTTTTCGACCGTAGCGACCGACACTTCCAGCTGGGCGATGACCACATCGGCAGCCTGCAATGCGGCGTCGTGGCGGGTCAGGTGCTCGGGCGACAGCTCGCCATTGCTCCCTGCCACGATCACGATGCAATTCTGCCCATTGTCATCAACCAGAATGGAGGCGATACCGGTCGGTACACCCTCTACGGATTCGACCGTGGAGCACTCGATGCCTTCGGCTTCCAATCCACTGCGCAGCTGCTCGCCGTAGGCGTCACGGCCTACGCAGCCGATCATGGTGACCTGGGCACCCAAACGGGCACAGGCCACTGCCTGATTGGCACCCTTGCCACCAGGCGCCGTCACGAAGCTGCGGCCCGCCAGGGTCTCACCGCCTACCGGCACGCGTGGGGTCCGTACGACCAGGTCCATATTCAGACTCCCCACGATCACTATTTTTGCTTGCATCTTATGGACTCTCGTTCAATTCGATAGACGCAGTGGACTCGCGTACCACCAGGGTAGGCGCCACCACGGTATGTTCGGGTGTGGGCCGGTGCCGCTGCCCGAGCCGGGCCAGCAGCTGTCCGGCGGCGCGCTCGCCCAGTTGCAGGATGGACTGCCCCACCGTGGTCAATGCCGGATAAAGGTAGCGGCTCACGGCAATGTCGTCGAAACCTACGATGGAAAGCTCCTGCGGAACGCGCAGGCCGCGCTCGGCGGCGGCGCGCAGGATACCGATTCCGATCATATCGTTCCCGGCAAAAATGGCCGTGGGCGCATTCTTTTCCAACAAGTGTGTGGCAGCGGTATAACCGGCGGCGCTGGTAAACTCGGTATTGAGCAGCCACGCAGGCTGTATCGTCTGCCCGGCTTCCTTCATCGCACGGCAATAACCAGCCAGGCGTTCCTGGGCGACCAGCGTTTCGGCAGGCCCGCCCAGGCAGGCGATACGCCGATGACCCAATTCCAACAGGTGCCTCGTCGCCAGATAGCCGCCCTCTTCATGGTCGATCTGCACCAGATCGGCTTCCACGCCTTCCAGCGGGCGATCAACCAGCACCATCGGCACCTTGACTGCGGCCAGGGCTTGGGCGAACTCACCATCGCCGCCCACAGTGGCCACGATCAGGCCGTCGATACGACGTTCCAGCAGCACACGCAGGTAACGGCGCTGCTTGTCGTTATTGTCATCGGAGTTGCAGAGGATGACGCTGTAGCCGTTACGCTCGCAGTGATCCTCGATACCCCGCGCCAGCTCCGCAAAGTACGGGTTGCTGCCATTGGGCACGAGCAGCCCGATTGTGCTGGTGGCCTTGGCCTTGAGCGAGCGGGCCACGCCGCTGGGAACGTAACACAGCTGGTCGATGGCCGCCTCGACCTTGGTGCGTACTTCCGCGCTGACCGGGCGAGTACCATTGAGCACGTGCGATACGGTGGTATAGGAGATACCGGCCAGTGCCGCGACGTCCTTGATGGTCGCCATGGTTAGCCTCGGCGCTTGGCGCGATGGCTGCGGTAGGTGTCCAGCACCACGGCCACCACGATCACCGCACCGGTAATGATGCGTTTGGTCGGCTCGCTGGCGCCAATCTGTGCAAGCCCGGCGGCCAGCACGGAAATGATCAGCACGCCAAAGAACGTGCTGATGACCGAACCGCGTCCACCCATGAGGCTCGTTCCGCCGATCACTACCGCCGCGATGACCTGCAATTCAAGCCCGGCGCCGGCGTTGGGGTCAGCCGCTTCCAGACGGGATACCTGAAACAACGCGGCCAACCCTGCCAGCAGGCCCATCAGAGCAAAAACCAGGATTTTGTAGGGCTTGGGGTTGATACCCGCCAGGCGCACTGCTTCTTCGTTGGTGCCGATGGCGACGAGATAGCGGCCAAACACGCTGCGCGTCAGCAAGGCATGGGCAACGGCAATCACCAGCAGCGCGATGATAAAGGACGGCGAAATACCAAAGGCGAAAGGTGTAGACAGCCAGCCATAGGCATCACCGATATAAGCAGTCCGCGAATCGGTCAGCTGATAAGCCAGTCCCCGTGCCATTTCCAACACACCCAGGGAAACGATAAAGGATGGAATACGCCACGCCACGGTAACAGTGCCCGTTACGGTTCCTGCCAAGGCTGCGCAGACCATGCCCAAGGCCGCTGCTGGGAAAATGCCCCACCCCCAGTTGAGCGTAGCCACGCTAACGACCGAGGCCGCCAGTGCCAGCACCGAGCCTACGGACAAGTCGATCCCACCGATGATGAGGATCAGCGTCATGCCCACCGACAGCACCATCAGGTCCGGAATCTGGTTGGCCAGGGTGGTGAAGGTGTTATAGGACAGGAAATGGCTGCTCATGGCGGAGAACAGCACGATCATGGCCAGCAAGGCACCGGCCAGTCCCAGGTAGGTGCCCAGGCCGGACACACTGCTGCTGCGCTTGGGCGCGGCCGGAGTTACGGTAGTGTTCATACGGAGAGTTCCTGTATGGGAGAAACCGCTTCGCCCAGCATCGCTTCACGGCTGCTGTATCCGGCAAAGGCGGCGGCCAGGAGGCGATCCTGGCTCCAATCGTTACGGTCAAAGGTTTCCATGAGACGGCCGGCGGACAGCACGGCGATCCGGTCGCAGATCAACATCAGCTCACGCAGGTCACTGGACACGACAACGAGCCCCTTACCCTGCCGGGTCAGCTCGCCCAGCAAGCCGTAGATATCGAACTTGGCGCCGATGTCGATGCCGCGGGTAGGCTCATCGAACAACAGCACCTGACAATCACGCTCCAGCCAGCGGCCGATCACGACCTTCTGCTGATTACCGCCGGAAAGCTCACCCACCGGCTGATGAGGGCTGGAACTGCGAATGCGCATGGCCTTGATCTGCCGCTCTGCCAACGCAAGTTCGGACGCAGACTGAACCACGCCGCGCTTGGCAACGGCAGGCATATTGCCCAGCGCCAGATTCGCGCAGATGGAATGGGTGAGTAACAGCCCCTCCCCCTTGCGATCTTCGGTGATCAGGGCGATGCCATTGCGTACCGCCTCGGCTGGCGAGCTGATGTTGACTTCACGCAGCGGATTACCCACAAAAACACGCCCGCTGTCGGCGCGGTCAGCGCCGTAGATGAGCCGCAGCAATTCGGTACGACCCGCGCCGATCAAGCCGGAAATACCAAGAATCTCTCCAGCGCGAACCTCGAATGAGACATCGCAGACCTTGCTGGCACGGCTCAGCTTGTCCACTTTCAGTATCGGCGCGCCAATGTGGCGCTCGCCCAGGTCAATATGCTCACCCAGCTCACGTCCCACCATCAGCGCTACCAGCTGATCGGTGTTGTAACGGCTGATGGACTCGGCGGCGACCAACCGGCCATCGCGTAGAACCGCGATCCGCTGGGAGATGCGCTTGAGTTCTTCCAGGCGGTGGGAGATGTAGACGATGGCGACACCACGGGCCTGCAGGCGCTCGATCTGCTCGAACAACAGGTCGACTTCGCGCGCCGTCAGCATGGCGGTAGGCTCGTCGAGAATCAGGATGCGGCAGTCACCGATCAGATTACGGGCGATCTCGACCATCTGCTGGTGGCCGACCCCCAGGTCAGAGACCAGGGTATCCGGATCGATGGCATCCAGCCCGACCTGCGCCATGGCCAGCCGTGCCTGCTCGCGCAGCCTCCCGCGGGAAATCCATCCGCCCCGGCTGGGCAGGTTATCGAGAAACAGGTTTTCGGCAACGGTCAGGGTCGGCAGCAGGTTGAGCTCCTGCATGACCATGCGCACGCCCAGGCGCTCGGCCTCGGTGCGGCTACCGGGGGTGTAGGGCTGATCGAGAAAGGTCATCTGTCCGGTCGTGGGCGGAGTCAGCCCCGCGATGATCTTGGACAACGTACTCTTGCCGGCGCCGTTCTCACCTGTCAGCGCCAACACCTCGCCGGGATACAGCTCAAGGCTGACTTCTCCCAGAACGGGTTGCGCATAGGTCTTGCCGATGCCGGTAATGGAAAGGACTGGCCTGCCCGACATGACGGTCTCCTTTAAAACTCAGGTGCCCCGCAAGACTCCGGTGCAGAGCCGAACATGATCGACTCCGCGCCCAAGCCCGGCGGGTAAAGATGGATTACGGCTTGGTTACCAGCTCGACAGGCGTTTCGATCACGCCATCGACAGCGCCGGTGGACTCACCCTTGACCAGCTTGAGCGCAGCGTCGATACCAAAGACCGCCTGCTTGCTGGCGTACTGGTCAGCCGTAGCCAGAACGCGGCCGTCCTTGAGCATGGGCTTGATGGCATTGATGTTGTCATAACCTACCACCAGCACTTCGCCCTTCTTGCCCGCAGCGCGAACGGCAGAAACAGCGCCCAGGGCCATGCTGTCATTACCAGCCAGCAGCGCCTTCAGATTGGGATGTTCGTTCATCATGGCAGAGGCCACGGCGTTGCCCTTGTCGATCTCCCAGGAGCCGGACTGGACACCTACAATCTTCATGTTGGCCGCTTCCATAGCGTCCTTGAAGCCAGCGGTGCGCTGCTGGGCATTGAAGGTAGTGGAAACGCCCTCGATGATGCCAACTTCGTCACCGGCCTTGAGCTGCTTGGCCAGGTACTCACCTACCAGACGGGCACCCTTGCGGTTATCCGGGCCTACGAAGGGCACATCAAGCTGCTTGCTCTTGAGTACGTCCTGATCCAGACGGTTGTCGATGTTTACGACCTTGATGCCTGCATCCATGGCTTTCTTGATGACGGGCACCAACGCCTTGGAATCTGCCGGTGCGATGACGATGGCATCGACCTGGGACACGATCATCTGCTCAACAATACGAATCTGACTGGACGTATCGGTTTCGTCCTTGATGCCGTTGGAGATCAGATCGAACTGGTCAGAATGCTCTTTCTGATACCCCTTGGCACCGTCTTCCATGGTGCGGAAGAACTCGTTGGCGAGAGACTTCATCACCAGCGCGACCTTGGGTTTATCCGCATCCTGAGCATAAGCCGCGGACAAGGGCAGAAAAGCGGAAGTGGTGGAAAACAGAACAGCAGCAGCGAGAAGCCGCATAGGGCGGGATGCGTTCATGGTGCACTCCATTGTTGTCTTTGTTATGGCGCAAACGTTTGCGTGGCAAAACTATGAGAAGAATTGGCAGGATTGTCAATCTGCGAAGTGTGATGGCGGACGGGTTGCCAGAGAGAGAAAAACAGGGAAAACAGGCATGTCGAGCCGGCAAGGACCGGCTCGACGAATAGCTTACGGTTTGGCGTGCTGAGTTTTCTCGATCAGGTCGAGGCGCTCTTTCCAGGGGTCCTCTTTAAGAACCAGACCTTTATCGGCCGTGAAATCCATAACCAGATTGCCCTCACGGTTGAACGGTAGCCAGCGCGCCACATGTGTACCGTTGGGATTACCCGTCTTGATGAAGTTGACAAAGATGGCGTGAGCATCGCTGGCCATGTCCTGATCCTTGTCCGTTACCTTGTCGCCATATCGCGCTTCCAGCGTTTTGAAGAAATAGGGAATTTCGCTGGCATGCTGCGCCCCTTTGGTCTCACTGCGCAGCGAATCGGCGACGTAGGAGAAGCGATAAAGAAATGCCTGGCGATCATGCTGGGAGATCTTGCTGGCAACGAAACGAGCCGGCTCGGTCATCATCCGGTCCATAGCAACTGCGGCCCCTACCGCCAGCACATCGCCTGTATTTTCCGGGTCGTATAACTGACGGGCCCGCTCTGCTTCACGCCCAAACGGTGCGAACAGCTCTTCCATTGTCTTGGCCGTATTAAAGCCAAGATCGGCGCTGGTCGAACCGATCAGCATGGGCACCTTGTTTTCCTGACCGGCGCTGTAGACCTGTTCCGGTGTACCCACCACGACCCGCCCGTCGAGTACCGGTCCGCCCACGTAAGTAGAGGCATTGCTGCCCATGGTCATCATGTTCAGGTCGCCCAGCACACGGCTGGCCGGCAATTCACGCAGCGCCTTCAATGCCTCGGGACCAGTGCCTTCAACACCAACACTGCGGGCGAAATTCTTGCCGATGGTCTCGGCGGAGGGATTCCCGGGCAAGTCACGGCTGATCTCATGCAGCTCACCCATCAAGGAACGTCCGCCCCCTGACATGACGATGGCACGGTCAAACAGCCCCCGCGTCAGTGGCGTGGTGGTGATATTGAGCACCGAGCCGCCGCCAGCAGACTCACCCATGACGGTAACGTTGCTTGGGTCACCGCCGAACTGACGGATGTTGCGCTTCACCCATTGCAGCGCAGCGATCTGATCCATGTAGCCATAGTTGCCCAGCGGACCTTCTTTTGCAGCCGTCAGCGCGGGATGTGCGAAAAAGCCGAAGCGGCCGATCCGGTAGTTGAAACTGACAAAGACCACGCCATCGCGGGCAAAAGCGCTGCCGTCATAGACTAACGGCGAAGCACCGCCATTGACGTAGCCACCGCCATAGATCCAGACGACAACCGGCAGTGTGGCCTTGCGGTTTGCCGTCTCCTGCGCCGGACGCCAGACGTTGAGGTACAGGCAGTCCTCGGAGGGCTCTACGCCCAAGGGAGCTGCATCGCTGGCCATCGGTTTTTGCATGCAGTCTGCGCCATAGGCAGTCGCCTCACGCACTCCGCGCCAGGGCTTCACACGCTGAGGCGCACGCCACCGGTTCTCACCCACCGGCGGGGCCGCAAAGGGAATGCCTTTGAAGGAGATGACATCGCCCGACTGGCTGCCTTTCAAGCGGCCACTGTCGATGCCTACCTCAGTCAACGCGCCGGGTTGAGCGAAGGCACCCAGAGGCGCCATGAGCAGCCCCAGGGTTATCAGTTTCTTTAGGGATGGAGTCATTGTTTTTCCTTTTGGCAGATCAACGGCGCCAGCCGCCTGCAGAGTATCGGGACGCCTGCGGCGTGTGACTTGCAGGCCGCTGTTGTGGTTCCACCACCAGACCTTCCGCCAGCGCGTCTGACACGCAGCCCGAACCTGTTTTTCCACACGAATCCATACCGCGACGGCGACCTTTTGTCTGCGAACGCGGTTGCATTGAGGATCAAAACACCCTTTGCACTGTCACAGCGGGAGTTGATGGCAATAGAGCATCATCTCGCCCTCGACTACGGATCGGCGCGCGTCTAAAAGCGTAGCCGAGACCAGACGCGGTATCGACTCGCCATACTTTCCTAGACTCATGCGGGAAAGCCCTTGGTAATGGAATGCCGCAGTTTGATGACTGCCGATAAAAGGACACCACCCATGAGCATCGCCTCGATCATCGCCCTGATTCTTATCGTCGTTGTAGGAATTCCCTCCTTCAAGATCATCAGAGAAACGCTAGGCCGCGCGCGCCTGCTGGAAGATCAGCTGGTGGCCATCAGTACGCAACTCAGAGACGTCGAATTCAAGCTGGAAGAGCTGGATGACAAAGTGGCCGCTACACCGACCGTACGTTCTTCAGAGCGTGCGGCACGAGTCGAGGAAGAAGCCGCTCATCACTGAGTGAGCGATTAGCCAAGTTAATGCTGCGCTCCCAGGGCGTAGATGCTGCCAGGGACCGGTCTATGGTGAACGTCTTCTTTTAGGAGCTTTCGCCATGCTTACACGCACGCTCGGCAAGACCGGCCCCCAGGTATCAGCGCTCGGACTAGGATGTATGGGCATGTCAGACCTGTATGGTCCGGCAGACCGTACAGAAAGTATTGCCACGATCCACGCGGCGCTGGAAGCGGGCGTCAACCTGCTCGACACCGGTGATTTCTACGGCATGGGCCATAACGAGCTGTTGATTGCCGAAGCGCTCAGGGATCGCCGGGAGGCAGTAACGATCAGCGTAAAGTTCGGTGCCCTGCGAGGGCCAGACGGGGCTTGGATGGGTTACGACGGCCGCCCCAAGGCTATCCGGAATTTCCTGGCGTACACGCTCAAACGCCTAAATACGGATCATGTGGATATTTACCGTATTGCCCGCCTCGATCCAGACGTTCCTATCGAAGATACCGTGGGCGCCATCGCCGAAATGGTCAAGGCAGGCTATGTGCGCCATGTCGGTCTCTCCGAAGTCGGGGCCGATACGATCCGCCGGGCCGCGGCCGTTACCCCTATCGCTGATCTGCAAATCGAATACTCACTGATTTCACGCGGAATCGAAGCGGACATCCTGCCTACCTGCCGTGAACTTGGCATCGGGATCACGGCCTATGGCGTGCTCTCACGTGGCCTTATCAGTGGCCACTGGTCAAAAGACCGCGCAGGTGAGCAGGACTTTCGCGCCATCAGCCCGCGTTTTCAGGGTAGCAATCTGGACGCCAACCTCAAGCTGGCCGACACGCTCAAAGTCATTGCTCAAGAGAAAGGGGTTACCGCGGCACAGATGGCAATCGCCTGGGTGCTGGCGCGCGGTGAAGATATTGTCCCGCTGGTAGGCGCACGTACCCGTGAACGTTTGCATGAGTCGCTGGGTGCACTGGATATCATGCTAGCCGCCGAGGAGCTGACCAGAATCGAGCAGGCCATTCCCGCCAACGCCGCGGCAGGAGAACGCTATCCCGCCGCTCAATTGGCTCACATGGACAGTGAGAAGCGGCACGACTGAGCGGTTTGTCTGATTCCCTTTATGAATGAACGGGTGAATTTTTGTCATTTGTAAGGCAGGAAAGCGGCCAGCAGAATGGACTGATACCTCCATAATCCGGCCCATCTAAGGAGCGGTTTGCCATGACGACGCAGGCTTTTGTCGATCCCGATGAGATTCGCGCCCGGTTCTCCCGAGCCATGTCCGATATGTACAAGGCCGAAGTGCCCTTGTATGGGACATTGCTGGAGCTGGTGAGCGATATCAATCAGCGTACGCTGGCAAACAATCCGACCTTGGCAGAGCAGCTGCGCCAGACGGGTGAAATCGAGCGGCTGGACCAGGAGCGCCATGGGGCTATCCGCGTAGGTACGGCGCAGGAGCTGGCTACGCTGCGGCGCCTGTTCGCAGTCATGGGCATGTATCCGGTGGGTTATTACGATCTTTCCGAAGCAGGCGTGCCGGTGCACTCCACCGCGTTTCGGGCCGTCCACGAGACTTCGCTGCAAAAAAGCCCCTTTCGCGTTTTTACCTCTCTGCTCCGTCTGGAGCTGATCGAGGACGAAGCACTCAAACAGAAAGCCGCAGCGATTCTGGCGCAGCGCATCATCTTTACGTCACGTGTGCTGGAGCTAATCGCCCGCTGCGAGACCGAAGGCGGGCTGAGCGCAAGCGACGCCGATGCCTTCGTGCGTGAAGCCCTGGAAACCTTCCGTTGGCACGGCGAGGCCACAGTCAGCGCCGAGGTGTATCAGCAGCTGCACGACCAGCATCGTCTGATTGCCGATATCGTGGCGTTCAAGGGGCCGCACATCAATCACCTGACGCCCCGAACTCTGGATATCGATGCCATCCAGCAAGGCATGCCGTCACGAGGGATTACGCCCAAGGCTGTCATCGAAGGACCGCCGCCCCGCCGCTGCCCTGTTCTGCTTCGCCAGACGAGCTTCAAGGCATTGCAGGAAAAGGTGACCTTCATCGATGAACAGGGCAATGCCGTTACCGGCAGTCACACAGCCCGCTTTGGCGAGATCGAGCAGCGTGGTGTTGCATTGACGCCCAAGGGCCGCGCACTGTACGACAAGCTCCTGACCATTGCCCGCACCCAGGCTCCCAGCGAGAGCAACGCACAGGCTTACATGCAGGCGCTGACTGACATATTCGCCGAGCTGCCGGACAGCTATGAGGCTTTGAGAAAACAGGGGCTGGCCTATTTTCGTTACTTCGTCACCGACAAGGACGATGCGGTTACCCAGGATGGGGCAGGAGATCTGGATGCCCTGATCCAGGCAGGCTATATCCACTATGAACCGCTGGTATATGAGGACTTTCTGCCGGTCAGCGCGGCCGGTATTTTCCAGTCCAACCTGGGCGATCAGGCTCAGACGCAGTATACCAAGGCGTCCAGTAAGGACCGTTTCGAGCAGGCACTGGGCGCGTCGGTACTGGACGAGCTGGCCCTGTATGCTGATACCCAGGCGCGCTCGCTCAAGCGCTGTGAAGAGCAGCTGGGAATCCTCCTTTCATAAGGCCCGCAAAGCTCAAAGCGCTCCTCTTACCAACGGAGCACTTTAGATAGCCGCGCTAGAGCGGCCGTCGTCTTATCGCTATCCGCAGGGTGCGTCCAGCCTAAAGATATTTCTTTTTTTTACCGATACAGAGCAGGTGAAACCTTTACTGCCTTCTCCTATCGGAGCGCGTCCCATGTTGTCCAATTTAAGTATTGCCAAAAAGCTTGGTGCAGGCTTTGGGCTTATCATCGCGATCATCTGCATCCTGGTGTATGTAGCCCGCCACGGCTTTACCGAGGTCGATAATTCGGTCAAGTGGAACATCCATACTTATCAGACCATTGATGGGGCTAACAACCTGTTGATCAGTCTGACCAACATCGAAACGGGTATGCGTGGATTTGCCCTCAGCGGTCAGGACGACTTTCTGGAACCTTACAACGCTGGGAAAACAGCGTTCGAGCAAACCTGGACGAAGCTTAAAAAGCTGACGTCGGATAACCCGACCCAGCAAAGCCGTCTGGATGAACTCAAGGCCACGCAAATGAAGTGGCTGAGCGAAGACATCGAGCGTTCCATCCAGCTACGCCGCGCAGTCGTACAAGGTGCCTCCTCCATGGACGACATGGTGCAACGCATCATCGACCGTCAGGACAAGGCAAAGATGGACAAGATGCGCAAGATCATCGCTGACTTCAGCAACGATGAGTCCAAGCTGCTGGGTGTGCGTAATGAAGCCATGCAGTCTGCCGAGCAGAATGCTATCTGGACGCTTATCGGTGGTGGAATTCTGGCTGCCGTAGCGGCCCTGATCATTGCTTTCAGCCTCTCCGCATCCATCAAGCGCCGTCTGAATGATGCCATTCAGGTTGCCCAGGCCATTGCCGCTGGCCGCCTGGACACTCAGATCAGTAGCACTGGGGAAGACGAAATTGGCAGCTTGCTCAAGGCCTTCAGCGCCATGCAGCAGCGCCTGCGAGAAATGATTTCCGAGATCAAGGGTGGTGCCGAGCAGCTTCTGACAGCCGCTCACGATATCTCCAACACTTCGGAACATCTGGCTGTAGCTGCACGGGATCAATCGAGCTCGGCATCCTCCATGGCTGCTACCGTGGAAGAACTTACTGTCAGCATCAGCCACGTTTCCACCAGCGCGAACGAGGCCCACGGCATCTCTACTGATTCCGGCAAGCGCTCCATCGAAGGTGGCAATGTCATCAAGCAAACCCTGGACAGCATGACGCAGATCGCCGGTACTGTGCAGAACTCGGCCAAACAGATTTCCGAGCTGGGCCGCCATGCCGATCAGATCACCTCTATCGTGAACGTGATCAGCGAGATTGCCGAGCAGACCAATCTGTTGGCCCTGAACGCAGCCATCGAGGCCGCCCGCGCGGGTGACCAGGGTCGCGGCTTTGCAGTGGTTGCAGACGAAGTTCGCCTGCTGGCGCAGCGCACCGGCAAGTCCACCCAGGAAATCGCCGACATGATCAAGAAGATCCAGGCGAGCACTCAGGATGCAGTCAGCAGCATGAACGTGGGCGTGACTCAGGTGAACCAGGGTGTGGAACTGGCTCACTCGGCCAGCCAGGCTATCGACGAGATTCGCAGTGGCTCAGATCGCATCATTTCCGTGGTCGACCAGATCTCCATGGCGCTGCGTGAACAGTCTGCTGCCAGCCAGGATGTAGCCCGCAACGTGGAACGCATCGCGCAGATGGCGGAGACCAACAGCCATTCTATTGAAGGCGCCTCGCGCAATGCGTCGAGCATTCAGCATCTGGCTCAATCGCTGGACAAACAGGTCGCGCAGTTCCGCCTGTAAGCGCTGTGTACCGAAAAGCCTACCGCCTGGTGGGCTTTTTCCTGGGTGCGTCAATAACGCCCGATGAATTTCGCTACGTTTTAGCCGGCACTGTGCTTAGAATGCGCGCCCTGCTCACAAGAGCAGATCGACTTCATGGGTTCCCTCACCCCATTCCATTAAAAAGGATGCATCATGCAACTGACCTCTTCCGTCAGGCGCTCGGCATTGGCCGGCCTGATTGGCTTTCATATCCTGATCATCATCGCGAGTAACTACCTCGTCCAGCTGCCGCTCAACCTGTTTGGCTGGCATACAACCTGGGGCGCGTTCAGCTTTCCGTTCATCTTCCTGGCCACTGACTTGACGGTGCGGATTCTCGGCAAAGGCCCGGCGCGCCAGGTCATTGCCCGGGTCATGGTGCCGGCGCTGGTTGTTTCGTACATTCTTTCCGTGCTGTTCCAGGAGGGTGCGTTCCGCGGTCTGGACGCCCTGGCGCAATTCAATACCTTTGTACTGCGTATCTCATTGGCGAGCTTTTTTGCCTATGTGCTGGGCCAGCTGGTAGATATCCATGTCTTTGATCGTCTGCGTCAGCTGCAGCAATGGTGGATAGCACCTACCGCCTCGACGATACTGGGCAACCTGCTTGATACCTTCGCCTTTTTCTCCATTGCCTTCTGGCACAGCGACAACCCTTTCATGGCCGAGCATTGGGTCGAGATTGCCTGGGTTGACTATACCGTCAAGCTCAGCGTCAGCCTGCTCCTGTTCCTGCCGCTCTACGGGGTGCTGCTGAGCGCCATCGAGCGCATGCTGCTGCGCCGCACCTGACAGGATTCGTGTCGGACTATGTCTCATCTGCCCCAGCGGGACAGATGAGACACCCCTTGGAAACACCCTGAAAAGGCATTTCAGACCCAAATCGACAGCTTTGTGCGGTGTTTTACAGTTTCCGAAACAGAATCGAACTGTTCTCCTTCGCAAACATCTCTTACCCTCAGCCGCTGCGTTGAGGATTATTCGAGACAGGTCTTTGTTATCGGACAGAGCCGGCCCCGTTGCCACAGCGCTTGACGACACCTTAGTCACATAGGTTCATGTATGCACCGCAGAGATCTTCTGAAAGCTTCACTGGCCTTTGCCGCGTATACCGGTCTTCCTTCGACGACCGTATTCGCCGCTCAATCCCTGTCTGGCGCCTCCAGCCAGGATGTAGAACCGTTCGAGTTCGATCTGCTGAAAAATCAGGCCAAGCAGATGGCAGCCAGTGCCTATGTGGATACGTCCCAGCAGTTGCCGCCCACGCTGGCAAAAATGACGCCACAGCAGTTCAACGCCATTCAGTACGATGCCAACGAGTCGCTCTGGCATGACCTGAAAGGCCAGCTAGATGTTCAGTTCTTCCATGTTGGCATGGGCTTCAAACAGCCGGTCCGCATGTACAGCGTTGATCCCAAGAAAAAGCAGGCCACGGAAATTCATTTCCGGCCTCAGATGTTCAAGTACGAGAACAGCGGCGTCGATAAGTCACAACTCAAGGGCGACCTGGGCTTCGCCGGCTTCAAGGTATTCAAGTCACCTGAGCTGACGCAGCACGATATCGTCTCGTTCCTGGGGGCAAGCTATTTCCGTGCGGTAGACGACACCAAGCAGTACGGCCTGTCAGCCCGTGGCCTTGCCATTAATAACTTCTCGGATACGGTGGAGGAATTCCCGAACTTCACTAAATTCTGGTTCGAGACGCCCGAGCCGCACAGCACGCGCTTTGTAGTCTATGCCCTGCTCGACTCGCCCAGCGCGACCGGTGCATATCGCTTCGACATCGACTGCCGCGCCACGCAGGTGGTAATGGCAATCGACGCTAATATCTATGCGCGCAAGGAAATCAAGCAGTTGGGTATTGCGCCGATGACGAGCATGTTCAGCTGCGGCACCCATGAGCGCCGCATGTGCGACACCATCCACCCGCAGATCCACGACTCCGACCGCCTCTACATGTGGCGCGGTAATGGCGAGTGGGTGTGCCGTCCGCTGAATAACCCCGCCAAGCTTCAGTTCAATGCGTTCGAAGACAAAAACCCCAAGGGTTTTGGTCTCGTGCAGAGCGACCATGAGTTTTCCAGCTATCAAGATACGGTGGACTGGTACAGCCGCCGCCCAAGCCTGTGGGTCGAGCCCACTACGGAATGGGGTGAAGGCAGCATTGATCTACTGGAAATCCCGACAACCGGCGAAACGCTCGATAACATCGTGGCCTGCTGGAATCCCAAGGTGCCTATCACGGCGGGCAAAGAGCTGCGCTATGGCTACAAGCTCTACTGGAGCGCGCTGCCGCCGGTTAGAACACCGCTGGCACAGGTCCATGCGACGCGCTCCGGCATGGGCGGCTTCGTAGAGGGGTGGGCGCCGGGTGAGCACTATCCGGAAGTCTGGGCCCGCCGCTTTGCGGTGGACTTCGTGGGCGGTGGCCTGGATACCCTCCCCCAAGGCACCGGAATCGAGCCCGTCGTCAAGGTCTCGAGCGGTGAGCTGAAAGACTTCCACGTCCTCTGGATACCGGACATCAAAGGATATCGTGTGATCTTTGACTGGTATCCGACCAGCGATAGCGTCGACCCGGTAGACATGCGTCTGTTCATCCGCACCAACGACCGAACGCTCAGCGAAACATGGCTGTATCAGTACTTCCCGCCAGCGCCTGAGAAGCGTCGCTATACCTGATTCACCACAGTATCCGTTTGAAGAAAGCGGCTTTTGCAGCCGCTTTTCTATTAGCTATTGGATCCTGACTATCCGTATACGACTCATATGCGCCAGAGTGCTTTCGCCATCCAAGCTATCTATGCTCTGTGATATTGGACTCGTCCATTTTGAAGAGTTGTCACTTAACGTTGAAGAAATACGTCACCTTATTGAAACGACACTTACACAACATCTTGCCTTGCTGCAGAGCAGAGTCATGAAGTTGTTGATTACGCCTATGCCATCCAGCAGCGCAGCCGGTCAACATATCGTTATTCAGTAGACACAACTATCTATATCGAAAAGCATTAACGTGCAAGGTTTCGAATGAGCGTTTTCTGAAACGCTGTTGCCCTTACCGAAAACGCAAACGTTCATGCTCCCCATGCGAGTATCGCCTTGCGCAACCTGAGCAACGCAAAGCGACATAAAGCAAAGAGGCTGACCTACATTAGGGTTTACTTGAGGTGAGCTTTAAGCGTGAGCACTAGCGTGGCATAGGCTACTGATGGTATGTACTAGATCAAACCAGCTCCCGAAGAATCCACTTGATTTGCCTATATAACCTGCCGTCTTAGCCACAACCTCTTCTAGTTTTATTATAAAAACGCTTAGTCTTGTAACAAATCCTTATATAACTCCAAGAGCTGACCTTTTAGCTTCTTTTCTATATCCCATAGGCATGAAGAGACCATTCATCGCTTTCCAAAAACGAACTAATCATATTTAGCTAGAGATTGAACTATGATGTCGTTTTGATATCAAAGCTTAATTAACTCGATTAAGCTTTGATAATGGACTCTGGCGAGAGCCTTATTTCCCAGGACGGAATGTGAATAAGCACCTTAAAAAATCGGTACGTAAACGCCCCGCCGCTCTTACGCTTACCGTTTTACTCATTATTGCCGCCTCACTGGTACTTATCGCCATCAATGGACTGCAGATATGGGATACGCGTCAGGATGAGTTTAAGGAAGGCCAGATTGATACGGTCAATTTGGCTCGCTCTTTAGCTCAGCATGCAGAGCATACCTTTGGAGAGGCCGATACACTCTTGATCGGACTTGTAGAGCGACTTGAGAGCACTGGAAACCAGTCTAGAGAAGTCGAAGCGCTTCAGCCTTTGCTCAACTCTTATTTGAATCACCTGGATCAGCTGCAGACCATTACAATTACTAATGAATACGGCCAGCCGATAATTGCCACCAACCCTTTCTCGTTAAAAGCTAACGTAGCTGATCGCGCATATTTTCAGTTTCATCAGCATGACACACAAAAGAGCGCCCATATAGATTCTGCCATACGCAGCCGCTCCTATGGCACGTGGGTTATCACCATTTCGCGTCGCTATAATCATTCAGATGGGACATTTGCAGGAATCGTTTTAGCCAGCATAACAATGGCTTACTTTCAGTCATTTTACGATAGCTTTGATATTAAAGAAGGCGGTTCCGCTGGGCTTTTATTAGATGATGGCACTTTGTTGGCGCGGAGACCTTACAAAGAATCCTTAATTGGCATTAACTTACTTAATAAAATAGATTTAAAGAACTCAATTAAGAGCATTAACTCTGGTACGCTTCAAAAAGCTTCCCCCTTGGATAATGTAAACCGGATCTATGCGTATAGGCATGTTAATGATTATCCGCTCATAGCCTTTGCTGCCTTATCTGAAAAGGCTGTTCTGGCAGAATGGACAGCCAATACCCGCCGCTACGCCATAGGAACAGGCGCAGCCATTATTATGTTGAGCTGTCTCGGCTTTCTGTTGTATCGACAGATTCAGGCAGTTGTAAAAACTGAACAACAACTTCGGAAAACACAACATGCCCTTCAGAATGCCAATGCAGAACTTGCCGAAATTGCGCACTCCGATAGTCTAACGGGACTTGGAAATCGACGTTATTTTGATGCTTCATTAGAAGAAGAGCTTAAACGAGCCCTCCGCAGCGTAAGCCCGTTGTCACTCATTCTTATCGATATCGATTATTTCAAACGGTACAACGATACCTATGGCCACCTTGCAGGAGATGAATGCTTGCAAAAGGTTAGCCATGCACTGAAGCAGTGCCTTCAACGACCTGCCGATACTGCTTTTCGCTACGGCGGCGAGGAGCTAGCAGTCTTACTGCCAGGGACCGATACTAAAGGTGCATTGTTAGTGGCTGAAAAGATCCAGCAGACAACTCGAACACTTGAAATCGCCCATACAGGGAGCCCAACGGCCCATATAACCATTAGTATTGGCGTTCATGGCTTTATCCCGACTCAAGAAGAGCATGGGCCAGGCTACCTTATTCAAGCAGCCGATAAGGCACTTTACTTGGCGAAGGCAAACGGCAGAAATCGAGTATGTACATATGATGAAGCATCACCAAGTGGGTCTAGCTGAGCACTTGAGCGACTGTGTTGCTGCCTGTTGCAAGTCTGAGGTTAAAAATACATGGAGTACTTTATTGCCCTCGTTGTTAGCATTGCAGTAATCAACTGATTAACTGACAAAATTATGCTCATTAAGCGTCTCCCTCCAGACAATGCATCAGCTTATAGAGCGCTAATGCTTGAAGCCTACGATGCTCACCCGGAAGCGTTTACCTCCAGCATGAACGAACGGGCTGCACTTCCCTTATCCTGGTGGGAATCGCGTCTTATAAAAGATGCTGTATTTGGTGCATTCGAAAACATTTCTCTGATTGGCGCTATAGGGATGGCACTAAATACCCAGGAAAAGGTTCGCCATGTTGCCAAGCTGTTCGGCATGTATGTTCAGCCGCATCACCGTAGCAAGGGTGCCGGATTCGAATTAATCCAGACGGCTTTAAACCATGCAAAAGGTAACGAAGGTATCCAAGCTGTTCAACTTACCGTTTCAGAGGGTAACGATACCGCGCAGGCCCTGTATGAAAGGTGTGGTTTTAGAGTCTTTGGTACAGAACCTATGGCCATAGCAGTGAACGGCCGTTTTATATCGAAAATACATATGTGGCAGGCATTCGAGGCTGATCTTTGACGCTGTACGCTTGCAATCAGGATTCTTCAAATTAATTGAATGTCTTATCAAACTCAGGTATTTCCTGTATCAACTCAAGTCCAAGATCAATCTTTTTCCAAGGCTGGCATTCAATGCAAGCCATTAGATGACATCCATCCCTCAGGCCGTTTGGCCAAAGCGTTGGTTATACAGATCGGTCAGCCACTCTACAAAAACTCTCACTCGAGGCGATAGCTGCCTGTGCTGGGGATAGAGCAATGAAACCGGCAGGCCCGGCGTAGCAAACTCTTGTAGAACCGCCTTCAGCCGCCCCGCTTTCAGGTATTTTTCTACTCGAAAGCGAGGCACCTGAATCAAACCGCAGCCGCTCAGGGCAGCGCGGGTATAGCATTCGGCATCGTTGACCGAGATCCAACCGCCAAGATCGTACTCGATAACCCGCCCCTCAACCTGGAAGGTGAAGGGGTAACGAATATCGTGGCTGCTGGCGAAGAAGCCGACGACCTGATGCCGGGTCAACTCATCTGGATGCTTTGGCACACCATAGCGGGCAAAGTAGCCCGGGCTTGCACAGACCACCTCGGGCATGAGCGCTAGCCTTTTTGCAACCAGCGTTGAGTCCCTAGGGTGCCCTGCCCGTACCACACAATCGATTCCTTCACGCACCAGATCCACCAACCGATCACCGCTGCTGATGGATAACTCAATGTCTGGATAACGCTGCCGGAATTCGGCGATTCGAGGAAGGATGATTCGTGTGGCATGACTGCCGTGCAGATCGACGCGAAGCAAGCCGCGTGGATTAGCCGCAATGGTGCTGAGGGAAGACTCGGCCTCTTCCAGATCCGCCAGAATGCGGGAGCACCGTTCGTAGTAGGCCTGACCATCGAGTGTTGTGCGGACTTGTCGGGTTGTACGCTCCAGCAGGCGCGTCCCCAGCCGCCTCTCCAGCTCCTTGACTGCATGAGTCGCTGTGGCCCGGGGAATGCCTAGGGCATTGGCCGCCTGCGTGAAGCTGCCCAACTCGACGATACGGGTAAACAGCCGCAGCGACTCGAATCTATCCATGACTTCAGCCCATTGTTGGTGCCTGTTGAACGGTCTTACCAAGTTCTGTGCATTTATCCAATGCCAATGAATTGCAAAAAATGACAGCCATGAAAGGGCTGGACGTTCCGGCCCTGCCTTTAGGAGTCGGACATGTCGCATTCATCCCGTACAGCCATTGTTACCGGCGGTTCCCGTGGTATCGGACATGCCATTGCCAAACGTCTCGCCCAGGCAGGCTTTTCCGTTGCCATTCAATACGCCCACAGCCGAGGCCCTGCGGAGGCTTTGGTGGCTGAAATAGAATCACTGGGAGGTAATGCCCTCGCGGTCAGAGGCGACGTTGCCACTCTGGAAAATGTGCAGACCCTGTTCAAGGCGGCCAAGGAAGCCTACGGACGGATCGATATAGTCGTGAACAGCGCCGGTATCATGACCAATACTCCTGTTTCGGCAGGTGACCTGGAGGCGTTTGACCGGATGATAGCCATCAACCTGCGCGGCACGTTTCTGGTGTTGAGCCAGGCGGCGCAGCAAGTGGAGCGTGGCGGCCGGATCATTGCGCTATCCAGCAGCGTGATCGCCAAATCGCTGCCCACGTACGGCCCCTATATCGCCACAAAGGCTGGCGTTGAAGGTCTGGTCCGAGTATTGGCTAATGAATTGCGCGGTCAGGACATCACCGTTAATGCCGTTGCGCCCGGCCCGGTGGCAACCGAGCTCTTTCTCAATGACAAAAGTGAGGAGCAGATCCGGCAGATCGAACAGGCTACACCGCTTGAGCGCCTCGGTACGCCTGAGGACATCGCCGAGGTGGTGGCGTTTCTGGCAAGCCCTCCAGGCAGCTGGATCAACGCGCAAGTCATCCGCGCCAATGGCGGGTTCGCCTGACCCTGTTCTGTCCCAGAAAGTACACCCTGCGTCTTTCATGGGGGTATACGAAAATCCGATCTATAAAGACGTATGTAAAGCTGGCCCGCTGTTATTTCCAGGCGGGCCTGCTTGCCGAGGCGTCAGACATCGGCGTCCGGGAGCACCTTCCCTGGGTTGAGAATTCCCTGGGGGTCCAGCGCCATTTTAAGGGTGCGCATGGTGTTCACTGCGGCGCCATGCTCAAGCGTCATGAACTTGATCTTGCCCGACCCTACGCCATGCTCGCCCGTGGCGGTCCCGTCCAGGGCGATGGCGCGGCGCACCAGCCGTTCATTGAGCGCTTCGGCCTCCTCCAGTTCAGCCTCACTGGACGGATCGACCACCAGCCCCAGGTGAAAATTACCATCCCCCACATGTCCAACCATCGCGATAAAGAACGAGGCGGCCAGCACGTCTTTTTCAGTTTCCGTAATACAGGGCGTCAGCTGCGAGATAGGCACGCACACGTCGGTACTCCATACCCGTCCATTCGGCCGCATGGCCTGCATGGCGTAGTGCACATTATGACGGGCCTTCCAGAGCGCGTTACGCGCGTCGGCATCGGCCGCAGCGACAAAGCTCAGCGCCCCGTTGCTCTCGGTGATTGATTGGGTCAGCTCTACCTGTTCGGCAACGCCTGCCGGTGAGCCGTGAAATTCGAAGAACAAGGTGGGCCGCTCATCCAGCGTCATCTTTGAATAGCGGTTCACAGCCATGATGGTCCGCGCATCCAGCAGCTCGACCCGGGCGACAGGAATACCGTACTGGATGATCGTCACCACCGAGGTTACAGCGCTCTCTACATCGGGAAAGGTACACACCGCAGCGGACGTGGTTTCCGGAATGCCATAGAGCCTCAAGGTCACTTCGGTGATGATCCCCAGCGTACCTTCCGAGCCCACAAACAGTCGCGTCAGGTCATAACCCGCCGAGGACTTGCGGGCACGGTTGGCCGTCTTGATGATCTGGCCATCGGCCAACACCACGGTCAGCGACAGGACATTCTCCCGCATGGTCCCGTAGCGTACGGCATTGGTCCCGGAAGCACGCGTTGCCGCCATGCCGCCCAGGGTGCTTTCTCCGCCCGGATCGATGGGAAAGAACAGTCCCGTGGCCCGCAGTTCGGTATTGAGCTGCTGGCGCGTCACTCCGGCTTCAACCGTGGCATCCAGATCGCCCGGGCGAACCGCCAGGATGCGCTGCATGCGACTAAGGTCTATACAGATGCCACCCTTGAGCGCACAGACATGCCCTTCCAGCGAGGTGCCGCCCCCAAAGGGAACGATGGGAACGCCGTAGTGGGCGCAGACCTTGACGATGCGGGAGACTTCTTCGGTGCTATGTGCATAGCAGACGGCATCGGGCATCCGGGTCGCATGGTAGGACTCGCCATGACCATGCTGCTCACGCTCCGCGAGACTGGTTACGATCCGCTCACCGAGAAACGCCTGGATGTCCTCGATGACGGCAGATAATGGAGAGAGAAAGGGTTGTTGCGCATTCATGGGCCTTTCACCTTGTTCTTGTTGTATGTAGCGAGTGCTCTAAGCTTAGCCCTTTCCTGCTGGCTTATTATTCAATCCATTGAACGTTTTCCGATGATATATAGATAGCCTAGAAACAATGTCTTGAACGGAGTCGTCATGCCTGAACTTTCACACCTGCTCGCCTTTGCGGCCATCACCCTGGGCATGGCGCTGACACCCGGACCAAACATGGTCTATCTGATTTCCCGCTCCATCTGCCAGGGCCGAACGGCTGGCATGATTTCCCTTGGCGGCGTGGCCCTGGGCTTTGCGTTCTATATGGTTTGTGCAGCCCTTGGAATCACTGCTCTGCTGATGGCGGTGCCCTTCGCCTACGATGCACTGCGGATAGGCGGTGCGCTGTATCTGCTATATCTAGCCTGGCAGGCCGTGAAACCCGGCGGACGGTCTCCGTTTCAGGTCAGGGACCTACCCAAGGACAGTCCACGCAAACTCTTCGCCATGGGCTTTGTGACCAACCTGCTCAATCCCAAGATTGCCGTAATCTACCTGTCGTTGCTGCCGCAGTTCATTTCCCCTGCACAGGGCAGCGTGTTGACCCAGTCCCTGCTCCTGGGAGCGACGCAGATTCTGATCAGCGTAACCGTGAACGGATTGATCGCCTTTACGGCAGGCTCTATTGCAGCGTTTCTGGCAGGCCGCCCCTTATGGCTGACTGTTCAGCGGTGGCTGATGGGAACTGTACTGGCAGGGTTGGCCGTGCGAATGGTTAGTGAAAGCCGGCCAGCATAAATCCAAAACTGATCGAGGCGTGTTCTAACGGCAGGCTTCGGTCAGGCTAGGCATGCTCCATGGTTCTCCGCGGAAAGGTCGCGATAAAGGTTGTGCCTTCCCCAGCCGACGAGCGAACACGAATATCACCCTCATGGGCTCTTACAATTTCACGCACGATGAACAAGCCGAGCCCTACGCTGCGTGCCTTACTGTTACCACTGCCACCGCGGGTCATGGGCTCAAACAATCTAGGCAATACATCGTCTGGAATAGGTACGCCATGGTTATGAACCGAGACCCAGAAGGTATCGTCCTCAATACCGGATGCTACAGTCACCGTACGGTCTGGAGCGCCATAGGCCATGGCATTGGAGACCAAGTTCCCAATGACCTGAGCAATGCGATCAGCATCCCCCATACACATGCCTTCCCCAAATGCTCCATGTTCCAGAGCTCGTCCGGGAAATGCGAGGGTCAGCTCGGTAACGTTGGCCGATACCAGTTTATGCAGTTGGATAGGTTCGAGGGACAATGTGATGCCTTCTCCCACCCGCGCCACAGTAAAGTCCAGCAGGTCGGCAATCAGCCGCTGCGCACGGTCCGTAGAGTGCGTGAGATGCCCCAACACCTGAGTTTGGGCAGGCGTGACTTCGCCTCGCTCTAACAGATGAATTCCCATCCTGATAGCTGATAGCGGGTTACGCAGGTCATGACTGACAATACCTACCATCTGCTCGGCAAATAACGCGCGATCTTCCGCCTCTGCCCGCTGCTGGCTCAGCTCGGTAATATCCTGCAGGATGCCTACAAACTGATGCAGGGAGCCATCCTCCTTGAATAACCCTCGCCCCGAAGAGCTCACCGTCCGCTGGACCCCATCCACACCATTAAGCCGATACACACAGCGATAGGTTTCACCATAGACGTTTAGCGCCTGTGAGAAGGCCAGCTGCTCCCGCTCACGGTCTTCAGGCTCGATGAATGAGGCATACTGCTCTTCGGTGATGGTCTGGGGCGTCTCGAACCCCAGCAGGCTGGCAACTCCCTCTTCATAACGGCGTTCAGTGGTTTCGGGATTAACATCCCAGACCAGCAATTGACCGGACTCGAGCGCCAGCCGAAGTTTTGCCTGAGCCACTTCAAGAGCCTGCTGCGCCTCAAGCTGCTTGATCAGTAATTCTTCGGCTCGCCGCCGCGCCAGGATATGCTCACGCTCGTATTTATGCCGATCTTCAGCCACGAAAATGGCCAGCTCATGAAAAACACCAGTGGCATACTCACGGCGTACGGCATTGAGAATGATCGGGATCGTATGTCCTGCCTGATGAACCAGATCAAGTTTGACCTCAGCCACAGAGCCCTGAATTTGCAGCAAAGGCGCCCAATGGGTCTGGTGAAAAATACGTCCCCCCATGGTCAGCAGGTCCTGTATCCGGCGCAGACCAACTAATTCGGAGGCGCAATAGCCCATCCACCGGCAAAAAGTCTTGTTGACGCGGCGAATGATCCCGTCCCGACTGGTAACCAAAAGCCCACAGGCAGCTTCTTCAAAGAGCGCCTCAGCATCCGGCAAGCCGATATTGTCAGGCGCCACTGGCGTCACGGCAACGCGTGCCGAGGAAAGCATTCATAGCGTCGATACTCGCATCCGGTTCACTCAGGTGAGGGCAATGCCCTACGTTATCAATGATCTGCAGTACGCTGTTCGGTAGCGTCCGATGCATATATTCACCCACCTGAATCGGTGCGATCAGATCATCGCTGCACTGAAGAATCAGCGTGTCGGTCTTAAGTTTTACAAGGTCAGCCCGGTTATCCGAGGTAAACGTAACACGGGCAAACTGTTTGGCAATCTCTGGATCGGTACGGCAGAAACTATTAGTTAATTCGTCGCTCAGTTCCGGCTGGCCTGGGGCACCCATGATGACGGGGGCCATGGTGCTTGACCATCCCAGGTAGTTGCTTTCCAGGGTTTCCAACAATGACTCAATGTCACTGCGGGTAAATCCGCCGAAATAATCACCATCATTGATGTAACAGGGTGATGGGCCAATCATGATATGGGCAGCAAAACGGCCTGGCGCAGCAATATCGGCCAGCATACCAATCATTGAGCTGACTGAATGGCCAACAAAAATCACAGGCCCTTCGGCAAATTGGTCGATGAGTTCGATTACGTCTTCGGCATAGCCCTTCAAAGAGTTGTACTTTACCCGGTCATAGGCGGAGAGGTCTGATGAGCCACTTCCAACAAGGTCGTACAACACCGTCCGATATTGCTTGGCAAACACCGGAGCAAGAAAGCGCCACATGTTTTGATCACAGCCAAAACCATGGGAAAACACCATGGTAGCTGGTCCATTACCGGTGACGTGAACGTTGTTACGCATTTGAACATTCATGTCTACAGTTCCCAAAAGGTAGCGGCGGCGCGGGATTGTTTCACAAGCGCAACCCTACGTCAGCTAACCTTCCAGGAAGAACTTGCATGCAAGGGCGTGCTTATACAGCACTGAGGCTTTGCATTTAAGGCAGAAGATACCAGCGTCAGTATCTTTAGACAGACGGGAGAGTAGGAACGGTACATCCTGCTGCATCGAGGCAAGATGTACCGCAGGGCATCTAGGACAGGCTCATATCGATCACGATACGTCCTTCGATCTTGCCTTCGTGCATCCGGGAAAAGATGTCGTTGATGTTTTCGAGGGGTTCGGCTGCAACCGTCGCCTTGACCTTGCCCTCACCGGCAAACTCCAGGGCTTCCTGCAGATCCAGCCGCGTCCCGACGATGGAGCCGCGAACGGTCGTGCCGTTGAGGACCATGTCGAAGATCGATAATGGGAATTCTCCCGGCGGAAGCCCGTTCAGGGCAATGGTGCCACCACGACGGGTCATGCCGATAGCCTGCTCGAACGCCTTGGGCGAGACAGCCGTGACCAGGGCGCCGTGGGCGCCGCCGATCTCCTTTTTCAGATAGCCCGCCGGGTCCAGCTCACGGCAGTTGACCGTAACCTCGGCCCCCAGCCGGCGCGCCAGTTCCAGCTTCTTATCGTCCACATCGACTGCAGCCGCGTTCATGCCCATGGCCTTGGCATACTGAACAGCCATGTGCCCAAGGCCACCAATTCCGGAGATCACTACCCACTGCCCGGGCTTGGTTTCGGTCATCTTGAGTCCCTTGTAAACGGTCACCCCGGCACACAACACCGGCGCAATCTCCACAAAGCCCACATTATCCGGCAGCCGTCCCACGTAGCCAGCATCAGCCAGGGCATATTCGGCAAAGCCGCCATTGACCGAGTAGCCCGTGTTCTTCTGATCCTCGCACAGTGTTTCCCAACCCCCGAGGCAGTGTTCGCAATGACCACAGGCAGAGTACAACCATGGGATACCGACCCGATCCCCCTCCTTCACATGGGTGACGCCAGCGCCCACCCCTACCACATACCCAACCCCTTCATGTCCCGGGATGAAGGGCGGATTGGGTTTGACCGGCCAATCGCCTTCGGCGGCATGCAGGTCGGTATGGCACACCCCGGAGGCTTCGATCTTCACCAGGACCTGTCCTGCGCCTGGTGTAGGGACATCCACCTCCTCGATTTCCAGCGGTTTACCAAACTCACGAACGACGGCAGCTTTCATTGTTTTAGGCATGACGTGATCCCTCATGGATACATGACGTATGGAGTAGTGCTGGCAAATACAGGTCAATCGTTCCGGCGCTCCATACTGCAAGCCTGGAGCAAACAAGGCACAGAAATGATGACCTGGCTCAAGGAAGGCTCAGATTGAGCCTTCACAGGAGTAGATACGCCGCAGTCCCAGGGGCCGATGAGGATTCACCGGCCCCCATGACGGGCCTAGAAGAAGCCCAGCGGATTCGTGTCGTAGCTGATCAGCAGGTTCTTGGTCTGCTGATAATGATCCAGCATCATCTTGTGGGTCTCGCGACCGATGCCGGACTTCTTGTAGCCACCGAATGCCGCATGGGCAGGATAGAGGTGATAGCAGTTGGTCCATACACGCCCGGCCTTGATGCCGCGACCCATGCGATACGCGCGATTGATATCCCGCGTCCAGACCCCCGCGCCCAGGCCAAACTCGGTATCGTTGGCAATGGCAAGCGCTTCGGCCTCGTCCTTGAACGTGGTCACGCCGATGACCGGCCCGAAGATCTCTTCCTGGAATACCCGCATCTTGTTGTGGCCCTTGAGCAGGGTCGGCTGGATGTAATACCCATTGGCCAGGTCGCCCTGCAGGGTTTCCACAGCGCCGCCAGTCAAAAATTCGGCCCCTTCGCCACGTGCGATTTCCAGGTACGAGACTATCTTTTCGAACTGCTGCTGAGAGGCCTGGGCGCCGACCATGGTGTCGGTGTCCAACGGATCACCACGCTTGATCTGCGCAACCTTTTTCATGACTTCCGCCATGAACGGCTCATAGATAGATTCCTGCACCAGGGCGCGGGATGGGCAGGTACACACCTCTCCCTGGTTGAAGAAGCCAAGCACCAGCCCTTCGGCCGCCTTTTCAATAAAGCTTTGCTCCGCACCCATGATGTCGTCGAAATAGATGTTGGGTGACTTGCCCCCCAACTCGACCGTACTTGGAATGATATTGGCCGCTGCGCACTTGAGGATGTGCGAGCCCACCGGCGTCGAGCCGGTAAAGGCAATCTTGGCGATGCGTGTGCTGGTCGCCAGGGCTTCCCCCGCCTCCTTGCCGTAGCCCTGCACGATATTGATCACACCGGGTGGCAGCAGGTCGCCAATCATCTCAACGAAGAGCGTAATGGAGAGCGGCGTCTGCTCGGCCGGTTTGAGCACCACACAGTTACCTGCAGCCAGCGCAGGTGCCAGCTTCCAGGCAGCCATCAGAAGCGGGAAGTTCCAGGGAATGATCTGCCCTACCACGCCGAGCGGCTCATGGAAGTGATACGCCGCCGTATGCTGGTCGATTTCGGCCGCCGTCCCCTCCTGAGCCCGGATACAACCTGCAAAGTAGCGGAAATGATCGGCAGCCAGCGGCACGTCGGCATTAAGGGTTTCACGCACGGCCTTGCCGTTGTCCCAGGTTTCGGCAATGGCCAGTTTTTCCAGATTCTGCTCGATGCGGTCGGCAATCTTGAGTAGGGTCAACGAGCGCGCCTGTACTGACGTCTTGCCCCAGGCATCTGCCGCCGCATGGGCAGCATCCAACGCTTTTTCGATATCTTCAGCAGAGGAACGGGGAAACTCGCCAATGACAGAGCCATTGACCGGCGAGGTATTGGTGAAATATTGGCCCTTGACCGGCGGTACGAATTCGCCGCCGATGTAATTGCCGTAACGGGATTGCAGGGTGATCAGAGCACCTTGGCTGCCTGGGGCTGCGTAACGCATGGTGGTTCTCCCGATGTTGTGTTTGTTATGAGGACCGGTAATACCTGAGAAATAGCAAGGCCTGGGCCAACTGTGGCAAATGTGCGCCGCAGGCGGCTTCGGCTGTCCGGCACGAACCGGCAGGTATCACATCGTGTGTCAGCGCCAGGACAGCAGGCGTGACAGGCTGTACCACTTCTGACACAGTCGATGATCTGCATTGCATTTAACCTGCGCCTGATCAAGCATAGGCGCTATTACGCACTTCGCTGAATCGGAGGGTTCCTGTGAATCAAGGGCCCGGAATTCACCTTGCGGAGCACAATAAGAATGACTGCCACACCCATGAGTCGTCACACGCGTCAGGTGCTTGCCGTTGGTCATGGTCTGGGCCAGGCCGACACCGATCCAGCCATTGCCCGTTCGTGGCGTCGCTGTCTCGAACAGCACCGCCTGGATCCGTCCACTGCCACCTCGCCCAGCGTACTCGAGCACCCTCGTATCCTTGAACAGCGCGAGCGCTCGCAACGGGTGCTAGAAATCGCCCATGGCGAGATGAATCGCCTGCATCAGCAGCTCGCGGGTGCCGGTCATGCCGTCCTGCTTACCGATGCCAGCGGCCTTATTCTCGATTGCATCACCCACGAGGCCGAACGAGATACCTTTCAGCGAGCAGGCCTATGGTTGGGAGCAGACTGGAGCGAATCCTGCGAGGGCACCAATGGCATCGGCACCTGCGCGGTCGAACGGCATGCACTGACGATTCATCAGGATGAGCACTTCCGCAATCGCCACACCATCCTGACATGCTCCGCCAGCCCGGTATTCGACCCTGCCGGAGACCTTTTGGCCGTACTGGATGTGTCCTCGGCGCGGCGCACCGTTTCCCGGCAGAGCCAGTTTCACACCATGGCGCTGGTCAACCTGTCGGCCAAGCTCATCGAAAGCTGCTATTTCCTGCGTCAATGCGAGGACAGCTATCTGCTGCGCTTCCATACCCAGCCGGATTACGTCGGGCTGCTGAGTGAAGGCTTGCTGGCGTTTGATGAGTCTGGCCGAATCAGCGCCATCAACGAAAGCGCGTTGAACCTCCTGAGCACGACGCGACCGGCCCTTCTGGGGCAACCCGTGGAGGCGCTCGTCGAGCTTCCCCTTGCTTCGTTACTTGATCGTGCACAACCGCATCCTACACATTGCTGGCCGCTGTACAGCACTGAGGGAACACGCTTCTATGGACAGCTGCGAGCGCCGCACAAGCTTGTTCAGTCCGTACCTGTCCGTACCCCGCCGCGTCCAGCGCTGTGCCTGGAAGATCCTGCCCTTGCGCGGGAGTTCGAGCGCGCCCGCAAGGTCATGGAGCGCGATGTTCCGGTGCTGCTCACCGGTGAGACGGGGACCGGCAAGGAGGCCTTCGCCAAAGCCCTGCATCTGGCCGGTTCGCGCGCCAGCAAGCCTTTTATTGCTCTTAACTGCGCGGCGATCCCGGAATCACTTATCGAAAGCGAGCTGTTCGGCTACGCCGGTGGCACGTTTACCGGTGCGCGCAAGGAAGGCATGCGTGGCAAGCTACTCGAAGCCCACGGCGGCACCCTGTTTCTCGATGAAATCGGCGATATGCCCCTGATGTTGCAGACCCGCCTGCTGCGCGTCCTGGAGGAACGGCAGGTCGTTCCGCTGGGCGGACAACCGCAGGCGATTGACATCCGCATCATTAGCGCCACCCACCGCGATCTCAGGATACGGGTAGGCGACGGCAGCTTTCGAGAGGATTTGTACTACCGGCTCAATGGTCTGGTGGTGAGCCTGCCGCCGGTACGTGAGCGGCTCGACAAGGCCGCGCTGCTCAATCACTTGCTGCTTGAAGAGGCGCAGGGCCAGAGCCTGCACCTGGACGCCGAGGCTCGCCAGGCCCTGCTTGGGTACCAATGGCCAGGCAATGTTCGTCAGTTGCGCAATGTCCTGCGAACCCTGGTGGCCTTGTGCGAGGATGGGGTGATTCGCAGGGGTGATCTGCCGCAGGAGATTTCCAGCCCAGCGAGCCTGCCCGCCCTGACGCTGGATGCGCCTCTGGAAGATGCCGAAAAGACCGCCCTGCTCCAGATACTGGAGCAGGAACATTGGCAGATGACACGCACGGCCGAACGCCTTGGCATAAGCCGAAACACGCTTTACCGGAAGCTGCACAAACACGGCATTACCCCCAGACGCTAGCGATCCTGCCGGCGGGAGCTGCTCAAGACCGGTTGTTTGGCGGAATGACCATTGGTCGTGTCGCGCCTTCGAGATTGAAAGATGCCTACGCTGATGCGAAACCCATCGCCAACTACTGGCACCTTTACGGTACTATCCGCGCTTTCTCGCCTCATCGGGCCAGCAGGCCTGACGATGGCCTGCCCAGGCATTGAACACGTCAAGTTGCCAAGACCATGAATGGATTTTCAAACCGCTACCGTTTTCATGCGGTGTTATTTTTTTTGTTCCTGCTTACTCTGGCCGTCGCGTCCAGGCTGGTCTATCTCCGAGTTCATGACAGTGAATTCCTGATCGATCAGGGCGAACGGCGCAGCGTTCGTCATATCCCCATCCCCGTTACCCGCGGCCTGATTACCGACCGCAATGGTTCTCCCCTGGCCGTCTCAACCGAAGTGTCGACGATCTGGTGCAACCCTTCGGAAATGAAGGAGAGCATGGACCGGGTGCCTGCGCTGGCAGCGGCACTGCATCGTCCCGCAGACGAGCTCATGTCCTATATCAAGGCCCGCTCGGAAAAGCATTTCCTTTACCTGGCCCGTGGCCTGTCCCCCATCGAAGGCGAGGACATCATGGCGCTCGATATCAAGGGCGTGCACCAGCTCAAGGAGTACAAGCGCTATTACCCCACCTCCGACCTGACAGCCCAATTGATTGGTCTGGTGAACCTGGATGGTGAAGGCCAGGAAGGCGTGGAGCTGGGCTACAACGAGTGGCTCAGCGGGAAAGCAGGCGTTCGCGAGGTGCTGATCAACCCGCGCGGCTCCATCGTCAAGAACATCAAGGTCGACAAACAGCCCAAGCCCAGCCAGGACATTGCCCTGTCCATCGACTTGCGTCTGCAGTTCGAGGCCTATCGCGCCCTGCAGGAGGCAGTAACCAAGTTTGGTGCCCTGTCCGGCTCGGCCGTACTGGTCAACCCCAAAAATGGTCAGATCCTGGCCATGGCGAACTTTCCGTCTTATAACCCGAACAACCGGGCATCCATCAACCCGACTTTCATGCGTAACCGCGCGCTAACCGATGTGTTCGAACCCGGCTCGGTTATCAAGCCGTTCAGCATGTCAGCGGCGCTGGCCACGGGAAAATTCAACGAAAATACCCAGGTGAGTGTGGCGCCGGGCTGGTTTGTCATTGACGGCCACACGATTCGCGACGTAGCACGTCGAGACATCCTGACCATGACCGGCGTGCTGATCAACTCGTCGAACATCGGCATGAGCAAGGTTGCCTTGGAAGTCGGTCCCAAACCTATCCTTGAACAGCTGGCCCGGGTCGGCTTTGGCTCGCCCCTGTCTCTGGGTTTCCCGGGTGAAAACGCAGGTTATCTGCCCAACCATGTGAAATGGTCCAGAATCGCCACAGCCAGCATGTCCTATGGCTATAGTCTGGCCGTCAATACCGCCGAGCTGGCCCAGGCCTATACGGTCTTTGCCAATGACGGAAAGCTGGCCCCACTCTCGCTGCTGCGCGATAACCCACAACAACTGGTGCCTGCGATGGACCCACAGGTGGCGCATCGGATTCGCATGATGCTCAAGGAGGTAGTGGAAGATCCCAGCGGTGTCGTGCGCGCCCGGGTGCCGGGCTATCAGGTGGCAGGGAAAAGTGGTACTGCCCGTCGCTCCGGGGGCGGCGGCTACAAGGAGCATGCCTATCGTTCGATGTTCGTAGGCATGGCGCCCGCCAGCGATCCCAAGCTAGTACTGGCCGTGATGATGGACTCCCCGACCAAGATCGGCTACTACGGCGGTCTGGTTTCGGCACCGGTGTTCAGCCAGATCATGTCAGGTGCGCTACGCGCGCTGGCCATTCCGCCCGACAACCTGCCGCCTACCAATACTGCCCAGAGCGAAACACCAGCCCCTCACTCCCATACGTGAGTGAGGGCTTGCCGGAGAGGATTTCGAGGAGATCCTTTTTCCGGCCCAACGAAAAAACCCCGCCTAGGCGGGGTTTTTGTTGACCGCTCGATATCCTTATCGAGTGCCATCCTAGCGGGTCTTTCATCCTTGAGGCTCATGAGCGCGTCCTGCGCTGCATTCCATGGGTAAGAAGATTACGCCACCGCCGCCTTCTTCCCTAGCGTCAATCACAGTCACTTCTTGTAAGCCTTTGCCTACATAGATAGCTTTCTGAGCAGATATGCCATTACTGTAATCTCATGAAACAAAGCGTCCGCTATTCTGCAGAACACCCTCAGTCTGGTTCTTTCTAAACCTTCGCCTGTCCCCATAAGGGCCCCCTACATACCAACGTCACATACCTGTGCTTAGCTCGGCCGACGCGACGTAATGACGCCTGTTGTCATCCGGACTTTGACTGTTGAGGTTATCACTTGAACACCAGGACACTTCCCCCAGGCGCACTGATCCCGGCCGATATCGAAGCGGCCCTGTCCGAACTGATCGCTCTGCGTGACGAGATGATCACGGCGGCCTGTGACGCACCCATCCTGGCGGAGCATGTGCACCAGAGCTATACCGAGAGCGCACATAACCTGCTTAACTATCTGGCGCTACGCCGTCATGACATCCGGCCGCTACAGGCACGCCTGGCACGGCTGGGACTGTCGTCGCTGGGGCGCTCGGAAGCCTACATCCTGGCTGCAATCACTACCCTTATCGAAATCCTGCAAAAGCTCTCCGGCAGCAAGAACGCGCGCCCTCCTTATGAGCCGCTGGGCATGGACCGGGGCGAGCAACTGCTGCATGAGCACACCGAGGCTCTGTTTGGCGCAACGCCTGTCGGGCGTGGAGTCCGAATCATGGTGACCATGCCCAGCGAGGCCGCACAGGACTACTCGCTTGTGCATGATCTGCTGGCGGCCGGCATGGACAGCATGCGCATCAACTGTGCTCATGACGACGCCAAGACCTGGCAACAGATGATTGAACATGCACGCCGAGCGGAAAAGGCCCTTGGCAAGCCTTGCCGCGTCATGATGGACCTTGCGGGTCCCAAGCTGCGCACCGGGCAAATCAACGCCGGGCCGGCCGTGATACGCGTCAAGCCGACCCGAGATGATTTCGGTCGAGCAGCCAAGCCAGCCCGCCTCTGGCTGACTGCCAGAGAAAATCCCCAAGCTCCACCGACCCCGGCAGATGCCAGCCTGCCGGTGGCAGCGGACTGGTTATCGAATCTCCAGCCACATACACAGGTAATCCTTCACGATGCCCGCGGCTCGAAGCGGCAGATCGAGATCGTTGATATTACGCGCGAAGGGTGCTGGGGCGAACTCTACAAGACCGCCTACCTGACGCCGAACACAGCCCTCTTGATCAAGGATAGGAAAGGCCGGAAACGCGAGACACGCATTGCGCCCTTCCCGGCTCAAGAGCAGGCCATCAAGCTGGTGGAGGGCGATGTGCTGATTCTGACCAAGGATCAACATACCGGACATCCGGCAACCTACGACAGCTTCGGAGAAGTCCTGACCCCAGCGTCCATCGGCTGCACGCTGCCGGAAATCTTCGAGGATGTACGGGCTGGCGAGCCAGTCTGGTTCGACGATGGCAAGATTGGCGGAGTCATTGATTCGGTGCAGAGCGAGACGCTGCGTATCCGTATCACCCACGCGCCTGGGGGTGCCAAGCTCAAGAGCGACAAAGGCATCAACTTTCCGGACAGCCATCTGCGTCTCGATGCGCTCACGCCCCATGACATCGAAGCCCTGGCGTTCGCAGCCGAGCATGCCGACGTGGTCGAATTCTCTTTCGTTAACACGGCAGATGACGTCAGGACCCTGCTCCATCACATTGATCGACTGAACGCCCATGAGCTGGGCGTCGTGCTCAAGATCGAGACACGTCGAGGCTTCGAGAACCTGCCGGCGCTGCTCTTTGCAGGCATGAATCTTCCGCGTTTCGGCGTCATGATCGCGCGGGGCGATCTGGCGGTAGAAAGCGGCTTCGAACGACTGGCTGAGCTTCAGGAAGAAATACTTTGCCTGTGCGAAGCGGCCCATGTGCCCGTGATCTGGGCGACCCAGGTACTGGAAACCCTGGCCAAGAAAGGCGCGCCGTCGCGGGCCGAGATTACGGATGCCGCCATGGGCGTACGGGCCGAATGCGTGATGCTGAACAAGGGCCCGCACATTCTGAAGGCCGTCCATACTCTGCATGATCTGCTGGCACGCATGCAGGCGCATCACTCCAAGAAGCGGGATCTCCTGCGAAAACTTCAGGTAGCGCAGCAACCTACTCTGGCGGCCAGCTGCCCGGAGTGACACCTTACCGTGCCGATAGCGGGCACCATTTTGCAGCCAGGCTGCTCTACAAAGGATGTTCCATAGCCCAAAACAGTGCCAGAGCCGCGTGCCTCTGGTACGTTCACCGCAGACATAACGGGTGTGATACGCCCTCGGCAGTGCCTGGCCCCGCCCTTGCAAAGCCGTTGGCCTCGCCATAAGCGAGCCCGTTATAGTCACGTGCGTGACCGCTAATCCCAATGGAGATCCCATGAGACATATCTTTGCCGGCGCCGTTTGTGTACTGGCGTTGAGCGCCTGCGGTAAATCGGAATTTGTCCAGCCCCAAACCCCTGCCAACACGCTGCAGTCCGGCATCAAGAAGGAGAACTTCGATCCCGGCGTCCGGCCTCAGGATGATTTTTTCAACGCCATCAACGGTCAATGGTTGAAAAACACACCTATCCCAGCCGACAAGACCAGCTACGGCGCTTTCCATGCCATTGCCGATACCACCGAGAAACAGCTGCACGCCATCATCGAGGCGCTGGCCGCCAAGCCCGACAAGGCTACTGGCAGCGACGAGCAGAAAATCGGCGACCTGTATGCCTCCTTCATGAATGAAGCCGCCATCGAGGCGCAGGAGCTCAAACCCTTGCAGGGTGCGTTCGATGCTATCGACTCCATTCATGATCGTCGCTCGCTGCTCATCACAATGGCCCGCCTCCAGCAGCTGGGTATCGATGTTCCGCTCGAACCCTATGTCACCCAAGATGCTAAGGACTCCAAGCGATACGTAGCCGAGATTGCCCAGTCCGGTCTCAGCCTGCCCGACCGGGATTACTACCTGATCGATGACACGTCATTCGCCGAGATCCGCTCCGGCTTCGTTTCGCACGTGCAGCGCATGTTGGACCTGGCTAACCTCCCTGACCCTGCCGGTAGTGCCCGCAAAGTGGCTGCACTGGAAAAGCAGATCGCCCTGGCCCAGTGGGACAAAGTCGACAACCGCGACCCCATTAAAACCTACAATGCCTATGAGCCCACCCAACTGCGTACGCTGACCCGTGCCATCGACTGGCCGTCGTACCTGAAGGAGACCGGCTTTGTCGATCAACACCCGATCATTGTTGAACAGCCCAGCTACATTACGGGGCTTGGCAAGCTGTTGACGTCTACACCGCTCTCCACCTGGAAAACCTATCTCAAGTGGCACGTGCTGCATGCCTATGCCCAGGCACTACCGCACGCCTATGCCCAGGAGGATTTCGCATTCTTCCAGCAGACCCTGAACGGCGCCAAAGAGCAGCGTCCCCGGTGGAAGCGTGGCGTAAGTGCGGTTGAAGGCAGCCTGGGTGAAGCCCTGGGCAAGGAATATGTCGCGCGTCATTTTCCGCCGGAAAACAAGGCCCGCATGGAGGCGCTGGTTCGCAACCTCATCGCCGCCTATGGGCAGGCTATGGATAAGCTGGACTGGATGAGCGAAGACACCCGCCAGGCAGCCAAGGCCAAGCTGGCGAAGTTCACCTACAAGATCGGGTACCCCAACCAGTGGCGTGACTACTCATCCTTGCACATTGCCCCGGATGACCTGATCGGCAACCTGCAGCGGGCCCAGACATTCGAGTATCAGCGCAACCTTGCCAAACTCGGCAAGCCGGTCGATCCAGATGAGTGGGCCATGACGCCACAAACAGTCAACGCCTATTACAACCCGCTGCGTAACGAGATCGTCTTCCCGGCCGCCATCCTGCAACCGCCCTTCTTCAACATGCAGGCAGAAGATGCTGTCAATTACGGTGGTATCGGTGCAGTCATCGGCCACGAAATCAGTCATGGTTTCGATGATCAGGGCTCGCAGTTCGATGGCGACGGCAATCTGCGAGAATGGTGGACCAAGACAGACCGCGAGCGCTTCGCAAAGCGTGCGACAGCGCTGGCGGAACAGTACTCGGCCTATGAGCCGGTACCGGGCTATCACATCAATGGCCGCTTTACCTTGGGTGAAAATATCGCGGATCTGGGTGGCGTAACGATCTCCTACTCGGCGTATCACCTGTCATTGAACGGCAAACCTGCCCCTGTCATTGACGGCATGACGGCCGAACAACGCTTCTTTACCGGATGGGCGCAGGTCTGGTGCACCAAGTACACACAACAGAACCTGCTCAATCGTCTGAAAACCGACCCGCACTCACCGGCGCAATACCGCACCAATGGGGTGCTGAGCAACGTGCCTGGTTTCTACGAGGCCTATGACGTCAAGCCAGACGACCAGATGTACCTTCCTCCGGACAAGCGCATCAAGATCTGGTAAGCCCCTTCCACCGGTGAGCCTGAGTCTTTTCAGGTTCACCCTTGGAGCCATTCAGGACATGCTGATGCTCAATACACTGATATTCGATCTCGACGGAACCCTGACTGATACCGATCCGGTTCATTACAAGGCCTGGAAGCAACTTCTAGCCCGCGAGGGACGCGACTTGAATGAAGAGGACTTTAGGCGTCACATTTCGGGTCGCGCCAACGACGCAGTTTGCAAAGACCTCTATCCAGACAAGACGCCCGATGAGCACACGGTGATTGCAAACGAAAAGGAAGCCTTGCTGCGTGAGTTAGCCAACACACTCGAGCCCACCGCCGGCCTTGAAACGTTGTTGAGCTACGCGGACCAACAGGGATGGAAACGCGCGATCGTGACCAATGCCCCGCGTGCCAATGTCCACCACATGCTCAAGGCGCTTGGACTGGAAAACCGCTTTCCCCTGGTCGTGCTGGGTGAAGAGCTGGAACGTTCGAAGCCGGATCCCCTTCCCTATACCACTGCGTTAAATATGCTGGAGATCCAGCCCCGGCAGGCGCTGGTTTTCGAGGACTCTATTCCCGGCCTGACGGCAGCCAAGGCAGCAGGAATCGTTACGGTCGGTATTACCTCAACACTGACAGCCGATGAACTGCTGGCAGCCGGTGCCGATCTGGCAATAGCAGACTTCAACGACCCCAAGCTCTGGGAAATGCTGAAACGAACCGCCTGATCAGGCGACGGTATGCAACTCGGCCAAGGTGCTCATTTGCACTTGTGCCTCCTGACGCGTCGTGAACGGACCACTGATGCGCTCGCCATTGCGTACCAGATACCAGCAGACCATAAACCCGGCCTCCCGAAGCGCAGCAGGTACGGCACTGCCTACTACTGACATGATTTGAACAATGGGCATAAGGACCTCTATCTACTCTTAAGCCAGGCTTCACAGTACGCTGTGATTGATACCTTGAGAAATCGACAGGATTGATAGTGGTCATTAACGGTTCAAAGGTCCGACGAAATGATGGCCCTCTTTTGATTGAAGCCATTACCGCCCTTGACGATACACAGCGCCAGGCGCTGCTCAGCCTTGAATTACACCCTGAGCAGATAGCCTTTTCAGGCACGCCTGAGGCTGCACTGGTGAGTCTTGAGGGGCAGTCACCTCGGCATATCCAAGGGTTCGCCCTATTGGAAACAGGCCTGCCGGCAGGTCTGTTTGTACTTAAGCGGCCTCCCCTGTCTCCCCAGTGGGTCAGCGCCGATGCCTGCTCGCTCCATGCCTTGCAAATCGCGGCTCGCGCACAGGGCCGAGGGCTGGGCAAAGCCTGCCTGCGGGCGCTTCCCGGGCTGGTCTGCAGGCAGTGGCCCGATATCCGGCATATTCAACTAGTAGTAGACGCCCACAATGAATCAGCGCTGGGGCTCTATTTAAAAGAAGGATGGATCGATGAGGGCAGGACGTATAAAGGACGCGTCGGTCTGGAACGTCGACTGATCCGGAGAATAGACTGCTAAACAGCGGTGAAACGGAAAAACCCCGCCGTAGCGGGGTTTCGTTGACCATGCTCGACATCCTGTCAAGCTGCCATCCTGGCGGTCATATCGGATCCTTGATCTACCATGAGCGCTTCCGTGCGCTGCTCCGATGTAAATAGATTACGCCTCTCCCTTCGTTTCCCCTAGAGCCAACCGCTGAGAGTCCTTGTAAGCTTTTTCCTACAAATACTGGCCAGTCGCCTTTCGTCCGTTTGGCTTGCTACCCCAGCCGTGAATACGAACCGCCGCCTCAGTCGCCGGGTCTTTTCCTGTATCCCTCATAACTACAGGAAACCTAATCAGCATGACTCCCAACCGAGGCCTTACCTGGCTGGCCCGTGGTGGCTACGCTGCCCGAGGCGTGGTGTACCTCATTATCGGTGGCTTCGCGTTACTGGCAGCCATAGGCTCAGGACAGCCCGTCGACAGTCATCAGAGCCTGCAAACCGTATTGGCGCAACCGTCCGGCAGTACCCTGCTCTGGATTGTAGTGATCGGGCTTGCAGCCTTTGCAGCCTGGCGTGCCGTCCAGGCTCTACGAGATTCGGATCATCACGGCACGGATCTCAAAGGATTAACAATCCGTACAGGACTCCTCGCCAGTGGCGTGACATATGTCCTCCTGGCGCTCTTCGCCCTGGGCCTTCTGATCAGCGGTTTCAAAACTCCTGGTGAGGGCGGAGGCTCTGGAGGTGGTGGTCAGGCACAGGACTTTCTTTCACACCTGCTCAGCTGGGACCACTCCAATATAGTGATACGGCTGATAGCCCTGATTCCGCTGGGTGTAGGCATTGCCCATATCATCAAGGGGTGGAAGGCCTCCTTCGAACGGTATTTCGAGGCGGATGAAGGTGTCATGCGCATGGTACGCCCCGTCTCCCGATTCGGACTGATTGCACGGGGGGTGGCCTTTATCGAGATTGCCGTACTGCTGGCTGTCAGCGGCTCACGCTACGATGCAATGCACCCACCGGGGATCAAGGAGGCTCTCAATGGGCTTCAGAACTTGCCTTTCGGCCATATCATTCTGCTGGTGGTTGCGCTGGGTTTGATCGCCTTTGCGGTCTACAGCTTTGCCGAAGCGGTATGGCGTCGTATCAATATGAACGTCCCGGTATGACGTAGCGCCCTGCAAGGCAGGATCGCAGGGCGCTTTTACCTAGCGGAACAAGGTATCGACGTAATCTGCGCCGATACCAACGCGCTCGAAATGCTCCCGGCAGAGCTTGATATAGTCGTGTACATCGAAATAGCCCGCGGCGTTGCCGTCCTGATCCAGCCAGATCAGAGGGCCCTTGACGATAAAGAAGACCCGCATCGGCTCATCATAATCATAAGCCACCAGCGTATGCCCCTCGCCAGGCGTTTCGTAAACGAAGTCGCCGGCTCTGGCCGTCCAGCCATGCTCCAGGTAGCCCCACTTTCCAGAGATGGTATAGGCAAAAACCTCATGGGGATGGTAATGACGGTTCACCAGGCCCGCCTGTTTGGCCATGAGAACATCGCACCACTTGTTCTCGGAGGGCGAGATCCATAACGGGCGACTCGAGACGGTATCGGTAAACGGCACGTAATAGCGCTCGTCTTCTGTCGCTGCGTCCTCGATGTAGACCTCAGGCCTGGCATCGGGCTTCAAGCTGTTCGGAATCGGCTGGAGTTCTTTCCAGAATTCACGACGGGCGAGTTCAGGCATGGCAGTGCTCCTCTTATTATTGTTCTAGTGACTATAGCCAGCTTACGGGGCTTTGCAGGCCAGAAACCGGAGAGTGTCCAGGTTTGAGACCTAGGCAGCTTTTTGAACCATGTACTGTTCGTAGAAATCGATCACGGCGAGGTTTTTGTGCTTGGCTTCGAACATGATGTCGAACTCGTCCAGAAATGACTTGGCGTATTCGTTACACCAGCGGTTCCACATCCGGTCACTGTGACCATACAGGTCACGCTTGTTGACCTTGGTCAGCAGCTGTTCCATTTCAATCTTCTCGTCAGCCGAGATACCCAGCTCCATCAACATCTCTTGGGACTGTGAGTAGTGCATGGCTGGACGTACGCCCCGCCAGCTTTCGACGATGCGCTTTACCCGTGGGTCATGACGGTCGATGTAGCGACCTTCGTGAATCCAGCAGTGGTGGATATCCAGAACGACCGGAGCGTGGTCGGCTAGCTCAAGGCAGGCGTCGACACCGTATTTCTTTTCCTCGTTCTCAAAGGTAATGCAGTTGCGGGCCACGTCTGACAGGCGCGGCCAGATATGCAGGATGCCTTCGACGCCCAGCTTGCCCGCAATGTGGATATTGCATTTGAAATCCTGAAACTGCCGTCCATAGCCCATCATGCGGATCATATCGGCGTGGTATTCAAATTCGCGGATGCTGTTTTCCACCGTATCCGGGTTATCCGAGGCCAGCACGCAATACTGCCCCGGGTGCATGGAGAGGCGAATGTCATGGGTACGCGCATAGTCACCGATACCTTGGAACTGTTCGGAGATGAAATCCCGGATAGCCGTGGAGTCGTAGAAATAGGCATAACTGGGATGGCTGTAGAACGGCAGGATATCGCTGCTCATGCGCATCATGTGTAGGTGAGCCGGCAAGGAATTGACATACTGCAACAGACGCATCTGGGCCTGAAGATTGTGCTCGATCACATAGAGCAGCTTCTCTTCGGCTGCCTCGGTTGTCTGGCTGGACAGCCAACGTAGCGTGGTGGTCTTGCCATTGTAGAGCCGCTCGATGGCTTCGATCTCTTTTGCAGGCAGGCTTCTGTCGGGATGGCGGTAATTGCAGGCAAAGCCGATCCGGTACATGGCAAACTCCTTCGAGGCACGGACAGGCGTTGCTCATAGGCATCACCTGTTCTGGAAAACATTTTATTAGGAGGCTGTATTCGGGCCGAAGTGCCTGAACAGCGATCGCTACCGGTCGACAGACACTACAAGCGCTCGCGCAAATGCTCTGCAATAAAGTCCAGAAACAGCGTGATCCGCAGTGAGAGTTGGGTATTGCGGTAGTAGACCGCATTGATGATCTGAAAGGAGTCCTGCACCTGATCCCTCATGATCGGAACAAGCAGACCCTGCTCGCGAGCCGACCGTGTCATATAGTCCGCCAGGCACACAATTCCTTGTCCGGCCAGTGCCAATGCCTGAATCGTCATCCCGCTTGAGGCGGATATATCGGGCGAAACCGCCAGCGTAGCGCCTCGCTCGTTTGGTAGCGGCCACTGATTGAGGTGATCAAGCTGGCTGAAACCGATCAAGGTATGTTTATGCAGGTCAGCGACAGCAAGCGGTGTCCCATGCCTATTTAGGTAGTCCGGGCTGGCTAGCAGGCTGAGCCTGCTCTGCCCCAACGGTCGCGCGTGCAGAGTAGAGTCACGCAATTCGCCGATCCGGATGGCAACATCCGTGCGCTGCTCCAGCAGGTCGATGAAGCGGTCATTCGTGTCCAGCTCCAGCGTAATGCCGGGATACTGTTCACGGAACAGGCCCACCAACGGGACGACAACGTGATACATGAAGGACGGTGCCGCATTTACCCGTAAACGGCCTGCCGGCCGTTGCCGCCGGATCGCCAGTTGCTCCTCGGCCTCATCGACCGAGGCCAGGATGGCACGGACTTGGATCAGGAAATGCCGTCCCTCATCGGTAAGCTCCAGACGCCGGGTCGTGCGACGTAACAGTGTGGTGTCAAGCTTTTGCTCGAGGCGGCTAAGAGCGCGACTCACGCCCGAAACGGTTTGTCCCAACTGGTCGGCCGCTGCGGTTATGGAACCCGTTTCGACAACGGTCTTGAATACCAGGTGTTCTTCCAGCGTGGTTTTCATGCCTGCCTTCGCCCGTCATTCTTGATTTCAAATCAATTATCTTTTCCAGTTTATCTACTTTAACGACAAGCATGTGCGGAGGACACTGTACCGCTTTCTGGCGCACCCCTTTTGCGCCCTACCCGTTTAAGTGGGAGCTTTCATGAATATCTTGTTGATCAATGGCGGCAAATCGTTCGCCCATTCCGCAGGGCGTTATAACGAAACCCTGCACACTCTGGCTGTGGGCCATCTGAGCGAGCTGGGCCATACCGTCAAGGAAACCGTGATCGAGTCGGGTTACGATGTTGAGGCTGAAGTCCAGAAGTACCTGTGGGCTGATGCCATCATTTATCAGATGCCGGGATGGTGGATGGGCGCCCCCTGGACCGTCAAGAAGTATCTGGACGAGGTCCTGACCGCCGGCCACGGCTCTCTATATGCCAACGACGGTCGTACCCGTAGCGATCCCACCAAGCAGTACGGCACTGGTGGCCTGCTGCAGGGCCGTCGCTACATGTTGTCCCTGACCTGGAACGCACCGCGTGAAGCGTTCGACGAGCCGGGTAACTTCTTTGAAGGCAAAGGTGTGGACGGTGTGTACTTCCCCTTCCACAAGTCGCAGCAGTTTGTGGGTCTTGAGGCCCTACCGACCTATCTGGCGAATGATGTCATCAAGGCGCCGGACATCGAGCGTCATCAGGCCGAATACAAGGCGCACCTGACGCGCGTATTCGGTCAGCAGTAACCAGTCTGCATCAGCATGAAGCCCGGTCTAGACCGGGCTTTTTCATGGCCGCCTAAACGTCATCGCACAACCCAATTGTCATGTTCCCGCCACAGAACTGAAAAGCTGGCTACGTACGCTCCTCGACCTTTGTACCGCTTTGTACCTTTTCGTAAAGCTTCGGATACATGAAAGGAGTCGTTAGTGAGACCGTCAAACGTCAGTTCGTGTGTGGTCGCTTCATCGTTCGTTCTGTCCCTGTTGGCTGCATCAGTACAAGCGGCCGGTCGTGCCGATAATAACGCCATCAATGGTGTAGACTTGCTGTCTGGCTTCAACACGCTCTGGACACCCGGCGCCACGTGGAATACCGGTACGCCGACCGCACTGGGGGCACCGATTCTTCAGCGTAACGTTCAGTATGTTGTGAACCTTTCCCATACTCGGACACGTGAGCAGGAAATCGCAGCCTATTACGATGACCGTCGCAACCAGAGCTACAGCGCCATCGATGGGCTGGGCTCACTGGCGGACGGATACCGCGCAGGTTCCGGTGCCTTTACCACCATCACCACGTTCGACGACTCCAACCAGACCGTCAAATACGACGACAAGGGCAACGGTGCAGGCGAGACCTCATCCGCCCTGGGCAAGGTTGTTCAGCTGGTTGGTGCGGTGCGCAACGATGCATCCACTACACCCGCCAAGAATGCCTATCAGTACCCTCGCCCCTGGCGCCAGACCCAGGAAGAGATTATTCAGCCCTCCCTGCGGCCGGCTCGCAGCAGCACTCCAGAAACGGACGGCGGCTTTCCCAGTGGACATACCAACGCGGCCTATCTTTCCTCGATTGCCCTGAGCTATGCCATCCCGCAGCGCTTCGAAGAACTGATGCTGCGCGCCTCGGAGGTAGGTAACAACCGGATCGTCGCAGGTATGCATTCGCCGTTCGATGTAATAGGCGGCCGTATCACCGCGACCTACTTTGCGATCGACAACCTCACCAATAACGCCCAACTTCGCAACGAGGCCTTTCAGCAGGCGCAGGCATACTTCACCGAGCAGTGCGGTGGCGATATCAACAACTGCATGGATCCAATCGACCCGGCAACGGACCGCTTCTCGCAACATGCGCAGGACAAGGCGCTGTATACCTCACGCATGACCTATGGCTTTGCGCCGGTAGGCCCGACAGACCGTGCGCCCGTGGTGCCAGTCAATGCCGAAGTGCTGCTGGAAACCCGCTTCCCCTATCTGGACGCCAGCCAGCGTCGTGATGTGCTGGCCAGTACCGAAATCTCGTCCGGCTATGTGGTCATCGATGAGTCCAACGGCTATGGCCGCTTGAACCTGTTGGCGGCTGGTGATGGCTACGGGGCCTTCACCTCCGACGTAACGGTCAACATGGATGCCAGCCTCGGCGGCTTCAACGCCAAGGATGCCTGGCGCAACAACATCAGCGGTAGCGGTGGGCTGATCAAGAATGGCACCGGCGAGCTGACGCTGAGTGGCGAAAACACCTATACCGGCGGCACGACAATCAATGGTGGTACGCTCAGGGGCTATGCCCGCGCGTTCGGCAGCGGTGCCATCACCAACAACGCCACCCTTGTGCTGGACCAGTCCGTCGACGATACGATGGGCAACACCCTTGCCGGTAACGGCTCGCTGATCAAGTCCGGAGCCGGCTCGCTGGACCTGACCGGCAATAGCAGCTTTTCGGGTACCACAGCAGTCAACGAAGGCCGCCTGGCCGTGAACGGCAGCCTCGCCAACTCTGCCGTTACCGTCAACCAGGGCGCGACCCTGGGTGGCAACGGTACGGTCAGCACTCTCGTCGTGGCCCAGGGCGGCATCGTCGCGCCCGGAAACTCCGTCGGACAGTTGAATGTGAACGGTAATGTCACGCTCGCCAATGGAGCGGTCCTTCAGGTTGAAACCAACGAGGCCGGCCAGACAGATCGCATCGTCGCGACCGGTAGCGCCACGATCGATAACAGCACGCTGTCGCTGGTACAGAGCGGCAACTGGCAACCCTTGACGCGTTATTCCATCCTGACAGCCAACGGCGGGGTAACCGGCACCTTTGCCAACGTCACCTCAAACTATGCCTTTCTGACGCCCACGCTCAGCTACTCTGCCAATGGTGTTGAATTGGCGCTGGAGCGCAACAGCACTACCTTTGCCTCCCTGGGCACGACCCGTAACGAGCGTGCCGTTGCAGCCGGGTTGGATAGCGTCGTAGCTGGCAGTGCGTTGTGGAATCAGGTGGCACAGCTGGACACAGCGACGGCGCAGCAGACCTTCCGTGCGCTGTCGAATGAACTGCACGCCTCTACCCAGACAGCATTGGTCGAGGACAGCCGTCTGGTCCGTAATGCCATGACGGATCGCCTGCATAATGCCCAGGTCTCGGCAGCTGATACCACGCCAGGCATGCAGAACCTGACGGGCAGCAACGCCCGGGGTGTGATCTGGACGCAAGCCCTTGGCGCCTGGGGCAAGACCGACAGTACACATAACGTCTCCGGTCTGGATACGCATACCACCGGCATCCTGTTCGGCGCCGATGCACCGCTTAACGATACCTGGCGCCTGGGCGCGCTGGCAGGTTATAGCCACAGTGACTTCGACCTGCGCCACGCCTCGGGCTCGTCCAAGAGCGACAACTATCATCTGGGCCTGTATGCCGGCGCCCAATGGGATGCCCTGAGCCTGAAACTGGGCGCGGCGCACACCTGGCATGACATCGATGCCAAGCGCACCCTGTCCGTCCTGGGCAGTGCCGATCGGTTGTCGCCCAACTACGATGCAGGTACCACTCAGGTGTTTGGCGAACTGGGTTATCTGATCAGGCAGGATCAGGTGACGCTGGAGCCCTTCGCGGGCCTTGCCCATGTCCGTGTGCATACCGACAGCTTCCATGAGCGCAGCGGTGCCCTGGCGCTGGATAACAAATCCCAGGATACAGACGTGACCTTCAGCACTCTGGGCTTGCGTGCGTCGACTACAGCATCGGTTGGCAGCGTACAACTCAAGCCCAGCGCAACCCTCGGGTGGCGACATGCCTTTGGCGACGTAACGCCTGAGCACAAGGCAGCGTTTGAAGGTGGCAATACATTCACCCTGGAAGGCGCGCCAATTGCTCGCAACGCAGCCGTTATCGAAGGCGCAGTGGATATGGCCCTGAACGAAACGGTCAGCGTAGGGATCAGCTACGGTGGCCAACTCAGCAGCGATACCACTGATCAGAACGTCAAAGCCAACCTGACCTTGCGCTTCTAAGCATCTGGATGGCCTCTCCGGAGGCCATCCCCCACTTGGCAACGAAATGGTTTGAGACCATAAAACTGTGACGATCGTCAGATCTGTATTGCCAGTCTCCCCTCCTGCCAGTAGATTCCGCGCCTAATGCCCATCGGCTGTAGATGAAGTTGTTGGTAAGCCTGATGAGTAGCTGCGCGCCTTGATCGCCCATGCGCGCCCTTCGGCCTGCTTTTAACAGAGCGAAGCCCACGTCAAGCAGCCCAACATCCTCCTCGTATACCCAAGGCCCCGCTAGCCGGCGGCCTTGTTTCTGCCTGCCCCGTTGTCGAGCCGTTTACATGTTGGATGTCAAACTCAATTCAATCATGCCGCAAGATGCGCTCACTCCTCCAGACGTGGATCGCTTTGAGATTCTCAACCGGATTGGCGCTCGCCTGGCTGCCGAACTGGACCTGGACAAGCTAGTGCAGGAAGCGACCGATGCAGCCGTCGCGTTGATTCAAGCGCAGTTCGGTGCGTTCTTTTACAACGTGCTGAACGAGCAGGGTGAAAGTTACATGCTGTATACGCTGTCAGGCGTGCCCCGCGAAGCCTTTGCAAACTTTCCCATGCCGCGGAAAACGACCGTCTTTGGACCAACCTTTAAAGGTGAGGGTATCGTTCGCTCAGACGACATTACCCAAGACGCCCGTTATGGAAAAAACATGCCCTACACCGGCATGCCACCTGGACATCTACCGGTACGCAGTTATTTGGCGGTCCCGGTAGTTTCACGCTCCAGCGAAGTACTGGGGGCTATGTTTTTTGGTCATGCCGAGCCCGGCATGTTTACCGAAGAGCACGAATACCTGCTGGATGGCATTGCCGGTCAGGCGGCTATTGCCATCGACAATGCCCGTCTCTTCCGCAAGGCCCAGAACGAGTTAGCCGAGCGCAAGCGGGCTGAGCAATTGGCACATGAGCGCAGCAACCGCCTAGAGCTGCTGTCCGAGGCCATCGAGAAAGCACCTTCCGCCCACACGCTGGAGGAGCTGATCGAGATCGTGAGTCATGCAGCACGTCGGCTTTCCAATGCCGATGGGGTCGCGATCGTGCTGCGAGAAGGCGATCAGTGTTTCTACGCTGCCGAGATCACGCCTGAACCGCTGTGGAAGGGTCAACGGTTCGCCATCACCGACTGCATCTCCGGCTGGGCCATGACTCACCTGGAAACAGCAGTGATTCCCGATGTGCAGGATGATCCGAGGCTGATCAAACGCTTTTACACGCCTACCTTCATCAAGAGCCTTGTGATGGTGCCCCTGGTCAGCGATGGACGCGCTACCGCTGCCATCGGCGCGTACTGGGCCAGACTCCATACGCCTGAACCGGCCGAGATTGCTACGCTTGAAGCGCTGGCGCGCGCGGCCGGGGCCGTACTCAAGCGCCTGGAGGCGGAGCAGGCATTGCGCAAGCTGAACGAGACGCTGGAAGCGCAGGTAGCCGAACGCACCGCCGACCGGGACCGGATGTGGCGGCTGTCAACAGACGTCATGCTGGTGGCCCGCTTCGATGGCACCATTACGGCGGCCAACCCGGCCTGGAAAACACTGTTTGGCTGGAACGAAAAGGAGCTGATTGGCCGCTCCTACTTCGACTTTACCCATCCTGATGACAGGCAGCGCACCCTGGCCGAGACAGAAAGTCTCGCCAAGGGGATCACCACCATGCGCTTCGAAAACCAATATCTGCGCAAGGATGGCAGCTACGGCTGGCTGTCCTGGATTGCCGTTCCGGATGGCACGCTCATCCATGCCGTAGGCCGAGAAATCACCGCAGAAAAGGAGCAGGCCGAAGCGCTGCGAATGGCCGAAGAAGCCTTGCGTCAGTCGCAGAAGATGGAAGCGCTGGGACAGCTGACGGGCGGCATCGCCCATGACTTCAACAACCTGCTGACCGGCATCATCGGCTCGCTCGATATCATGCAGACCCGCCTGGCCCAGGGTCGTGTCGAGGCTATCGAGCGTTACGCCAAGGCCGCGATGACCTCCGCCAACCGAGCTGCCGCGCTGACTCATCGCCTGCTGGCCTTTGCCCGCCGACAGCCGCTGGACCCCAAGCCCGTCAATGTGAACAAGCTGGTCGTCTCGATGGAAGACCTCCTGCATCGCACCCTGGGCGAGAGCATTCAGATGGAGCTGGTTACTGTGGGCGGGTTGTGGATTACCTTGTGTGATGCCAACCAGCTCGAAAGCGCCATTCTTAATCTGGCGATCAATGCGCGCGACGCCATGCCCAACGGTGGCCGTCTCGTGATCGAAACCTGCAATGCCTATTTGGATCAGGCCTATACGTCACGCCAGCGCAACATAAAGCCCGGACAGTATGTGTGCATCTCCGTAACCGATACCGGCGTTGGCATGCCCAGGAAAGTCATTGAGCGGGCATTTGATCCTTTCTTCACGACCAAGCCCATCGGGCAAGGTACGGGGCTTGGCCTGTCGATGATCTATGGCTTCATTCGTCAGTCCGAGGGCCATGCCACTATCTATTCTGAAGTGGGCATCGGTACGACGGTAAAACTGTATCTGCCGCGTTTTCAGGGCTCGCACGAAGAGGATCGCGAAGAAACAGGCCTGACCGACACCTACCGCACCGAGCACGGTGAGACGGTGCTGATTGTCGAGGACGAGCCCATTGTTCGCGAGCTGATCGTCGAGGTCCTCAAGGACTTGGGTTATAAGGCCTTGCAAGCCCATGACGGACCGTCCGGGCTCAAGATCATTCAGTCATCCCAGCCTATCGATCTGCTCATCACCGACATTGGCTTGCCCGGCCTCAACGGTCGCCAGCTGGCTGATGCCGCCCGCGAGCTACGCAGCGACCTGAAGGTTCTGTTCATTACCGGCTATGCTGAAAACGCGACGCTGGCGAGCGGCTTTCTGGAGCCCGGTATGGAAATGGTCACCAAACCCTTTGCCGTGGAAAAGCTGGCCATTCGTATCCGCGAGATGATCGAGCACTAACAGGTTCGCCAGCCCTTGCAAGGCTGGCGCGCTAATTGCTCGGAAGAGGTTTTCCTGGCGGCGGTGCCTGTTTTCCGCCGCTCGTTCAACCAGTTCTGGGTCCGACATGAATACTCGATTCGCCTGTAACGGCTGCGGCAAGTGCTGCAACGATCATCACGTCCCTTTGACGCTTCAGGAAGCCAAGGCCTGGGCAACCGATGGCGGCCAATTGATCATTCTGGTCGAAGGCTTTCTGGACAATGGCTACGGAGTGCCTGTCAACCAGCGTGAGCATGTACAGCGCCGTTCGCTACCGGTTCGTTGCGGCAATACACAGGCCTACGTCTCTATCACCTTTGCTGCGTATAACGTTGGCCCGTGCCGCAACCTGGACGACAGTAATCGCTGTTCGATCTATGAGCGTCGCCCATTGGTCTGCCGGATTTATCCAATGGAGATCAATCCGCATATTCCGCTGCGCCCGGATTTGAAGGACTGCGCGCCTGAAACCTGGCAGTCCGGCCCTGAGCTGATTCATGGAGGGCGCCTCATGGATACAGAGCTGGCAGCTCTGATCGAGCGCTCCCGGCAGGCGGACCGCGAAGAAGTAGGCGCAAAGGCGGAAATCTGCCGTTTGCTGGGCATTCGTACCATGGCGCTCAAGGGGGATGGCTATACCGTCTTCCTGCCAGACCTGGGTGCCTTCCTGAATGCAGTGGATCAGGTAGAGGCCAGCCCTGAACAACCCTGGCCGCCGCTTGAAGAGGAAGAGTGGTCAATGCGGGTTTCGAGCGATGACCTTGCCAGCCAACTCGAAGAAACCGGTGCCATGATCGCTTCGGCCCTGGAAAACATTGGGTTCATCTCGCTCAGCAAGGTGTCCTGACGAACAAGAAACGGGCTAGTTACTAACCCGCACCTAAAAAGAAGCCGCTTTTCAGCGGCTTCTTTTCGATCACGATTGTGCAATATCCGACTTGGTCATGTTGCCGTATGCCTGCGTCTTATCATGACGCCAATGCGGCAGGGAGTTCCAGTAACGCTCGCCTTTTTCAGCGTCGTACAAACCTTCCCAACGGGCAATGACCAGAACCGCCAGGGCATTACCGATTACGTTCAGGGCCGTACGCGCCATGTCCATGATGCGGTCCACGCCGGCAATGAATGCCAGACCTTCCAATGGAATACCCACGCTGCCCAAGGTAGCCAGCAGCACCACGAAGGACACACCCGGTACACCGGCGATGCCCTTGGAGGTCACCATCAGGGTCAGGACCAGCAGAAGCTGCTGACCAAGGCTCAGATCGATGCCATAGAGCTGGGCGATGAAAATGGCGGCAATGCTCTGATACAGCGTCGAGCCGTCCAGATTGAAGGAATACCCTGTCGGAACCACAAAGCTGCTGATCGACTTGGGCGCACCATAGGCTTCCATCTTTTCGATGATACGCGGCAGTACGGTTTCGGAACTGGCCGTGGAATACGCCAGGATCAGCTCGTCTTTGAAGATGCGGATCAGCTTCATGACCGAGAAGCCGAACAGCCTGGCCACCAGTCCTAGCACCACCAGAGCAAAGAACAGGATGGCGACATAAACCAGGATCACCAGCTTGGCCAGCGGCAGCAGCGAGGAGAAACCAAAGTTGGCCACGGTTACCGAAATCAGCGCGAACACACCGATGGGCGCGTAGCGCATGATCATGTGGGTAACCTTGAACATGGCTTCGGAAATGCCCTGGAACACACGAACCACGGGCTCACGCGTACTGTCAGGCAGCGCGCCCAGGCCCAGTCCGAACATCACCGAGAAAAAGATGATGGGCAGCATCTCGCCACGGGCCACCGCAGCAAAGATATTGGAAGGGATCAGGTTGAGGATGGTCGCCACGAGCGCATGGTCGTGCTGAACCTCCTGCGTGGTCTTCTGATACTGGGAGATATCCACCGTACCCAGGGTAGACATGTCGATCCCCGAGCCAGGCTGGAAGAAGTTGGCCAGCATCAGTCCCACCACAATGGCAATCGTGGTGACAATCTCAAAATACACGATGGTCTTGAGGCCGATGCGCCCCAGCTTTTTCGAGTCCCCTACCCCGGCGATGCCTACGATGAGGGTGGAGATCACGATGGGTATGACAATCATCTTGATCAGGCGAATGAAGATATCGCCGCCTGGCTTGAGAACATTGTCGATCCACCAGGCTTTTTCGCCGCTGAAGTGGTTGAGAAGCGCTCCGACTGCAATTCCCAGGGCAAGACCGATGAGAATCTGCCAGGCAAGACTAAGCTTGGGCTTGGACATGAATGTATATCCCCGTTGTTCTAGTTTTGGCGTTGTAATGGAAGGCGCCAGAAAAAGAGAATTGGCGCAAAAAGGCGGCCATCATTGGCTGACGAGACACTACCGTCTAATGCCGCTCCTATCTGCCCTATACCGATTCGGCATGGGCATGCCTCTTGATTTCCTTTAAAAACAAAGAGTTGGCTAGTCTACCACAGGCCAAAACAAACACAGCCGTCTAGAATATTTCTGAGGAATAGATCAGCTAAACGGTATTTCAAGGCCGTAGCCGCCAGGATCCGTACGCGGGCAATCACTTTTGCCGATGCTCAAGCTCAAGAGTAAAACGGCACCCTAGTTCCTGGCAGGCGTACGGCTGGCCTTGGAGGAACGTTCGTCCTGCCAGATAGGCTCCATGCGCTGGCGATCCAGACTGAACGCAGGGCAGCGCCTATCACCACCGGCGATGCCACCGCTGGGATAACACCATAACGTACCGTCAACCCGGTAGAGTTCACTGGGTATGTCACAGCAGGCCGGAGAAACGTAATAAGCGGTCTCTCCCTCAAACATCGTCCTGAAAATACGTCTGGGCGGATTGGCTTCAGGCAGCGCCTGTAACGACTTGATCCTCGCCTTTAACCAGTCCGGGGTATCTGCGGACTCCGTTGGGGTAGACACCTTCGAGCATCCTGCCACTGTCACCAACAGTAGTATCCATGCGATTCTCATGCAGCATTCCCTCTATTTCGTCGTTACGTCATTAAAGCAGATGGACGAAAGTGCCGGAGGATCGCTCAGGAACTCGCCCCCGGGTGCAGGCTCGAAATAACGCACCCATCCGAGGACAACATCATGCACAAGACTTTGGCCTCTGCCGTCTTGCTGGCCAGTGCGCTTAGCTTGGCCGCCTGTGAAAAGACTTCCGAAGACAACAAGACTGGCAGTCAGCCTACCAATGAACAGGCGCAAGGCGCTGTGTCCAGCCCTGCCAGCGAGCAGGGCGTAAAGCAGGAACTGGCACCCGCTGCCAGAGCCTCTGACGAGAAGAAGCCCTAACGGTCGACTTACAGGCGTCTTACTCACGCAATAGCAAAAGGCTTACATCGCATGCCTGTAGTCAGCGCTATTGCCCGCGCCTTCTCCTGCGTAATCTACACACATCGGACTGCAGCGCAGGAAGCGCTCAGGGAGATCAAGGACGAATGACCACGCCAGGATGGCAGCTTGCCAGGGATGTCGAGTATGGTCAGCAAAACCCGCTTCGGCGGGTTTTTTATTGCCTGCAAAAAGGTGCTCTTCCAACCGCTTTCGAACAGGTGGCCTCAAGCACGTTCAGCGCTAGCGCCGTCACGTTCATTGACAGCGCGTTGAAAATCCTTATCGCTATATTGGTAACTATATAACGATTATGCATGATGAACCTCACGCTGAAAGCTCTTATTCCGTCACGCCTGCTGGGCGTTACGCTTGTGTCGCTCCTGTTCTTGACCTCCTCTGCCCATAGCGCTGTGGTGTGTGATGTGGGCGGGCCGCAGAGGAGCCGCGAGCCACTAGCACAGCGTTCTGCCTGTTGTCCTGAGCGCAATGGTCTGCGCCTTTCAACGGGCAAAAAAAAGCCCCAACAGGTGGGGCAGAAAAAGAAGTCAGGCAGCGAAGGAGGGTGGAAAGCTGCCTGCCTGATCACTGTATCGACACGGTTTGCCAGAGCTTGAGCCGCATTGAGTCAATTACCTGGAAAAAACTCAAACCGCTCCGTGTCCTGGATAGGGCAAGGGCTCATTGCTCCATAAACTGCGCAAGTCGAATGGCAGGCGTCCGGCAAACTCGGCCACGACTTCAGCCGGTATTTTCTTGCACATCACTTCAAGGGACGCCTTGACGCCGCGCTCGACCGAAATGTCGAGGTTGCGAAAAACGGTTTCCTCGATGCGGCCAAGAAACTCGCTGCGGCTCGTGGCCGGGTGGGGAGCTGACGGGCGCCAGTTTTCGAACAAGGCGCCCTTCAGCGGAATTGGCAAACACTTGGCCAGACGCGCGACCTGATCAGGATCAAGCTGCCGACGGACCGCTTGCAGCGTGCATTGCAAAGAGGTCATGGCAAGACGCCGGTTTCGAGTTCCCATGCGCTCATCGACGTCCGCGATCCACTGCAAGGCCTGCTTTACGGACTGGTCCAGCTCTTCAACGTTGATGTGCATCTTACGCTTCCCCTTCCCGAGTGCCGGGCACACCGGTGTCTTCCGGCCAAAGGCTACGCAGCGGCATGGGGAACAGGCTGGCGACCTTGGCGACTTCGTTAGGGTCTATACGCTCATACAGGACACGTAGCACCGACTTGGCCGCCCTGTGCGGATCCAGATCGATTGAGGACGATACAAGGCTGCTGATCTTTTTCAGGAAGGCGTCCTGGGTTTCTTCCTGGGTGGGTGTGCCCGCCGGATGGAAGTTCTCATAAAAAATGCCGCGAATCATGAGGGGCAACTGGGCAGCCAGGTGAGCCGCGTTATCGATTCCGATACGGTCTCGTACCGAAAGCAGTACGGCGCGTAAGGCATGATAAGCCGTCTGTCGATCAGGAGCGCCCAGATGCGTGGCGATATCGTCAAGCCACAGGTTCGTTTGCTGAATGGTTCGGTCCAACACCTCGACATTGGATGACATGGAGGTCCTCCTCGTGATTGCAGGATGAATTCGGTTGACCGTGCGTCTGTAACAATGTCGCAACGAAGCGGAGCCCCTGCCGATGACTGGTTTGGACACCAGTGCGTTGGTCGCATAGCTGGAACATCCCCCTGCCGAGCCCTGTCTCTGATATAGGCATGACCGCACCCTACCGCCCATGGATAAAGGGCCTCACTGCATTCGCGAGGTAACAACCATGAGCGCACCGGCCAGAGAACGACTGCAACGCTTCCTGCGTCGATCATCCACCTCGGATCAACACACGATCGACATGCTCAGGCGCTATGCAGAACCGCTTCCGGACCTGGAAAGCCCTGATTTTGGCCCTCTCTTCGATCGCTACGCCGATGCACGGGTGGTGTTGATCGGCGAAGCCAGTCACGGCACATCCGATTTTTATCGGACCCGCGCCGCCATCACCCGCCACCTGATCGAGCACCATGGGTTTTCGATCGTGGCCGTCGAGGCGGACTGGCCGGACGCCGGCTACATAGATCGCTACGTACGCGGGCGAACAAACGATGACTGGAAGGCAACGGGTTTCAAGCGTTTTCCCACCTGGATGTGGCGTAATACGGACGTAGAAGTCTTTACACAATGGCTACGCGACTATAACGAGCAACGGGCCCCTGGAGACCGAGTAGAGTTTCGTGGCCTGGATGTCTACAGCCTGCGCAACTCCATCGCCGAGGTGCTGGATTACCTGGGCAAGACCGATCCGGAATTAGCGAAGCAGGCCCGGGAGCGCTATAGCTGTCTTTCCCGTTGGCAGGACGAGCCGGCTATCTATGGCCACCTAGTAGAGCGTGCCGGAAAGGACTCCTGCGAAGACGCAGTCGTCAACCAGCTGCACAGCCTGCTCTCCACCCGGCTTGAAGAGCTTGCGCAGGATGAAGAAGATCTGTTCAACGCCAAGCAAAACGCTCGAGTGGTCCGGGCGGCAGAGCAATACTATCGGGCGATGTACCGCGGTTCGGTCGCCTCCTGGAACCTACGTGATCGACATATGTTCGATACCCTGCAAACCCTGCTGGAGCACCGTGGCCCTGAGGCAAAGGCCATTGTCTGGGCACACAACTCCCATGTGGGCAATGCCGATGCGACTGCCATGGGCTGGCGCGGTGAATTCAATATTGGTCAGCTGTGCCGCAGCGCCTACGAGCGGGAGGCCGTCCTGATTGGTATGGGCACTGACCGGGGAACCGTCGCGGCAGCAGACGACTGGGATGGCGAGATGTATATCAAGCAGGTTCGCCCTTCCCGTCACGACAGTTGGGAACACCGCTTTCTGAAGGCGGGTGTACCGGCGTCCCTCACCGATTGGCGGGACTTCCGGCGAGAGGATCTACGTGAGGCCTTGGGTGAGCTAAATCTCAACCGCGCCATTGGCGTCATCTACCGACCTGAAACCGAGCGCATGAGCCACTACTTCGAAACGGTACTGGCCGATCAGTTCGATGCCTTCATCTGGATTGAGGAAACCCAGGCCGTTACGCCGTTGGGCGACTCGGAAGCGGCAGGTTCGGCAGACGAGACCTACCCATTCGGCCTGTAACGTTTTTTGGCCAGGCGCGACGGCATTCTGCGCTTGGCCAACCTCATGCCGCTCAGCTGCGACGGGCAGCTGTTGCATTCACATAGGTGGCATAGAGTGACTGCCCACCGGTAATGAACAGGCGGTTGCCCTTAGGTCCGCCAAACTCCACATTGGATACCGTTTCCGGCAGATGCAGGGTAGCCAGTGGCTGACCTTCAGGCGAAAAGACGCGAACACTGTTGTTAGCCGCGTCCCCTGCCCAGCTGCACCAGAGATTGCCATCGCTATCGCAGCGGAATCCATCGATTACACCGTTCTTTGCATCGATCAAGACACGCCCCCCCTCGAGCTTACCGCCCTCGCCCACGTTAAACGCCCGCAGATGGCAGGGCTTGCCCGGATCACCACCGCCGGCCGTATCACTGACATACAGGCGCTTGCCATCGGGTGAGAACGCGATACCGTTCGGACGCTGGAAATCTCCCACGGCCACCTGGGCCTCGCCACTTTGTGGATCGATGCGATAGACATTGGTCGGCAGCTCAAAGTCTGCCTTGTGGCCTTCGTATGCCCCCAGGATTCCATAGCCCGGATCGGTAAACCAGACGGCGCCATCAGCCGCAACGACCACATCGTTCGGCGCGTTGAGCTTTTTGCCTTGGAACGCGTCCAGCAGTACCGTGATTGTGCCGTCATACTCCAGGCGAGTTACCCGACGACTATCGTGCTCACAGCTGATCAGCCGTCCTTCTCGGTCACGCGTATGGCCATTGGCATTATTGGACTGGGCGCTATATACCGTGACGCGACCGTCATCCTCATTCCAGCGCAGGATTCGCCCGGTAGGAATGTCACTGAAGAGAAGACAGCGCCAATCCGCCATCCATACGGGGCCTTCCGTCCAGCGACCGCCGCTCCAGAGGCGCTCTACCATCGCATTGCCCAGCCGCCCGGTAAATGCCTTGTCATGAATCTCCCAGGCAGGATCAGGCATGACGATAGCCGGTGTCCCGTTCCAGTCACGGGTGAGGCCAAACGGATCGCCGGAGGGGGTATTGGTAGCTGCCAGCGCACTGCCAGCCGCCAGCGCTGCGGCCGAGGTGAGTGAAACAGTAAGAAATTCGCGACGCGCGAAAGCCATTCTGCATTCCTTATTGTGATTGTTAGAGGAAGTCGTCAAACGCCCACCCTAGAGAGGGCGAAGCAAATAGTCTGACTAAAGAACTGTAGAACAGCGCGATATAAATGCCATTCTTTCAACAGCATTTCGCCAACCATCCCTCATTACAACTCAAGTTTCCCGCCTTCCAGTCGATGTATGACGAAGGGTGAGTAATGGGCGTAACTCAGCTAAACGATGCCCTACGCCCACTAAATACGTTTGATTACTCATGCTGGAGCGATGGTGTTCAGACCTCGCTCACCTTTATTTCAGGGACACACCATGGCCTGGTTTGCCAATGCAAGACTTGCAACAAAGTTGCTAATTGCCTTTCTTTTATGCGCACTGATCACCCTGGCGGTCGGCCTGTTGGGCAAACAGAGCATCGACTCGCTCTCCGATGATCTGGACAACGCGATCCACAACGATCTGGCCTCGGTACTGGCGGTCAATACGCTCTTCCGAAACGTCATTGCCCATAACCGCGATCTCTACAAAGTGCTGGCACTCAAGGCCACGAATGCGGAGCCCGCCGAAGTTCAAATAGCCCTGGACTCGCTGAAAGAGAACGGCGGGACGGTTGATAAAGCATTCGTGGATTATCGAGCGACCCCTCTGGATGGCGAGGAAAAGGCCGAAGGCGACAAATTTGCCAACGATTGGCCCGCCTATACTGCCAGCGTGGACAAAGTCATCTCGGCACTGAGTCGGGGGGAGCTTGAGACCGCTGTGAAGATAACCAACAGCGAGACCTATCCGGCTTATCGCAAGGCTGTTGGCGAGCTGAAGAACATTCTGGCCATCAACATCAAGCAGAGCGAAGAAAGTGCCGCCGATGCGATGCATACGCAGAAAAGCGCCAACCTGACGCTGCTCACGGGCATTATCATCGCCTTCTTCCTGGCCATTGGTCTGGGTCTTCTGATCACTCGCATGATTACTCGTCCGCTGCACTCGGCGGTGGATAGCGCCAAGCGCATTGCCCAAGGAGATCTGACCCAGCATATTCAGGCTCATACCCAGGATGAGACCGGCCAGCTACTGGTGGCACTGTCCAATATGCAGGGCAGCCTCAAGGACACCCTGCAGGAAATTGCCCATGCTTCCCATCAGCTGGCATCGGCAGCCGAAGAGCTCAGTGCGGTAACCGAGGAAAGTACACAGGGACTGACTCGCCAGAACGACGAAATCCAGCAGGCCGCCACGGCAGTCAACGAGATGACCGCCGCGGTGGAAGAAGTGGCACGTAACGCTGTTTCGACGTCCGAAGTTTCCCAGGCGACCAGCCAGGACGCCATGACCGGCCGCCATCAGGTACAGGAAGCCGTAACGGCCATCAATGTCATGACATCGGAAATCACCGCCTCCACTGACAAGGTTGGCACATTGGCCGGTCAGGTGCGAGATATCGCCAAGGTGCTGGACGTAATCCGCGCCATCGCCGAGCAGACCAACCTATTGGCGCTGAACGCCGCGATCGAGGCGGCCCGTGCCGGTGAGCAGGGTCGTGGTTTCGCCGTGGTAGCCGATGAAGTGCGTGCGCTGGCTCATCGCACACAGTCCTCCACCGGAGAGATTGAAAGCATGATCAGTACGGTACGCGCCGGGGCGGATCAGGCGGTAGAAGCCATGGTGAAGAGCCAGTCGCTGGCCACTAACACCCAAAGCCTTGCGATTGCTGCCGGCGATGCGCTGACCCGGATCACCGAAGGTGTATCGCAGATCAACGAGCGCAACCTGGTAATTGCCAGTGCTTCCGAAGAGCAGGCCCAGGTCGCCCGGGAGGTCGACCGTAATCTGGTCAACATCCAGGACCTGTCGGCCCAGACCGCCGCAGGGGCTAACCAGACCAGTGCCTCAAGCCAGGAACTGTCCCGCTTGGCGACATCTTTCAACACCATGGTGGCACGCTTCAAGCTGTAACGCGGTAATACTGGAAAGCCCGCTCCGGCGGGCTTTTTCATGCTCGGTACTTTTTAGCAGGCAAACAAAAACCCCGCCTAAGCGGGGTTTTCTGACCGGACTCAATGTCCTTATCGAGTTTGCCATCCTGGCTCGGTCATCATCCTTGACCTTCGTATGAGCGCGTCCTGCGCTGCTGTCCGATGTGTGTAGATTACGCACAAGCCCGGCAGCGTCATAGCGCCAACCGTGGTAATGCTGTGTAAGCCTTTTGCTATATCGCTGTAGGACATGGCAACGGCTTTCGAGATATTCCCTGGCGATCGGTGGTCTGCTGTAAGGTATCCCTTGACGCTTCAGGAGTCCCCTTATGGCCATGAACACTACCTATGCTGCGCAGGAGCCCAGCCGCAATGAGGTCGATGCGCTCGAAGGTGCCACGCTCATCGAGTTCGGCGCGCCCTGGTGCGGCTTCTGTCGGGCCGCACAACCTTTGATCGAGCAAGCCTTCCAGGATCACCCAGCTATTCGTCATCTCAAGATCGAGGATGGCAGCGGCCGGCGACTAGGCCGCTCCTTCAAAGTCAAGCTCTGGCCTACGCTGATCTTCTTTCGAAACGGCCAGGAAATCTCTCGTCTGGTGCGTCCTGCCAGCACCGACGATATCCGGCAGGGCCTGGCGGGCATTGATCAGTGACTGGCAGGCAAGGCGAAAGCACCCTTCGCCTTGCCGCCCGGCTAATGAGCCCCTGGTACCACCGAGTCGATAAACTGCTGCCGGAAGGATGCCTTGGGATCGAGCCGAAGCTCATTCGCATTAATGACGCCTGCCAACCGCAACGTGACCCCGTCGTCCGGATCCTGTGGGTCATCCTGATCAGTCAGTTTGGCCGCCACACTGGCGATGCCTTCCTTCAGAGTGCCCAAGACGCCTTTTTCCTTTACGTCCTTTTCCAGCGAAACCATTTTGAGGTTTTCGTACCGGGGCTTCGTATAGGCCGTGAAGTTACCCTGTTGTGCCGAGACGTGTGTCCGCGAAGATAGCGTGCCCTGCTCGACATCGATATTGGCATAAGCCCGGAAAAAATCATTCAGCCGGCTGAGCGGCAAATCATCGATTGCACTGTCCATTTCAAACGTCGGGTTGGGTGACAGACCATCCAGCCGCAAGCGGGTTGTCATGCTACCGGCACCCATGGGATTACCCGTCATTTCTGATTCTGCCCAGAGCGGATCATCGACATTGTCTGCATTGGCCAGATTACGAGTAACCGACTCTATGTTACTGATGTAAAGCGTCACAGGGCGTTCCGGACGCTTGTCGATCAGTTGAATTATTCCATCATGGATTTCTGACTGGTTGGGCGGTAGCGGCGATAAGGCATCGACCTGCTGCAACCAGCTCGAATCGATTCCGGTCTGGCTATGATCTTCGCTGTCGGCCAATACGAAGGTCAGTACCGGGCGATACATATGCATCAGCCCCACGGGTTTTGCATCGACAAACTTTCCCCATTGGGTCCAGCTATCAATGCGCTCAGCCTCGAAGAACGGCTCCGGCACTGCACCATTGGCCTTTTCGATTCGAACGTTCTTGAGCGTGTAGCCCCCTTTCAACAGGCTGACGTCCACGTCTTCGATGGTAGCTCGATACCCCGGTATTTCGTTGAGCGTCTGTTCTACGTAGCGGTGGATACCATAAGGCGCTGCCAGTCGCGCCAGAACAAGCACGGCGACTACAATAAGCAACACAGGGAGCGTTTTACCAGACGTACGTTTCATGAAACCTCTAGCAGACAGTCATCATGCGGTAAGCACTAGACCCGCAGGAGTCGCCTGAAATTTGTCTGGCCAGACGACCGGCATGGCTTGAAAACGGGAAAACGCCTTGATTCAACGTGTTTTATGACAAGCGAGACGCTAACTACTTCGCACCTGAAGCAGGTCAATGCAACTCTTGCATTGAAAAGAACCTAACAACATCACCTATACAGACGGCCACGGCGGCCGCTCTCCCTACTTCATGGAGAATTCGATGAAAGCTGTTCAGATTCACTCCTATGGCGATGCCAGTGTCCTTACCTATACCGACGTGGAAAAGCCGACCCTGAACCCCGACGATGTATTGATTCGTGTGGTGGCTTCCTCGGTCAACCCCGTCGACTGGAAAATCCGCCAGGGTTATCTGAAGGACATGCTGCCCTACGACCTGCCTGTGACCCTGGGCTGGGACGTTTCCGGCATCGTTGAAGAAGTCGGTGCGAGCGTTACTCGCTTCAAGAAAGGCGATGCGGTCTATTCCCGCCCGGACATCAAGCGCAATGGCACCTACGCCGAATACATTGCGGTGCGCGAAAGCGAAGTGGCCTGCAAACCCAAGACGCTGTCCCATGCCGATTCCGCCTCCCTGCCCCTGGCCGGTATCACGGCCTGGGAAGCTATCGTGCATGTGGGCCAGACCCAGCCGGGCCAGAAGGTGCTGATTCATGCGGCCTCAGGCGGCGTTGGCACACTGGCTGTACAGCTGGCCAAATGGCGCGGCGCCCAGGTGATTGCCACCTGTTCCGAGAAGAACCGCAAGCTTGTCGAGTCTCTGGGTGCTGATCAGGTCATCGACTATAAGAGCCAGAATTTCCAGGAGATCGTAAAAGACGCCGATTTGGTCTTCGATACCCTGGGTGGCGAGGTGCAGGAAGCGTCCTTCAGCGTGCTCAAGCCTGGGGGTATTCTGGTCTCCATCGTTGCACCGCCGTCGGAAGAAAAGGCCAAGGCCCACAACGTCCGCAGTGCGTTTATCTTCATCGAACCCAATGCCGAGATCCTGCAGGAGCTGGCACGTCTGGCAGACAGCGGTCATCTGCGTCCAGTCGTGTCGGCCGAGTTCGCGCTAAAGGACATTGCCAAGGCCCATGAGGCAAGCGAATCCGGCCGTACAGTAGGCAAGATCGTCATCCACGTGGGACAGCCCTGATCCCACTGCTGGACGCAGGCCACGCTGCGTCCAGTGCTTTCACGAACAACGCTTCGCCTTGCTTCACAGCCGCGCTGACACTTGGTCCCTGCGTTATGTCAGCGAAACTACCCATGCCTTAAGCGTCACCCGAAATGTCATCGATCCGCCTTTCTTCCAGAAGGACGAAGGCGCAATGGTCTATGTTCGCCTGAATGGGATCGAGACCTATGCAGCAACCTCGGACCTCACCGTAGCGGGCCTTCAGAAAGCCCTCGAGCAGGCCGAGCAGTATGCTCAGGCATTGGCCCAACATAGCCTGATCGACTTTACCGACATGCCGGTGGCCACAGACAGGGCGGGGACGTGGTACGGGCCGAGTTTCTACGCAAGCGTAATCTGAAGTACTTCAAAGCGGCACGGGCGCTGGGGCTGTTCGGCCGCAAGGTCATGTGACGACACATCCTGCCAACGCGATGCCTCGCTGATACAGGCGCAGGATGTACGCGTCTGGTTTCCGCTGCCCAAACCGTTGTTCAGCCGCCAGCGCCACTATGTCAAGGCGGTGGACGGTGTGAGCTTCGAGCTAAAGAAAGGCCGTACCCTGGGCATCGTGGGCGAGTCCGGCTCAGGCAAGTCCACCCTGGGCCAGGCGATTCTGCGACTGGTGCAGGCCCAGGGCGGCATCCGCTTTCAGGAGCAGGCGATCGAAACGTTTAACACCAGGCAGATGCGTCCGCTTCGTCGCCACATGCAGGTTGTGTTTCAGGACCCGTTCGGCAGCCTGAGCCCACGGATGTCCGTCGCGCAGATCATCCGTGAGGGTTTGGATATCCACAAGATCGGCACACCCAAAGAGCGGGAATCGGCGATCATTAGGGTCTTACAGGAAGTAGGTCTCGATCCTGAAACACGGCACCGCTATCCTCATGAGTTTTCGGGCGGCCAACGCCAGCGTATCGCCATCGCGAGGGCGCTTGTGCTGCAACCCGAGCTGATATTGCTGGACGAGCCCACGTCGGCTCTGGATCGTACCGTTCAAAAGCAGGTTGTCGACCTGTTGCGTAACCTGCAGGCGATTCATGAGCTAACGTATCTGTTCATAAGCCATGATCTGGCCGTGGTTCGGGCATTGGCCCATGATCTGATTGTCATCAAGGATGGCAAGGTCGTGGAACACGGCGAGGCCTGCCGGATCTTTCAGGCGCCACAACACCCGTATACTCAGGAATTACTGGCGGCGTCGGTCGCACCATTGGAACGCTCAGGCGAGATCGTTGACCGACAACGGGCCTGAATCAAGGAGGACTCATGACCATTACCCTACGCGCTATCCGCGAGAGCGATGCCGAGGCTTTGGCATCGATTCTGAACCAGCCGGGCACGCGCCGGGGTACGCTGCGCCTACCCTACCGACCCACTCAGAGCATAAGCGACTGGATCAAGCAGTACCCCGCTGAAGACGTTCGGGTACTGGCCGAACAGCAAGGCAACGTGTTGGGCTTTGCAACGCTCAACCGTATGAAAGGCCGGCGGATTCATGTGGCGGAGCTGGTCATTGCGGTTGGGGATGACCACACTGGTAAAGGCGTGGGAACCCAGCTGATGGCGGCGCTGATTGACGCCGCCGACAACTGGATGAACCTCAAGCGTGTTGAGCTGACGGTATACACGGATAACGCACCGGCTATCGCCTTGTATGAAAAATTCGGCTTTGTTCACGAGGGCACTCAGATCGCCTATGCCTATCGTGACGGTGCCTACGTGGATGTCTATTGCATGGCCCGGGTGAGAGCATGAAGGATGTGGTAAAGGGCGCGCTGCTGGCACTGGCCGTGTTGCTCCAAGGTTGTGAACCCACCGAAAAGACAGCCGAAACGCAAACGCCAGCCGTCCTGAAGGTGGACATCGCAACGGTTACGCCCTCGACGGAGCCGCTGACCACGCGTCTCACCGGCCGGATGGAGGCCTATCGTACGGCGGAAGTCCGTGCCCGCGTGGAAGGTATCGTGGAGGCTCGCACCTACCAGGAGGGCCAGGAGGTCAAAGCCGGTACGTTGCTGTTTCGTATCGACCCGGCTCCGCTCAAGGCCGAGTTGGCTGCGGCAGAAGCCGAGCTGGCCCAGGCACGGGCGGCTGCCGATGCCGCTGAAGACATTGCCAAACGCTCCAGGCAGCTGATGGCCGATGAGTCCATCAGCGCCCAGCAGTACCGCAAGGACTTCTTTACCGAGAAGCAGGCACGGGCTACCGAAAAGGCAGCCGAAGCCAAGGTACAGAGCGCCCGCCTCAAGCTCGCCTATGCCAACGTGACCGCTCCGATTGCCGGCCGCGCACGCCGGGCCGAGGTCACCGAGGGAGCACTGGTCGGTCAGGATGAAGGCACCAAACTGACCACGGTCGAGCAGATCGACCCGATCTATGTGAATTTTGCCCAGCCCATGGCCGACTCCCTGGGGCTCAGGCAGAGCCTTCAGCAGGCCGACAAGCGCGAGAAGCCCATCCTGCGCCTGCGACTGAGCAATGGTTCGACCTACCCCTTGAACGGCACCCTGCTCTTCTCCGATTGGGCCGTGGATGAGAAGACCGATACGGTGGCCATGCGGGCTGTGTTCGATAACCCCGACCATCTGCTGCTGCCCGGAATGTATGTGCAGGTCGAGCTGCAGCAGCCCGGCCAGACGCAGGCCGTTCTTATTCCCCAGCAGGCCCTGACACGCACCCGTGAAGGCGCCTATACCATGGTTGTCGACGAGATCAACCACGCCCACAGCCGCCCGATTTCCGCCGATACGCTCGAAGGCAATCAATGGCGCGTCACCGACGGTCTGAAAGCTGGCGAGCGGGTCATCCTCAGTGGCAGCGCCCTGAAGGACGGTCAGGCCGTAGAGCCCAAGCAAGCCACCCTGACGACCCAGCCGGTCGCCTCAAAAGAGTAAGCGTAGACCATGTCCTCGTTTTTCATTGCGCGCCCAGTGTTCGCCTGGGTCGTCGCCATCATGATCTTTCTGGGCGGCGGCCTGACGGCGCTGCGTCTGGCGGTGGAGCAATACCCTAACGTCTCGCCTCCGAGGGTAGGCATACAGGCCTACTACCCGGGCGCCTCGGCCGAAGTCATCGAACGTACCGTTACCTCCGTTATCGAGCGCGAGCTGAGTGGTATTGAGGGACTGCTGTACTTCGCCTCCGACAGTACCGCCACGGGCGAGGTGGAAATCGGCCTGTCCTTCGAGCCGGGCACCAATCCGCAGATCGCTTCCATTGAAGTGCAGAACCGCATCAAGCGCGTCGAGGAGCGTCTGCCGGAGAGCGTGCGGCGCCAGGGAATCGAAGTGGACAAGAGCGGTGACAACGACCTGCTGTTTGTCACACTCCTGGCAGACAACCCGAACATCACGCATATCCAGATGGGCGACTACGCCACTACCGTGGTGCGCCCTGCCCTGCTGCGTGTGCCCGGCGTGGGCAAGGTGGAGGTCTATAGCCCCGAATATGCCATGCGAATCTGGCCAGACGTCCACAAGCTCACCGCCATGAGCGTGACTACCTCAGACATGGTTGATGCCATCAACCGCTACAACGAGCGCATCACCCTCGGCGCCATCGGGACGCCTCCAGTGCCTGCCAATACCACACTGACGGCCCCGCTGACGGTTGAGGAAACTCTCGATACGCCGCAGTCCTTTGGCGCGGTTCCCTTGCGAGTCAACCCGGACGGGTCGGCCCTGCGCATTCAGGATGTGGCCCGTGTCGAGCTGGGCGGCAACTACTACACCTACCCGTCCTACGTGAACGGCAGGCCTTGTGGCGCCATTTCCATCAAGCTTGCTCCCGGCGCCAACGCGCTCAGCACGGCGCAGGCGGTCAAGGCCACACTGGCGGAGTTGTCCCAGCAGTTCCCACCGGGCATGCACTACCAGACGGCGTTCGATACGACGACCTACGTGCATATGTCCATCGTGAAGGTGGCCTATACGCTGATCGAGGCGATGGTGCTGGTCTTTCTGGTCATGCTGGTGTTTCTGCAAAACCTGCGCGCCACGCTGATCCCGTCCATCGTGGTACCGATAGCCCTGGCCGGCACCTGTGGCGCCATGTTGGCACTGGGTTTCTCTATCAACGTGCTGACCCTGTTCGGTATGGTCCTGGCCATCGGGATTCTGGTGGATGACGCCATCGTAGTAGTGGAAAACGTCGAACGCATCATGCGGGAGGAAGGACTGGCTCCCCGCGAGGCAACGCTCAAGGCCATGCAGCAGATCAGCGGCGCCATTGTGGCAATTACGCTGGTACTGACTGCCGTGTTCATCCCGATGGCGTTTTTCGAGGGCGCTACGGGCTCGATCTACCGGCAGTTCTCCGTGGCGCTGGCCGTGCCGATGGCCTTCTCGGCATTTCTGGCGCTCACGCTAACGCCCGCCCTGTGCGCAACGCTGCTCAAACCGGCAGCGACCAATACGCTCAGCCTGGGCAGAGTGGGTCGCTGGGCGGCTTCCCTATCGGCAGGCTATCAACGCAGTCTGGGCGGTGTCCTGAATCGACCGGTGCGCTTCGTGCTGCTGTATCTCGTTCTGCTGGCCGTGCTGGCGCTCCTGTTCAGCCGCCTGCCCGGCTCCTTTGTGCCGAACGAAGACAAGGGCAGTTTTGCCACCGTCGTGCTGCTTCCCACCGGCTCGACCCAAGAAATGACGCATCAGGTGGTAGAGGAAGTGCAGGCCTATCTGCGCAGCGATCCTTCGGTCGGACAGCTCTTCACCCTGCAGGGCTTCAGTTATTTCGGCGGCGGCGAGAACGCTGCCATGATCTGGCCCACGCTCAAGGATTGGTCCGAACGCAAGGCGCCTGATCAGCACGTCGATGCCATCATCGCACGACTGAACAAGCACTTTGCCAATGGCGTCGCGTCGATCCCCAACGTCACTATCCAGGCCTTGAACACCCCGCCGCTGCCCTCCATGGGACGCACCGCCGGTATCGACATGCGTCTTCAGGATCGCGCAGGGCTTGGGCACGAAGCCTTGCTAGCCGCCAAGGACAAGCTCCTGACACTGGCACGGCAGAATCCTGTATTTGCTACCGCCACCTACTCGGGGCAGGACGACACGCCGCAGCTCAAGGTTTCCATTGATCGCTTGAAAGCCCAAAGCATGGGCGTCTCGGTGGATGAGATCAATTCGACCATGGCCACCCTCTACGGCTCGCTCTATGTGGGGGATTTCATCCATGACAATCAGGTCCGCCGAATCGTCATCCAGGCGGAGGGCAAGGACCGGCAACAGCCTGACAGCTTGCTCCAGGCCCAGGTTCGCAATGCTGACGGCGAGATGGTGCCGCTAAGCACCTTCGTGACGCTTAGATGGACTGTGGGCACGATGGCTATCGAGCACTTCAACGGCTTCCCGTCGCTCTCCATCAACGCCACGCCCGCGCCGGGCTACAGCACCACCCAGGCGATGGATACCATGGCACGCCTGGTAGGTGAGCTACCCACCGGCGTCGGCTATGAATGGGCAGGCCAGTCCTATCAGGAGCGGCTGTCCGGGGATCAGACACCTCTGCTGTTCGGTCTGTCCATTCTTGTAATCTTCCTGTGCCTGGCGGCACTCTACGAGAGCTGGTCGGTACCTTTTGCGGTCATCCTGGCGATTCCGCTGGGCATCATCGGTGCGGTCATGGCCACTACGCTGCGCGGACTGCCGGACGACCTGTACTTCAAGGTCGGCCTCATCACCATCATGGGCCTCACTGCCAAGAACGCCATCCTCATCATCGAGGTGGCCCGTGAACTCCAGCATGAGGGCACTCCCTTGCGTCAGGCCATTCTGGACGCCGCCCGGATGCGCCTGCGCCCTATCGTCATGACGTCCCTGGCCTTCATGTTCGGCGTGCTGCCCCTCATGTTTTCCCAGGGCCCGGGCTCGGCCAGCCAGCACGCCATTGGCACCAGCGTTTTCGGCGGCATGCTCTCGGCCACGCTGCTGACCCTGTTTTTCGTCCCGCTCCTGTATGCACTGGTCATGCGCTTCAAACGGCGCACGACCTCTGCTGCGTCTTCCTCCCCTACGGACAGGACGGCCCATGAGCTTACGCCTTGATGCGCTGCTTTCGCACTCTTCAGACCCTGCCAAACACTTGGATTTCCAGTGGGCGGTAGACCGGTTGATCTGGCTTTTAAAGAATGAGCCGCTCGGCTGCTAACCGGCTTGCTCGGTCAGGATCAATCGCATGCCGATGACATCCACATCCGAGCGCAGCTCCACTGGTTTGAAGCCGAGCTTGTGGTACAGCGACTGTGCCACGGCATTGTCCCGGTAGACGCGCAGCGTAACCATGGAAGCGCCTGTGTCCGCCACAGCCTGCCGAATCAGTTGCTCGCACAACTGCTTGCCATAACCGTGGCCCCGCCAGTCAGGCGAGACGATAATGCGGCACAGGTGGACGGTATCGGGCGAGACGGTTCGGTATTGCCCAAAGGCAAGCGGCCGGTTGACGCCCTCTACCAATGAAAAGCTCTTACCGGGCACCTCCAGCAGTTCCGGCAACTCAGTGGCGGTGAACGGATACCTGAGTTGGGGCCCTGCCCAGCGCGCGCAGGCGTCAGCCGTAGGCACCCAGGCAACCAGTGCCTCGTAATCACTGGGAATCGGTGCGCTTAGTGTGGCAGTCATGGTGCAAACCTCCTCTTAGGCCTGCCGGGCCATCAACAGCTTTACGCCCAGCCCTACGAATAACGCGCCGCTGGCCCGCTTGATCGTCGTGACCCAACGGCTTGCGGAAAGCCGCCTGCTGAGCCTGGACACACTGAAGCAATACACACAGTGTACCGTCACGACAATCAAGGCGATGGTCAGGTACATTGTGGTGAACTGTACAACCAATAACCGTCCCGGCTCGATGAACTGCGGCAAGAAAGCGGAAAAGAAGACAAGCGTTTTCGGATTGCTGATTGATACCAGCAGCGCTTCACCAAAAACCTTGGGCGACGAGACACTGGGCGCAATAGCTGGTGTGACCGTAGACGATCCAGGCTGACGTTTGAGCAGCTGCACAAAACCAAGATAGATCAGATAAGCCGCTCCGATCAGCTTCATCGCCAGAAACGCCATCGGCATGGCTGCCACCAGAGCGCCTATGCCAAGCGCCACAAGAATGATCACGAATAGCTGCGCCGTCAGGTTACCTGCCAGGGTCGCCAGCGTTCCCCGTGCGCCATAGCGCAAGGTATTGCGAATGACCAAAAGGACGTTGGGCCCGGGAGAAAGCGTTGTTACCAGGTAAGCAAAACAAAAGACAAACCAGACATGCAGCGTCATGGAACTCTCCACAGGATCACAGATGTTACCGCATCACTATCGTGACACTTTACCTGTCCTGCCAAGAGAATGCTGAAGTTCGAGCTCGGGTGATGAGAAGGTTAAGACCCTCATTTCAGATCAGGCCCTTTATGTACTCAGTGAGAGCCTTTTTGTGTAGCCCTTAGGGCATACATCAAGCGATACGGCATGATGATCAAGACGTCAAAACCCAGAATTGGCAAAGATAGTCAGTCGCTCGTCACTGACACCTTATCTACGTAAGCAAGTAGCTCAGGCCACGGTAGCGGTTTTGCGAATAGATAACCTTGCGCCTCGTCGCACTGAGCTTTGCAAAGGAGCTCCAGGGTCTCCTTGTCCTCTACGCCCTCTGCGACGACATGGAGCCCTAGCGCATGGGCCATGTCCGATAATGCCTTCATGAACCCTGATGAATTGGACTCACAAACATTGGGTGCGATGAACGTACGATCCAGTTTGACAACATTGATAGGAAATTGGCGCAGATACGATATGCCGGCATGTCCCGTTCCGAAATCATCAACCGCCAATAGTACACCGAGTGATTTCAAGTCCTCCATGGCCAGGGCTGATGCTTCGATGTCGTGAATGAAAGCGCCCTCAGTCAGTTCGAGCTCCAACTGCTCTGGCGACAGGCCTGCTTGGTTCAAAGCACTTTTGACCTTCTGAGTCAGATTGGAGCACATCAATTGTTTGGGCGACAGGTTTACTGATACGCACAGGGCGTAACCCATACGCAAACTTAAGGTCTTTATGTCAGCGCAGGCTTGTCTTAGCACCCAGGCTCCGATTTCGTTAATCAGACCGGTCTCTTCAGCGATTGGAATAAAATCTAATGGCGAAACCAGGCCGCGCTCCGGGCTTTTCCAGCGGATCAGTGCTTCGAAGCCCTTGAGTTTCTCATCGGGTAAACTGACCCTCGGTTGGTAGTAGAGTACGAACTCGCCTCGGTCAAGCGCGCCTTGAAGAGCAATCTCCAATGCCATGCGGTCTTTCATGGCAGTGCTCATTTCTTTTGAGAAGAAGCTATAGCGATTCCCTCCGTCTGCCTTGGCCTTGTACATAGCGATGTCAGCATTTTGTATAAGAATGTCGTTACGCTGACCGTCATCTGGGTACAGGCAGATCCCAATTGATGCATTAGAAAAAAGCTGATTACCACCGACGTATACGGGTAAGGCAACAATGCCTAACAATCTTTTTGCCAGTAATTCCGCCGAAGTTTTTCCATCATTGGCATGCGCTACGATTATGAACTCATCCCCACCTAGACGAGCGACTAGGTTACCTGTCAGAAGCGCGTCCTGCAGGCGCTTGGCAATGATGCAGAGCAGCTCGTCACCTGCCTTGTGCCCCATCGAGTCATTGATGCGCTTGAAACGATCGAGGTCAATTAGCATGATTGCGATACGCTCGGTGGGCGAGGTGAAATCGAGTAGCTCCTGCAAATGCTCGTTAAGGTATGCTCGGTTAGGCAAGCCCGTCAGAGCGTCGTATGTAGCCATGTGACGGAGACGGTTCTCGGACTGCTTGCGCTCGGTGATATCCACGTAACTACCTGCCCATTCCTTGACCGCACCCGAGGAGTCAAGAATGGGCACGGCGTGCAACTCCATTTCTCGGAACTCGCCATCGGCACGCTTCAAACGCACCTCGGTGTGAATAGGGGCAGCCTCGTGGCGCATACGGGAAACTAGATTTAGCATAATGTCGCGATCATCTGGATGAATCGCATTGAGCCACCCCATCCCATCCACTTGTTCGGGAGTGAAGCCTGTAAATCTGGCCCACTCGAGCTGAGGCGTAAAGACTTCGACGTCTTTGGACGTTGTCCAGACGATGGCATTCGTTGCGTTCACCAATGAGCGGAAGCGCAACTCAGCCCTGTTTCGCTCTTGTGTCTCACGATAGCGCTCGATAATCAGTGAAGCGGTATTGGCCAATAGCTCTATCGAGTAAAGCTCCCAGTCGGTGGGGCTTCTCATTTTTCGGCTATAAAGCGCCATTATCCCCTGCACAGTGCCTTTGGTTGAGAGCAGAGGTACTGACCAACAGGAGCGAAATCCGTAGGGTGATACCAGGTGAGAAAACTGACGCCAGCGTTCGTCATTCTCGATATCTGTAGCGATTATTGTCTTGGCAAAAAATGCAGCGGCCCCACAGGAGCCAACATCTGGTCCAATGGCTAAGCCATCAAGCGATAGACTGTATTTAGCTGGCAATGATGGAGCCGCGCCGCTTCTTAAATGCTTCTGATCCGTATCGAGCAGCATAATGGACGACACTACCTTGCCACCAATTTGCTCCTCGGCCAGATTGCACAAAAGCTCAAGGACCTCTTTCAGCGGAGCGCTGGTCATGGCTAGCTCAAGAGCTTGCCTTTGACCTTTGGCGATGATGTCGGCACGTTTACTCTCAGTAATGTCTTGAGTAAATCCATACAACCGCTCGATGCAACCAGCTTGTCCCTCCGAGCAGCCGTTGACAGCAATCCAGCGTATATCACCCTGACTTGTGACAAAGCGGCATTCGTAGCGAAAGCGGTTGGCCTTGAGCAAGATGCTTTTAGTAATACGCTTGGCCACGTCCCTGTCTTCAGGGTGCAGAGCCTCGAAAAAGAGTTCTATGCTGCCTATATCTTTGAATATCCCCGGGTCGGTCGAAAAGGTCAGTCTCCCCGTCTGGATATCTAGCTCCCACTCGTGAACGTCGTTTTTGCCGAGCGCAAAATGGAAACGTTCTGGAATGTTTGCAAGCAAACGATTAAGAGCTGCGGTTATAGACATGCTCAATCTGCACCAAAATATAGGTAAAGTTATAGATACGCTGGAAGTGAATCAGTGCCCGAAAACGTGATACGCAGGCTGTATACATCTTCATCCATTTGGCATCTCACTCTTACGCACTTACTTTGTTCAACAAGCAGCAAAAAGCTACTAGATCGATATAGGCTGTGACTGTTCCCTGCCCTGTCGGATGAAGGTTTCAATTCTTCAGGCTGCAACCGGCGCGGGATTAAATTGACGCAAGCCTCTATTGGCAGAAGCGACAGACCTTGGCTTTAACTTCTCTTTTAACGTCAGTTCAATACATATGCCGTAATGAGTAATAGCCTTCGCCTCAGCGTACCCAGTATTTCTAAGCACAACGACATTCGAGTCGTTGTCTAGGTCTAGCATTTTTTGCAGGCGGCACATAGCAGTACGGGTACATGGGTAGTCTCGCTTGTATCGGTCTGATCCAGTGGTATCTCCCATGCAGGCTGACCCTTGATAGGTATGCCTGCTAAGGGACAGCTGATGCTGGCGACACGACCAAGGTACTCTGAGCCCATGCCGATGATGAAATGGATTTTCGCGGCCATCTGAAGCTGACACGAGTCACCGTCGTCAAGATGCGGCCGCCATGGGAAAGGCTGGTCCGCTATACCTTCTACTAACGGGACAGCTCCCTCATCCAGTCTACGATCTTGTAGAAAAGCTACACATTGACAGCACGGGATCACTGATCGAATCGCACGTAAAGGAAAAGCAAGAAACGGCTCGGCCAGCACCGCTGGGGTAATGGAGCATACCCACGCCTGGTGGGCTGATAGGGATAAACTGCGTATCCAGTTTGAACGCGGGCTCGATATTCACCGAACCTTGTTATCCCTAGCCTACAGCTTCATCTGTCTACATTCATTGGAGGGGGTTTGTTAGCAGCTCTAAGAGCCAATGACTGTTTTAGATTACCTTATTTGTTACCCAGGCGCCCCAGAAAAGGCTACTGAAAAAACGCTGGAAGCCACTAAATCCGGCTTCATACAAAAGGCCCTGAACGGCGGACTCGGAATGAGGCGGATCTGCTCCTTGTAAAATTTTGCCGAGCTTGGCTCTGACCTCATCTGCAGTAGCACCCTGCTGCCGCCAGCGCTCACCCCATACCTTGAGCAAAAATGGTTGATCTGCATAGGCATAGTGGTTAGCTGCCACAACCAGCGGGGCCCCCGCTTTCAAGCGAGTCTGGATCGAGCGCAGCAACTTTTTCTTGGGATCATCTCCCGGAATATGATGCAGCACACCGATCAACGTCGCAGCGTCATATGCCGTATCGGTTGGTAGATCCTCAACCGTGCCCAACAGCAATTGAACCTTATCCATCAGCCCATGTTTTTTTAACTGCTCGGCTGCGGTCTCCAGCATGGATGGCGATGGATCAACAGCAACGAAGCTCCACGTTGGCTCAAGGGCCGACAGCGATATGATTTCTTGAGCAGTACCTCCCACGCCAACGACTAAGATACGTGCAGAAGTTATATTTCCAAGACTGGCTGTAAGAACACAGGCAGCTAGATCATGACAGGCTTCATAACCAGCAAGAGCAATTCGGCTCTGTTGTCCATATTCATTAGCGCGGGATGAGTCAAACTTTGCAGCAGGATTTTCAGTGCTGTGGTCCATAGAGATTCTCCAGTTCTCAAGACACTCTATGGCCAATTGTTCAATAAATAAAAATCGGTTTTTTTATATTATCCATTCCTCTTGGGAATGGATAATACTTGGTTGCGCTCATTAGAGAGTTTTGTTAACCGCTCTTGATATAGCTGCAAGGCAGAGGATTACCTTATCCAGGCTTGGAAGGTAGCGGATGGAGACATCTACGATGCCTCCATCCGGTTAGTCATTACCGGAACGGTATCACTACTGCTTTTTTAGGTGCGACACTTGCCTCATTGAGTATTTTAGCCAACACCCGTTGAGTAAAGGGTTTTGCCAGCTTTGGTAGTGCTGTATCTGTATAAGAAGACAGATCGACATAACCACTCATAAGCAGGATTGGCAAATCAGGCCTTTCACTTCTTACCATTTCGGCTAGTCGCGTCCCGCTTATCTCCGGCATGACCAGATCAGTTAGCAGGACATCAAGGCGAGGCTCCTTCCTTAAGATTTCCAATGCGGCAGTACCTGTGGCAGCACTGAGCACGGTGTGACCGAGATCTTCCAGCATCGCTACGGTATTTCTCAGAACAAGCGTGTCGTCATCCACCACAAGGATTTTCAACGATTTGTCTGACGGTTCGGCGCTGTTTAAGCCCTTATCAATAGCGAGAGCGGGCTGATTGATGATGAGCTCCACTTCAGCTGTAGGGAGCCATAACTCAATCGTCGTACCCTGCCCTTGTTTACTGCTAATCAGAAGTTGTCCCCCCGATTGCTCAGCCAACCCCAGCGCCATGGAGAGCCCTAAGCCTGTGCCCTTGCCAACGGCCTTTGTTGTGAAAAAGGGCTCGGTAGCTCTGGCTTGGGTTTCTTTATCCATGCCTTCTCCCGTGTCGGTTACAGAAAGGCAGACATAGCGACCAGGCTTTAAACGACTGAGGGAAGCATGGTTTATGCTCCGCTCTATGGCGGTAAGGCTAATCGTACCGCCCTCTGGCATAGCATCTCTTGCGTTTACCACAAGATTCAACAGAACCATTTCCAGCTGATGACCATCCACGTAAGCTTTGGACAACGTGAGGGGAAAGTGGATGTCAATCTGAGTACCATCCCCTACCGAGCGCTCAAATAATTGACTCATACCGCGAATAAGGTCCGGCACATCAACAGCTGCGGGGCTAAGTTGCTGTTTGCGAGCAAAGCCTAGCAAACGTTGCGTGAGGTTAGCTCCACGCTCAGCCCCAAGCAGAGCGTTTTCGATCAGCGCAAGCCCTTTAGGATCATTTACCAGGCGTTTGCGCAAAAGCTCAAGATTACCCATGACCACCGCCAATAGATTGTTGAAGTCATGCGCGACGCCACCCGTTAGTTGGCCTATGGCTTCCATTTTCTGGGACTGCCGCAAAGCCTCTTCAACCCGTTTACGCTCGGTAATATTGATAAGGCCGCCTAAAACATACAGGAAGGCGCCTTGTTCATCTTGCTCGATGCGTGCAGAGACCAATACGTCCAGAACCTCATCTGCACGAGTAACTACCCGGCACTCAAGATCCTTAATCTCACCTGTTTGGAACAGACCTGGCCAGTCATGCTTGATGAATTTACGTGCCGAGGCTTCCGTCATAAAGTGACTCAGAGGCTGGCCAATCACATCCTTTCGCTCATAATCAAGCAACGTCAGCCAAGCCTCACTCACCGACTCAAGTCGCCCGTCATCATCCAGGGAATAAAGTGGAAGCGGCGTTTTTTTGTAAAGCGATCGGAAGCGGGCCTCGCTTAATCGGAGTAAGTCGGCTTCCCGCTGCGCCATAAAGGCAACACGCTTATCGTACATAGCGGCAATTAATGCCAAAAAAAGAATAAGTAGCGTTGAAGCAGAAACAGCAATAGCAAGCGTAACCTGATCAACGTTGTCGTAATAATGAGTCATGCCAGAGGGCATAGTGACGTTAAAACTTGCCCCATGCATCGCTGTGTAATGCATACCTGATATAGCGATGCCCATGGCAAGTGCAGCTAGCATTCTTGCCAACAGTCGATTCGTCCTTCTGGAAAGCCACAGCGAAACGACAGACGCACCTATGGCTATCAGAATCGAAACGCCTACCCAAAACGGATCGTTATCGATGCTTCCAGGCATGTCCATTGCTGCCATGCCTAGATAATGCATACTGGCAATGCCTAACCCCATAAACAGACCGCTCGCTAACAGACCTGCTTTGGATTTGATGTGATTGGCTGACAGAAAGCTGACGCTTGTTACAGCAACTGGGACAAGTAGCGATATAACCGTTAGATAGACGTCGTACTGCATTGGCATTTCCGGCATCTCAAACGCTAGCATGCCGACAAAATGCATCGCCCAAACGCCACCCCCCAAGGCGGTCGCTGCCGTTAATAGCCAGTAATGACGTGCCCATCCCATTGCGGTACGCGCACGTCCAGCAAGGTCTAAAGCAGTAAAGCCTGCAGTTATGGCAATAAGAATCGAAAGACAGACAAGAACAACATTGTAGGAACCATGCATCTTTGGATAGATCTCTTACTCCGGGCAAATGACTTTCCACTAATATGGTCATTGCTTGAGATAAAGAACGCTTTTCTGTCACTCCCTTGATCAAAGCCCTAAAATTTTGATCAGATGCAAGATCTGTTCCCCGGTACTGAAGGATTGGAATTTCCGGCTTTTCAGTAGTCTATTCTGCTGCTTTTTTAGCTAACTGTATTACTGCTGTCCGAGCCTGCCCGCCTTTAATTAAGAAACCTATCTTAAAAGGCGATCTGTCAAACTTCTGAACAGAGGCCAGAGATAACAGTCCGTTACAAGTGGATTAATCAATCTTAGTAGCTGGCTAGCCGCGACGGACGAAATGCGTATCCGATTTGAGCGCAGGCTTGATACTCCCGAGCACTCTATCCCTAGTCTGCAGCATCATCTGGCTGTGCTCATTAGAAAGGTTTTGTTAGTCGCTCTAACTATTCCGGAATAACTATTAAATAACCGCTCTGTACCATGTAGCGCTTTTCTGCCCTGCCCTCATCTCCAAAGTGAAGCCTGCTTTATGAACATACTGATTACGGGCGCATCAGGGTCTGGTACAACAACCTTGGGTGCCGCATTGGCCAACCGTCTGCATGGCGTGGCCCTGGACGCAGATAGCTATTACTGGTTACCCACTGAAACACCCTATACCCAGCGACGCGACAAGTCCGAGCGTAATGCGCTGTTGATTAAAGACATGCAGGTCAGTGAGACGGTGATTATTTCCGGCTCGATCATGAACTACGGGGACTCCCTCGAAAACCTGTTCGACCTGATTGTGTTTCTTTACCTGCCCGCTGAAATCCGCATCCCCCGCCTCAAGGCACGGGAGGAAGCCCGTTTCGGCTCAGCCAGCCCCGAGTTCTGGACTGGGCTGCTCAATACGATAGTGGTCCCGCGGTTGGGAGCAGGAGCCTTGCTAACCATACCGTCTGGCTGTGCCAGCGTACCTGCCCGGTGCTTAGGCTGGAAGGTGATATGACCGTGGAGGCACGCGTAAGACATGTTGTGGCTGAACTCGAGCGACTGGCCCTTCTACCCCACCCATAAAAAAGCCCGCACAAAGCGGGCTTTTTGTCTGTCAGTGATCAGGCGGCCACAGAAGCTGCCTCTTTCAGCGAGGCCATATCGATCACGAAACGGTACTTCACGTCCCCCTTGAGCATGCGCTCGTAGGCTTCGTTGATGTCCTGCATCTTGATCATTTCGATGTCGGAGACGATGTTGTGCTTGGCACAGAAATCCAGCATTTCCTGGGTCTCGGCAATTCCGCCAATCAGCGATCCGGCAATCTGGCGACGCTTAAAGATCAGGTTGAACACTTCGGGAGACGGATGCGGCTCAGCGGGCGCGCCCACTAACGTCATGGTGCCGTCACGCTTGAGCAGAGAAATGAACGCGTCCAGGTTGTGCGAGGCAGCTACGCAGTTGAGGATGAAATCAAAGCTGTTCAGGTGTGCATTCATCTCGTCCTGATTTTTTGACACTACTACTTCGTCAGCACCCAGTCTCAGCGCGTCCTCCTTCTTGTCGGGCGAGGTTGTGAACAATACAACATGAGCGCCCATTGCATGGGCAATCTTGACTGCCATGTGGCCCAGGCCGCCCAGACCAACAACACCTACTTTCTTGCCCGGACCGACCTTCCAGTGGCTGAGCGGCGAATAGGTGGTGATGCCAGCGCACAGAAGCGGCGCAACAGCAGCCAGATTTTCGGTATGGGTGATCTTCAGAACAAACTTTTCGCTGACGACGATATTGTCGGAGTAACCGCCATAGGTATTCTCGCCGCCAAAGACCGGCCCGTTATAGGTACCGACGAAACCGTTCTCGCAATACTGTTCCAGCCCTTCATTGCAGGAAGAGCATTGCTGACAGCTGTCGACCATGCACCCTACACCAGCCAGATCGCCTACCTTGAAACGGGTCACATGATCACCAACCGCTACGATACGGCCAACGATTTCATGTCCCGGTACTGACGGGTATAGCGTGTTCTTCCATTCATTGCGCGCAGTGTGCAGGTCCGAATGGCAGACGCCGCAGTACAGAATATCGATCTGTACATCGTGTGGGCCTACATCACGCCGGTCGAAGTTGTACGGCACCAGTTGATCCTGAGGGGAATGAGCGGCATAGCCCTGAGACTTAATCATGCTTATCGTCCTCTTGCAGAAGGCCGTAACGGCCAGAAAAAGGCAGGAAACAGTGGACTCGTTTCTACAGGCAAAGTTACCGTGCCCCTATCGGGTCCTGGCGCGCCTTGATGCAAACGCCACCACCCACTTTAGCAAGAAGGACATGACCGCATGACAACCCCTATCATTTTCGACACCGATCCGGGCATTGATGACGCCCAGGCCATTGCCATCATCATGGCTGATCCGGGCATCGAAGTGGTTGGCCTGACCACCACCTTCGGCAATGTCTCGATCGAGACGGCCACGCGTAATGCCTTATCGCTTGTCGAGCTGGCGGGTCAGGACATTCCCGTGGCCCAGGGCATGGGTACTCCGCTGGAAAAAACGCCTCACCCTGTTCCCGCCCATGTGCATGGCGATGACGGCCTGGGCAATCTGAACCTGCCCGCCCCGACGCGTCAGGCGGTGTCCCAGAGTGCGGCCGAGTTCATTGTCGAGGAAACTCGCAAGCGTCCCGGCGAGATCACCCTGGTGGCTGTCGGCCCGCTGGGTAATCTGGCTAAGGCCCTGGAGCTTGATCCAGAGGTTATCCACCGCGTAAAGCAGGTGATCGTCATGGGCGGCTCGATCCGTGAGGGCGGCAACGTTACGCCACTGGCGGAAGCCAACATGTTTTCCGACCCGCATGCAGCCGCCCGCGTCATGACGGCTGGCTGGCCGCTCACGCTGGTAGGCCTGGACGTTACCCACCGCACCTGCCTTGATCCGGTGCGCATGCAGCGCATCACCGAAGCGCACCGCACCCTGGGTCCACTCTTGGCCCATAGTTACGCTTTCTATGCCAAGTTCTACAAATCGGCCCTGGACATAGACGGCTGTACGCCTCATGACAGCTGCGCAGTAGCGTTCCTGCGTCATCCGGAGTGGTTCCAGACCGTACGCGGCCACCTGAACGTGATAACCGAGGGGCTTGCCGAAGGCCAGACCGTCTTTGCACCCGAAGGCCGCCAGTTCGTGGGAGACCGGTGGAGCCAGTCACCTCTCGTCGACGTGTGCATGGGCATCGATGGCGAAGCAGTCGTGCACTGGATGGAAGAGGTCCTGACAGCCAACACCTAAGCCCGGTCATGGCGCTACGGCTCATTTCGTAGCGCCCGCACGATGGGTGGAGTACAGCGATACCCATCGCCTCTACCGCCACAGCTTTTTCTGCTCAAGCATTGCCGTAGTTCTCACTTTTCAGGCTCAACCACCACAGACAGCCGCTTGCGTGGCCTTCGCTGGAACTAACGCAAAGCGACTGTCTTCCAAGCGACATCATTATGTGAAGGGGAGTACACCATGCGCCAATGGTTAGCCATCCTGTTTACAGCCTTGGCCCTGGCAGGACTCGGCGGGTGTGATGACCAGCCTGAGGACCATCGCAAGGAGGCTGCTGAACACGCGCAAAAGGCCAAGGAGCATGAAGCCGCCGGTAATCAGCAGGCAGCCGATGCCGAGCGTGCCGCCGCGGCAGAAGCCGATCATGCCGCGCGCCTTGAGGAAGCTGAAAAAGACCCTCAGAAAGAAGGTAATGCCGAATCACCGCGTTAAGCCTTCCAGGCTGACTCACGTAATAACCTGTCTTAAAACCGACCGTGACAGCACCCACACGGTCGGTTTGCACAAATAGACAAAAAATTTCGGATAAACCTTCCATATCCTCCGGAACCCTTTGTTTTCAGGGGGATCAAGACAATTTAAAAGCTGAAAAACACGCCTGGATACAATCTCCTGATGGCTCAGTGCCGCTTGTTCATAATTCTGTAACATATTTGTCGCTTTAATTTCACGTACACAAACTAGCTTCTGCCTCACTTAACAGCCAGACATGCCTAGGAGGCATCGTGTACGCCACTCGCACTTTCCGTCTTGCCGCTCTTCTGTCTGCTCTCTGCCTGAGCACGGTCGCTCATGCCACAGACGTTACAGGCGCCGGTTCCAGCTTCGTCTATCCGGTACTGTCGAAGTGGTCTCAGGCTTACAGCCAGAAAACCCAAAACCGTATCAACTACCAGTCCATTGGTTCGGGCGGCGGTATTGCTCAGATCAAGGCGGGCACGGTTGATTTCGGTGCCTCCGATGCCCCGCTGAGCACTGACGATCTGCAAAAGTCAGGTCTGGGCCAGTTCCCCAGCGTGATCGGCGGTATCGTACCGGTCGTCAACGTGGAAGGTATTGCGCCCGGCCAGTTGAAGCTGGACGGCGAAACCCTGGCCAAGATTTTCATGGGTACCATCAAGACCTGGAACGACCCGGCCATCGCCGCGCTGAACCCGGACCTGAAGCTGCCTTCGGCCAACATTACCGTTGTACACCGCTCCGACGGCTCGGGCACCTCCTACAACTTTACCAACTACCTGGCTAAGGTTAGCCCTGAGTGGAAGGAAAAGGTCAATTTCGGCACCACCATCAACTGGCCGACCGGTGTAGGTGGCAAGGGTAACGAAGGGGTTTCTGCTTACATTAAGCAGATCAAGAACTCCATTGGTTACGTGGAATACGCCTATGCCCTGCAAAACAAGATGTCCCACGCTCAGTTGAAAAACGCGGCGGGCACCTTTGTTGAGCCCAACGCGAAGAGCTTCCAGGCCGCTGCTGATACTGCAGACTGGGGCGCCTCCAAGGACTTCAACCTGCTGATGACCAACGCGCCAGGTGCTGACGCATGGCCAATCACTGCCACGACGTGGGTGATCATGTACAAGGAGCCGAAGAACGCCGAGCGTAGCAAGGTCGCCTTCGATTTCTTCAAGTGGTCCCTGGAAAACGGCCAGAAGGATGCCGCTGCACTGGACTACGTTCCGCTGCCGGACTCCCTGGTCAAGAAGATCGAGGCGTATTGGGCATCTGACTTCAAGAGCTGATTCCCCACTGCCCCTCCCCGTGCACCCTGCCTCGATCATCGAGGCGGGGTGCACTGCTGAAGGATCCTGAAAAATGCCCGCTATACCCTATACGACCGCCACCCGGGAACAACGAGAGCAGCGTGCCAGACGCGATACGCGTCATGACCGTTGGTTCCGTATTACCCTGTTGACCGCTGCACTGCTTGTCCTGTTCGTCATGCTTGGTGCGGCTGTATCCACACTTTGGGGCGGTCGCCTGGCCTTTACCACCTTTGGCTGGTCTTTTTTGACCAGCAGCGAGTGGGATGTGGTCAACGGACGCTTCGGCGCCCTGGTGCCTATCTATGGCACACTGGTTACCTCTCTGATTGCGCTGATTCTGGCCGTACCGGTCAGCTTTGGCATCGCTCTGTTTCTGAGTGAAATCGCGCCACCCTGGCTGCGTACGCCGGTTGCGTCCGCAGTCGAACTGCTTGCCGGCATCCCCTCGATCATCTACGGGATGTGGGGCCTGTTCGTATTCGGCCCGTTCATGGCGGAGTATCTGGCGCCCTGGATCAATGACTATCTAGGCGCCATCCCGGTTATCGGCGGTCTTTTCCAAGGCCCGGCGCTGGGTATCGGTATGCTGAGCGCCGGCATTATTCTGGCGATCATGATTCTGCCCTTCATCACATCGGTGATGTACGAGGTCTTCCGAACCGTTCCACAACAGCTGAAAGAATCGGCCTATGCCTTGGGCTCGACGACATGGGAAGTCTGCTGGGATATCGTTCTTCCCTACACTCGCTCAGCAGTCGTCGGCGGTATCTTCCTGGGCCTGGGACGGGCGCTTGGAGAAACCATGGCCGTGACCTTCGTACTGGGTAACGCCCACCAGCTGTCCCTATCGCTGATGATGCCCAGCAGCTCCATTGCTTCGGTCATCGCTAACGAGTTCAACGAGGCCTATACTGATTTGCATCGCTCCTCGCTGATCGCCCTGGGCTTCTTGCTATTCGTCGTCACGTTCATCGTGCTGATGATGGCCCGCCTCATGTTGGCGCGTATGTCGCGCCGGGCAGGTAACTGATGGCCGTCAACGAAAACCTCTATCGCACACGCAAGATCAAGAACGCCATCGCCATGACGCTCAGCAGCGCGGCGGCGATCATCGGCCTTGGCTGGCTGGTCTGGATTCTGGCCACTACCCTGATCAAGGGTGGTAGTGCGCTGAGCCTGACGCTCTTTACCGAGATGACGCCACCGCCCGGCGCCGAAGGGGGCTTGGCCAACGCCTTGTATGGCAGCGTGCTGATCAGCCTGCTTGCCCTGGCCGTTGGTGCGCCTATCGGCATCTTGGCTGGACTGTGGTTGGCCGAGTTCGCTCGTACCTCCAAGTTGGGCACGGTGATTCGTTTCGTGAACGATATCCTGTTGTCTGCCCCGTCCATCGTGATCGGTCTGTTCGTCTACACCGCCGTCGTGATCCCGATGAACCAGTTCACCAACGGCTCGATCAGCTTTTCGGGCTTTGCCGGTGGACTTGCGCTTGCCATGTTGGTGATTCCAGTGGTGACCCGGACCACGGACGAAATGCTTCAGCTGCAGCCTGCCTCTCTCCGTGAGGCGGCCCTGGCGTTGGGTATCCCGCAGTGGAAAGTCACTATTGAGATCCTGCTACGCGCGGCCAAAGCCGGCGTGGTAACAGGCGTTCTACTGTCCATGGCGCGCATTACCGGTGAAACGGCGCCGCTGTTGTTTACCGCCTTTGGCAACCAGTTCTGGAACTCCGACCTGCTAAAGCCAATGGCAAGTGTGCCGGTCACCATCTTCCAGTTCGCCATGAGCCCGTTCGAAAGCTGGCAAGCGCTGGCGTGGGCAGGTGCGCTGTTGCTAACTATCTTTGTTCTGGTCCTGAGCCTTCTATCCCGTTTCGTTTTCTCCCGTAATAAAGGTGCCCAATGAGCAATCTTCAGACGCATATGCCAGAAATCTGCGCGCGCAACGTTGGGTTCCAGTACAAGAACCATATCGCGCTGAAATCCATCAACCTGGATATCCCGGCCAACAAGATCACTGCGATCATTGGCCCATCCGGCTGCGGCAAGTCCACGCTTTTGCGTATTTTCAACCGCATCTACGCCGAATATCCCAATCAGAAGGCTACCGGCGAGATTCTGCTCGATGGGGAAAACATCCTCGATCCCAAGTATTCGCTGAGCCGCCTGCGCAGCACTGTGGGCATGGTATTCCAGAAGCCGGTGCCCTTCCCGATGTCGATCTTCGACAACGTGGCCTATGGCATTCGCCATCACGAGAAACTGTCGCGCGTCGAAATGAACGATCGCGTAGAGCAGGCCCTTCGCGGCGCGGCATTGTGGGATGAGGTGAAGGACAAGCTCCAGCAGAGCGCGTTGGGTCTTTCCGGCGGTCAGCAGCAGCGCCTGTGTATCGCCCGGACCATTGCCCTGCGTCCCCGCGTACTGCTACTGGACGAACCCACGTCAGCGCTCGACCCGATCTCAACCATGAAGATTGAACAGCTGATCACGGACCTGAAAGAGCAGTTCACTGTTGTGATCGTGACCCACAACATGCAACAGGCCGCCCGCTGTTCGGATATCACTGCGTTCATGTACCTGGGTGAATTGATCGAAGTGGGGTCGACAGACCTGATCTTTACCAAGCCCAAGCAGAAGCAGACCGAAGACTACATCACCGGCCGCTTCGGTTGATGTAACGCAACAGCACGCCACGCCTCGCTTATGGATCTTTAACGAGGCGTGGTACTACTGTAGATCGTCCTCCCCCCTTTACGTCGTACCGCCCTCCCCGCACTATCTCTTGCTCCCCATCATGAGAAGAGATGATTCACATGCTCTCACCTGAGCAATTCTTAAGCTTTCTGGCCGTAGCCCTTCTGATCACCGCCTCGCCGGGCCCGGACAATTTGATGGTCCTGGGTATTGGCGTCTCCAAGGGGCGACTGCGCGGCATGGTATTTGGATTTGGTTGTGCACTCGGCTGTCTGGCACATACCGCCTTGGCCGCGCTGGGCGTCAGTGCGCTGATTGCCGCCTCGGCCACGGCCTTCACTGCCCTCAAGATTGCCGGCGGGCTCTACCTGATATGGCTTGGTATCCAGGCGCTGCGCAGCACCGGGCAGACGCGTATCAACAATGATGTTCAGATCGATGAGTCGCTGAGCAAGCTGTTCTTCAAAGGTCTGTTCGCCAATGCGATCAATCCCAAAGTCGTGCTGTTCTTCCTGTCCTTTCTGCCGCAGTTCGTGATTGCCGAACAGGGCAATGCCAGTCTGCAAATCCTGCAGCTGGGCGTACTGTTCACACTTCAGGCGGCGGTGCTGTTTGGTCTACTGGGATATTTCTCGGGCGCAGCCGGGCAATGGCTGCAGCGAAAGCCTCGTATTGGGCTATGGCTCGATCGAGTCGCAGGCGGCATTTTCGTCGCGCTGGGCGTTCGTCTGATCGTTTCACGCTGATAGGCAGGCGGGGCAAGCGGGCCCCGCCATGCGATGTTTACTGCCCACCCAGCGCGAAGTTGGGCAACTCGCCTACAGGTCTGGCGAAGCGGAAAGGAATGGACACCAGCGCATCCCCCTCGCCCTGCTGAACCACGAAATGCAGGTGCGGCCCGGTACTGCGTCCGGTATTGCCCGACTGCGCCAGGGGTGTGCCTGTCGTAACCTTCTGCCCTTCCCTTACGACAACCGAGCCACGCTTGAGATGCAGATAGGCACTCTGCGTGCCATCATCATGCTGGATACGAACAAAGTTGCCTGATGGACTCGGTCCATGCCCGAACTGGCGATTCTGGATCTCGATGACAGTACCGCTACGCGCCGCCACGACGGGCGTGCCTTCAGGCATGGCGACATCCACGGCATAACGGCCTTTGGGCGTATGGTGGCTGAAGTCACCGTTCGCGCCCTGGCTGATGAAGAACGGACCGCCCTGCCAGGGCAAGGAATAGGCGTAGCCAGCCGTAATACTGGCCAAACTGTTAGGGTTGCCCAGCCCGCCGCCACTGCCTGGTGCGAAATGAGGAGAAAAGCTGAACGCCTGGTCATAGTGCATCGGGAAGCCCTGCTGACGTTTCTGTAGCGTGGCCACACGAAGCTGACTATTGGCTGGGACCGTCTGGCGAATCACGCCATTACCAACCCCGCCTACATTGACAGTACGGCTCAAGCGCACCGTCACCGTTACGGGTACGTCCATATCATTGCGGACTTCCAGCGCTTTGCCTGCTTTGGTGTTCAATGTCAGGAGACGAACACCGCCCTTACGCTTGGCACGTGGCTTTTCCGTGAGGCTCGTTTGATCAGCCTTGCTGATCAGGGAGGTTTCCTTGCTTTGCTCTGTCATGGCCCACGTGGGCGAGGCCAGCAGCCATGAAGTCAATAAAGCTGAACACAAATAGCGCATGCTGTGATCCGTCACTCGGTAAGGTCTGTGCCCACGCTTGATTGGGCGGGCGAAGGGTCGCCGATTGCATGGCGGGATCGGCCTATGATCCAGAGCGAGGAGGTTGAGTTCCAGCGCACACTTTCAAAGTGAGAGGCAAATCAAACTTCCTGATAGCGACCTGACATCAGGCATTACCGCCTATCGGCTCTATAACGCCTAGCCCAGCTCAGGTAGACCATTCATCGGTCAGTAAACACGTGACCGATATCCTCATTTCAGTTTGATCTTTAAGGTTTGTTACTTATGACCAAATGCTCATAGCAATGACCTGACCAAGCATTTTGACTTTCTATACTGAAAACAGGCCGCACCTCTCGCAGCGGCCTGCTGCGGAGGACCTACAACGTTTCGCCGATAGCGTCCTTCGGCGAAAGTGAGGTGTGTCATGATCAATCACGTTTGGGGCCTTCTGGCCCATCCTGATCGTGAATGGAAGCAGATCGATAACGAGAGGGAGTCGGTTTCCCATGCGTATGCGCATCACATCCTCTGGTTGGCTGCGATTCCAGCAGTCTGCGCCTTTATTGGCACGACCCAACTGGGTTGGAGCTTTGGCGGTAATCATCTTCTTCGCCTGTCACCCTGGACAGCCTTCACGATAGGGGTAATGTCCTACGCCTTGATGCTGGGTGCCGTTTACGTGATGGGCAGTGTGATTCACTGGCTGGCACGGCGCTATCCTGACCGGCCCAGCAAGGAACGCTGCGTAGTCTTTGCAGGTTACATTGCTACGCCTATGTTTTTAAGCGGCCTTGTTGCGCTTTACCCGCTGGTCTGGCTGTGTGCATTGGCCGGGATTGCCGGGCTCTGCTACACCGCCTACCTGCTCTATGTAGGTATCCCGAACTTTCTGAATATCGATCGCCGTGAAGGCTTCATCATGTCAGGCTCGACACTGGCCATTGGCGTGCTCGTGCTGGAACTGCTGATGGCGATGACCGTATTGCTTTGGGGTTACGGTCTGCAATTTGGCTAATCCATGTGCACCGCTCCTAAAGTCGGAGCGGTGCACACCTTTTTATCGCAAGTGACAAGCAATACATCATTGAACTACACCATGTAATTCAATGGGATCTGAGCATAGGGATCGTATTCAAGTTCAGACAATACGAGTTCGTAATCCGGGATAATCAAGACTTTCATCGTGTCCCTATGAAAAGAACAGCCCCGGTCTTTCAACGGTAGACACTGCCGCTCTGCAGGCCCAGGTTTCAGCCATAGGCCGGCTAGTTATCTGGCAAGTGCCTTAGCGCAGCGATGCCTTACAAACCCTGTATCCTGTCTCCAGCTTTGATGGCATGCCGCTCGAACCAGCCTTGATTCATCTCTAATGCTCTTTCGACTTTGGCAGAAGCACAGTGGACGGTTTCACTCAGTGGCTCCATATCCTGTATTTCAAGAATACGCCCCCGCTCGTCTACAAATGCAACCGAAAGCGGCAATGGAGTATCCCGCATCCAGAAACAGGCTTTCCTGGGTTGATCGAATACAAACAACATGCCTTGTGTGTCGGGCAGGTGCGTGCGTTGCATAAGACCCTGTTGGCGTTTTTCAGCCGTGTCGGCCACTTCAACCGTTACGGCATGTCTCCCTACCTTTATTGGTCGTACTTCTAACGCCTGCGCATAACCCGACCCGGCAGCGATTGCCCCTGTCAGCCCAATAACGCCGGCCGCCACCCATGAGCACAACGATGATTGGGGCATATGGCGAGCCCTTTCCTTTGTGTAATGAAAGAAACCTAAGCGAATCGCCTGGGCTACTTAAATCCCGCGGACCGGGATCAGGTCGATTAAAGGTTATGTCCTGGCAATAAGAATAGCATTTGACTCCTTGGTACTGCCGTCCCACCCGGTTCCTTCACCGTTGAAGAAAGACCATGAGCAGTAAACAAGATACTCATAAAATTAAGGGCTTATAGTGTAAGTGCAGTCCAGCATTGACCAACCAACTATGGCAGCCGTTACCAAGGCTCCACTGCAATAATCACCCAGCCAGTGCCAATAAAATTGCTGTGTATATAACCGGCCCGATTAGCTCAACCTGTGTTCTGATTACAAGAGCTGTTAGCTTATATGCAGATGCAGAGCCAAATATGGAAAGTAGATGGCATCACAACATTATCAATGCGCGATGCCATCATGGAGCCCTGTCTTAGCGCGTTTTGAATTGCGCTGAAATTCGGCTCAATTCATGAGCCAGTTCAGTCAGCTCATTGGCTGTGCCTGCCACCTCATTGGACGAATGGCTGTTCTGCTCGGATAGGGTTGCAATATGTTCTACCGTGCGAGCAACTTCCTGACTGGCAGTAGAATTTTCCCTTACCGCATCGCTGATGTTTCGTACGATACTGACCACTTCTTCTGTAGCTTTCTGGATCGTACTGATTGCTTCAGCACCATGGCTGGCCAGCTGCTCGCCCTGAGTGACCTGCTCTACGTTATGGTCCATGATCGCAACCACAGCCTTGACGTTGCTCTGGATACCCTGGATTTTGCTGGCAATCTCTTGTGTTGATTGCGTCGTACGCTGCGCTAACAATCGCACTTCATCTGCAACCACAGCGAAACCTCGACCCTGTTCACCGGCCCGAGCCGCCTCGATAGCCGCGTTTAGCGCCAGGAGGTTGGTCTGATCAGCAATGGACTGGATCAGTCCTACGATTGAGCGGATTTCATCTGACTGCTGCCCAAGCTCAGCCACTTTGCCAGCCGAGTCCCTTACACTGACAGACAATGTAGCCATACCATTGGCAAGGTCCATAACGGTAGAGCTACCGCTTGCAGCAATCTGGCCAGTCTGGCGAGTTGTTTCTGCTGCAGCAGATGCATTATTTGAAAGATCCGAGATGCTTGTGGTCATCTGTTCGATGGAGGCAGCAATGCTTGATGCAGCATCACTACCACGCCCAGCGCCTTGCGCTACGGTCTCCGAAGCCTTCGCCAACTCTCCTGAAAAGGAGACCAGCCGGTCTGCGCCGCCCTTCAGGCGAGCAATAACCGAGTTAAGCTCACACCGCATAGCTTCCAGGTGCCCAAGCAGACTGTCAGGGCGGCTACTGGGGATTGGTTGAGTCAGATCACCTTGAGCGATCAATGCAACGCTACGCGCCGCATCGGCAGGTTCGCCACCTAATGTTCTGAAGACAGATCGAGTGATCCAGGTAATCAATGCCAGGGAAGCCAGAATTCCAATCAACAGCGTCACGATGACAAGGGTACGAACCCGGCTAACCGTGTTAGTCGCAAGCTCTTGGTCCTTTTTCAAGGATGCAGCCTGATAGTCACTCATCGTGTTATAGGCGTCCTGATACGCCTTCACCTTATCGCCCAGCTCCCTATCTACCGTAGCCATCAGCGTGGCACGGTCAGCGCCTTTGGATTTCTGAACGAACGCCGCTAACGAATCCAGATAGATCTTTCGCTTTTCCCGCATGGTTTGTAGCAAGGCAATCCCTTCAGGATCCTTGACGCTGGCCTCGAACTCTTTGAGATAAACGTCGTTCAGCTGAACCGTTCGCGCACGCTCAGCATCCAGAGCACGAATATCTTCTGGATCATCAAGGAATAAACTCTTGATAGCGCGCTCGCGGTTCAAGTTAAGAATACCGGGAATTACGAGGGAGAGCTGGACCTTACGAGCAGCCGATGCCATTTCCTCGGTACGATCCTGCAGAGTCCCAAGACTCCAATAAGCCAGAAGTCCTAATGACAGAATCATTAAGAACATACCGCCAAATGCTGCCCACAATTGATGCTTGAGTTTCATAGGTTTCACAACTGATAGTGGGACTGGCTATGTAGCCAAGCCATTTTATTGGATAAGCCCCACTACTCGAACCCAGTGAGACTGACATGTCTATCACTGAGTTTTTCGACTCAACCTTAGGAAACTTGATGAAAACCCGAACAACCCTGGTTCCGATTTTTACTATAGAAGCTGTAGAAATGACCCATACAGTGTCTATCGCTGGGCTTCCAAAGAAATCGTTCAGTAAGTTTCAAAAACCCGCCAATGTAACTGAACATTTCTAGGCAATAAAAATTAAGCCGGGCTTAAATCAAGAACAATCAAACCAAACAGTTGAGCAACTCACTAAGGCACCTATTAACATCGACTAATCCAATAATAGGTTGCTAAACAATTGCGCTGCATTTGAGTAATAAAAGCAGAATTCAGGCAATACCCTTGATAATGCACATGGGCGCTCTTGTATACGGCTCGTCCATGACGTGGGCCGATACGCCAAACACTTGCTGGATCAACGTCGGGCTCATGATTTCACGGGGCGATCCAACCGCCTGCAATACTCCCTGCTTCATCACAGCCAAGTGATCAGCATAGCGACAGGCCTGGTTCAGGTCGTGCAGGACGGTGATTACGGTCTTGCCCTCTCCTGCAAGCGACTGCATCAGTTCGAGCAGCTCGACCTGATGGCAGATATCCAGATAGGTTGTGGGTTCGTCCAGCAGAACCACGGATGCATCCTGCGCCAATACCATGGCCAGCCAGGCGCGCTGACGCTGGCCACCGGAAAGGTCCGCCAGCAGCTGACCACGCAGCTCGCCAAGCCCCATGCGTTCAAGCGCAGCTTCCACATGGGGTTTGTCCATCTGACGCAGACGTCCCCAAAGGCCGTTATGTGGGCTACGACCGTAGCCCACCAGCTGTTCGACCGTCACCCCCTCCGGCACAGGCAACACTTGCGGCAGAAAGGCAACCTGCCGAGCGATCTCCTTCGCAGACAGAGAGGCATACGCCCTACCGCCCAACCTTATTTCGCCTTGCGTGGGTGCTAGCACTCGGGCAAAGGCTTTGAGCAAGGTCGACTTGCCACAGCCGTTGGGGCCGATCAAGGCTGTCACCTGGCCGGCAGGTGCCTTGAAGTGAAGCGTGTCGACAATGGCCTTGCTGCCATATCCCAGTGTCAATGCGACTGCTTCGAGCATGGAGTCACCCCTTGAGCCGCGTGAGCAGCCATAGAAAATACGGCGCGCCAATGATGGCCGTGAGAATACCGGCTGGAATCTCAACCGGTGGGATCAGTCCTCGCCCCAAGGTATCGGCCAGTACCAGCAGAATGGCGCCTACAATGGCGCTTGCTAGCAGTAGCCACTGATGACGGCCACCGATCAGGCGGCGCGCAAGATGCGGTGCGACCAGACCGATAAAGCTGACCGGCCCGATGATCGCCACGCCCAGACTTGTCAGGATCACGGCCAGTACCAGCACGGCGAGTCGTGCTGGGCCCAGGCGAACCCCCAGTCCCGAAGCGGCTTCATCGCCCAACCCAATCAGATTGAGAGGTTTGGCCAGCATAAGCGCCAAGGGCAGCCCTGCCAGCAGCGGTACGGCCAGTCCAACATGGTGCCAGGTGCGGCTCCATAGGCTACCGGTCAGGGCTAGCAGGGCGGTATTGATGTTAAGAGGGTGAGACAAGATTAGAAACTCAATCACGCTGCCAAGGGTGAGTGAAATCGCCACGCCCGATAACGCAAAACGTACCCCGGAAAAGGATCGTCCGGCACTGTAGAGTGCCAGGGCACCTGCGCCAAACGCACCCCCAAGGCAGGCTACCCCGGGTAGCCAGACAAGCGAAAGCGCAGGGAAATAGATCAGCGCAATGGTCAACGCCAGCCCTGCACCCTGGGTTACCCCCAGAATCTCGGGTGAAGCGAGCGGGTTGCGAATCACGCCCTGTACCAACGCGCCTGCCAGGGCAAAGCTTCCTCCGGCCAGCACAGCGATTAATGTTCGCGGCAGACGATGCCGCCAGACAAGAAAGTCCTGCGCGTCATGGGCGATAACGTGCTGGATCGCCTCGACAGGGCTCAACCATTGCGTGCCGATGCACAGACTCGCCAGGCAGACGACAAGCAATACGGCAATAAGCGCGATCAGGCTAGCGGCAGGACGGCTCATCGGGAGCGCCTCGCCAGCCATAGGAAAAACGGCGCCCCCACCAGAGCCGTCACTACACCAGCCGGCGTTTCAGCCGGAAACGCCACTGCGCGAGCCAGGATATCGGAGGCCAGAACGATGACCGCGCCAAGAGCGGCACTGGCGGGCACCAGCACACGGTAATCGTGCCCCAGCCAGTAGCGGGCCATGTTGGGCGCGACCAGACCGACAAAGCCGATCGGCCCGATAGCACAGACGCTCGCGCCTACCAGCAACAGGCTGACCGCAAAGACCAGCAGCCGCAGCCCGGCAAGCCGAACACCCAGCGAGCGGGCCGCGTCATCGCCCAGATTGATGAGATTGAGCCGGGGCGCGCAGGCCAGCGCCAGGACGCTGCCGATCAGCACGGCAGGCCACAGCAGTCCAACCTGGCTGTAAGTGACGTTGGCAAAGGAGCCTGCCAGCCAGTTCAGGACATTCTGCGCCTGATCCTCGACCAGAATGATGGTCAGCCGTGTCAACGCCGCGCACAGCGCCGCGACAATCACACCGGCCAGTACCAGACGGCCCTGGGTATCCCCCACCGACCACGCTTTGCCCAGGCTGAACACGATCCCCCAGGCAAACGCACCGCCCAGCAGGGTCATGATCATGGCACCGCCCGGCAATGGCAGCGCCATCAATCCGGTTGAAAAGAGCGCCAGCCCCAGCGCCGCTCCCGCCGTGACACCAAACAGAGAAGGCGATGCCAGCTCATTCCGAGTAATGCCCTGCATGAGCGCGCCCGCCATAGCCAATGCAGCCCCTACCAGGGCGGCCGCCATTGCTCGGGGCACACGCAGCTGCGCAACAACAAAGGCAATCTGCGTACCGCCCTGGCCGCCGGAAAACAGCCCGTGGAAGGCATCCTGCCGGGTAATGACGAAGGGCGAGTAGACCGATAACGACAACCAGAACAGCCCAAGGCCTACCGCACTCATCGCCCCGAAAGCAAAGCACAGCGCCAGGGTACGGCTCACTCTTGGTCCTTGCCGGTCAGGATCTTCAGCGCATCCTCGGCAATCTGCTCGGACGCCATGATGCCGCGGTTGCGTGCCCAGACGTTACCGTCCACATCGGCCACATGCCCGGCCTGTACCGCACCGAGGGCCTGCCACAGCGGCTGTTTGCTCCAGGCATCCACCAGACTCGGGTGGCGATAATGCCCGACCAGCAGCCAGCCGGGGTTTAGCGCCAGGAGCTGTTCGAGGCTCACGAACTCGGTCGGTGCTGCGCCAGCACGCACGCTTGGTACCGTCAGGCCAATGGTCTTAAGCACGCTGCCAGCATATGAGTCAGGACCGTGTACGGAAAAGCTGTCTTCCCGGGCCACACCAAACAGAACCTGGGTGTTGGCAGGAATATTCGCCGCAATGTCCTTGAGGTGCTGGCGATTGCCCGAGATACGATCCTGCATGTCCACGGAACGGTCCAGCGCCTTGCCGATCAATTCAGCTGAGGTAAGGCTGCTTTCGTAATTCTCTCCGCGAGACGGCAGCAGCAGCGTAGGGGCAATGCTGGAGAGTTCGTCATAGAGACCGGCATGACGGCTCTCGTCTGCAATGATGAGGTCCGGCTTCAGCCGGGCAATGACCTCGATATTGGGTTGCGAGCGCAAACCGACAGACGTCCACTCACCAATGGCTTCCCGAGCGCGAGGCAGGACGCGGCTGGCATCGCCGTCATCGGCAACGCCCACCGGCGAGACATGAATCGAAGCCAGCGCATCGACAAAGGAAAACTCCAGCGCTACGACACGCTTGGGTGCTTCTGGCAAGGTAAGGGTGTGCTCGCCATCATTGAGCATGATCGGATTGGCTTGAACCGCTTGGGCGAAAACAACCGCCAGGGAAAACAGACAGAGAGACAAAAATGAGCGCTTGAACATGAGTGACCTGATAGCCCACAGGGCCATTAACGATAAGGCGAAAAAAGCGGGCACTATTCCACATTGGCTCCGCGGGATCAAAACTCTTCACCGTAGCAAGTAAGAGTCATTACCATTTTCCGACCTTGCGGTGATGAATGAAACCCTAGCCGTCTTATGCTGCGTACTTTGCATACAGGCTTTGAACTTGCGCGTTGTTTCAAGCCTCCTTGTTTACAGGTACATATTCAAATCGAAGATGAGGTCTGCATGAGCATCGAGTCATTGAACAGTGAAGAGCATGTCCTGGGAGCCGTTCTGGACGGTGACCGCGAACATCCGCTTTTCGAAGCCTATGTGGCCTATTGCGATGAACGCACCGAGGCCATGCTGGCCTGCGTCAGCTTTCGGCAATGGCTGTCGGAACGTACCCATATCGAGCACGTTGCGGCTGAGCTGGCGGAGCGTGCCCGTCAGGCCGGTATCCGGGAATCGGCTCTGGATGAACTGGTTCGCGATGCGTCAGGGGCCAACCAGCCCGATGTCATCAGCATTCGTACGGACGAGGCGCCGGAGGATGAAGAAGGTGAGATGGAATCGCTGGATACGTTAGAAGCCGAAGATGCGCCACATGGGCTGGAAAGCCAGATCATTTTTCTGATGACCCACTTTGGCATCTCCAAGGTGGAAATCGAAAAGGAGCTGGGACTGCCGCTTGAATAAAAAAGCGGCTACGTCGCTCATGAGTCGACGTAGCCGCCAAACCAGGCCTCAACGGCCTTTTGGGGAAATTACTTGACGCTGTCAGTCATGACGCTGGCCTGCGTGGGATTGTTTTTGCTATCCCCTTCCGGCTCGCCGGTGTCATAGAGGGTCACGTCCAGATCCTGGCCCGGTACCGGACGGCCTTCCAACGGAGGCAGTGCCTTGGCCTTTTCGATATCAACACCCACACCGTCGGCCAGACGCTGACCGTAATCCGGATCGCAATGCCAGAAGTGCCAGATCATCCGCAGCTGGATGTTTTCCGGGCACTGCTTCAAATCGCCTGTGATGTTGTTGATCAGGTCCTCACGCTCCCAGTCCTCGAAGGTGCGATAGCGGTCACCGGCCTGCTTGTAATCCGCCGCAGTCTTGGTGGTCTGATAACGTCCCAGATGCCCTTCGACCCACTGGTGGTAGTCCTTCTTGGGCTTGGGTGCTTCACGCAGACCGCCTTGGGTGCTGGGCTCGTAGTTCACATGAGGGTTTTCTCCACCATTATCCACGTTGTAGGCCATGAAGCCGTCGCGCTGGTTGGTGGCTACCGTTGTTTTCGCCGCATTGATCGGGAGTTGCAGGTAGTTGGCGCCTACGCGATAACGTTGGGTATCTGAATACGACAGCGTCCGGCCCTGCAGCATCTTGTCGTCGGAGAAGTCGATACCGTCTACCAGCACGCCAGTACCAAAGGCAGACTGCTCGGTCTCGGCAAAGACATTGGACGGATTGCGATTCAGGACGATTCGGCCTACCGGCAGCAGCGGAAACTTGTCTTCCGGCCAGCGCTTGGTGTCATCCAGTGGATCGAAATCCAGGTTCAGGTGCTCATCCTCGGACATGATCTGGACGCACATTTCCCACTCGGGAAATTCGCCTCGTTCGATGGCGTCGTACAGGTCGCGGGTGGCATGCCCCACGTCATTTTTCTGGATTTCAGCAGCCTGTTCGCTGGTGAGGTTCTTCACACCCTGCTTGGGTTCGAAGGAGAACTTACACAGTACCGCTTCACCCTTGTCATTTACCAGTTTGTAGGTGTTTACGCTGGAACCTTGCATGTTGCGGTAGGTGGCCGGGCGGCCCCAGGGGCTCTTGACCCAGGTCACCATGTGCAGCGCTTCAGGATGATGCTGCACAAAGTCATAGAAGCGCCAGGGCTCCTGACGGTTGCTGACAGGGTCCGGCTTGAACGCGTGGATCATGTCCGGAAACTTGATCGCATCACGGATAAAGAAGACCTTGAGGTTGTTACCGACCAGGTCCCAGTTACCGTCTTCAGTATAGAACTTGATGGCAAAGCCACGGGGGTCCTGAGCTGTCTCGGGCGATTCCTTGCCACCGATCACGGTGGAGAAGCGCAGGAAGATAGGCGTCTGAACGCCGGTCTTGGTGAGCACCTTGGCTCGGGTGTATTTGCTGGCAGGCTCGTCGCCGATCTTGCCATAGGGTTCGAAATAACCATGCGCCGCCGTACCACGGGCATGCACGACGCGCTCCGGGATGCGCTCGCGGTCGAAATGGGTAATCTTTTCGATGAACTGATAGTTTTCCAGCGTAGCCGGGCCGCGCTCGCCTACGCTGCGCAGGCTCTGGTTGTTACTGACAGGGTGCCCCTGACGGGTTGTGAGTGTTTTCTGTTCGTCAGCCATAGCGATTTCCAAGCCTAAATTCACGGTTGTTGGAGTTATTTAGGTCTGGAAAGCTACGGGGAGTTCGGCCAAGCGAAGCGCCATTAAGCGGACATAGCATGACAATCAGGTGTCAGGCAGCATGGCAAAGTGCCGATGAGAACGGTCTGGCAAACCGCCCTGCCAAAAGCGCATGAATAGCTGGAGCCCTTGCCCAGCCTGCCTTCGGGCATGGTTTGAGCACTTGGAAACAGGGGTTATTCGAAGTTGGCTTTCGCCTTTATTCAAGCGACTTCATTGATAACGTTAAACCCATCCATTAGTTCTTCTTATCGGTCGAGTGTATCGGTTTGTAAAGAAGAGGTAAGGTCAGCCGCTACCTATAGATGCCGGTAGGGCGACTCGCTAGCATTCCGGCCCTGCCTTTTTGTTTTCGCCAGGTATCTATGGACCGCCAGCCTTTTCCTGCATCGCCCGTTGCCGATGAGCCCAGCCGCTGGACGGCCAGGGTCTTACTGGTCGATGACGACGCCCCCATGCGCGAGCTGATCGGTGATTATCTGGCACGCTTCAATCTGTATGTCGACGGCGTGGCCAGTGGCGCTGAGATGCGGCAGAAGCTGGGCGGCAACAGCTACGACATCATCATTTTGGATCTGATGTTGCCTGGTGAAGATGGATTGTCTTTGTGCCGGTGGCTGCGTCAGGACAGCAGCATTCCCATCCTGATGCTGACGGCCCAGTCGGAGCCCATGGACCGGATCATCGGCCTTGAGCTGGGTGCCGATGACTACATGGCCAAACCCTTCGAACCACGGGAGCTAGTCGCCCGTCTTCAATCCGTACTGCGTAGAACTCAGGATACGCGAGGCGTACGCCGGAATGTTGCACGCACGCATATCCGCTTCGATGGTTGGAAGCTCGATGGAGTGCGGCACCAGCTGCACTCACCGGACGGCATGGTCGTTCCGTTATCCAACGCCGAGGTGCGAATGCTCTGGGTGTTTATCGATCACCCGCGTCAGGTGCTCAGCCGCGACAAGCTACTGGATGCCACCCGTGGACGCGCCATCGAGGCGTTCGACCGGAGTATCGACCTGCAAGTCTCACGGTTAAGGCAAAAGCTGGGAGACGACCCCCGCTCACCAACGCTTATCAAGACGGTGCGCGGCGAAGGCTACCTGTTCGACGCCCAGAAAATCGGAAACTGACCCGTGCGCCGTCTGGACACCTTATTTGCGCGTCTGTTCGGCGTACTGGTCATTGCCATCGTACTGGGCCACCTGCTGGCCTTCGCCTGGTTCCATTATATGGGAAGGCAGCCCGGCCCACCCCTGCTGCCGCCAGGCGCTGAGTCTCGTCTACCACCACCCGCGATCACAGCATTCAGTGGTCCTCACCCACCGCCGCCTTTTACCAAGCCATCGCTCCCGCCTCCTGCCGGACCGCCGGGTTCGGCATTGGGTCAGCTTGGCTGGATTTTGGGCGGACCGTTCCCCTTCCAGTTAGGCACTCTGCTGGTTGCTGCCTGGATCAGCGCCCGTCTGCTGACCCGCCCTATCAGCCGTCTCACCGCGGCAGCGCAGGACCTGAGCGATAACCTGGACAGCCCTCCCATACCAGAAACGGGCCCTCACGAAACCCGTGAAGCGGCACGGGTGATGAACCAGATGCGCGAACGCATCGTGGCGCAGATCCAGCAACGCGGACGGATGCTGGCGGCGGTTTCCCATGATCTGCGTACACCACTGGCCCGCGTGAAGCTCAGGCTGGAAGACATCGACAATCCTCAACTGCGCAGCCGTGTAACGCAGGATGTGGACGACATGATCAACCTGCTCAACGCAACACTGGAGTACCTGCGCGAGCAACGCAGTGAAGAGCCCTGGGTGCTGTTCGATATTCAGGCGTTGGCTGAATCACTGACGGAAAACGCCCTGGATGACGGAGCCGATGTATCGCTGAGTGGCCAGTGCAAGCCTGTTCGGGCCCAGGCCATGGCCCTGCGCTCATGCCTGACCAACCTGCTCGATAATGCACTGCGCTACGGAGGTAGCGCCGAAATCGTATTGAAGGAACATCCTGACTCCATAGAAATACAGGTGCGCGATCACGGTCCCGGCATTTCTGCCCAATACCGCGAGGCAGTATTCGAGCCGTTTTTCCGCCTGGAAGGCTCCCGTAACCGCAACTCCGGCGGCGTGGGGCTGGGCCTTGCCATTGCGCGGGAGTCCATTCAAAACCAAGGCGGCACGTTGCGCCTGGAAGAAACCCCAGGCGGTGGACTGACCGCCCTTATCATGCTGCCGATACGCTCGGCATGATGCCTTCAACCGCTGTGTATCTCGCCAGATACACAGTCACGATACCCACGACATACTCATGCGCGAAGCTTGAACCTGAGAACTCCCCTTAGCCCTTTCTCAGCCAGGTAGCCCGTCATGATCAGTGGAATAGGTAGCAGTCATTCCAGCTATTTCAGCACTTACACTGCTAACAAGAACAGCACCACCGTACCCGCCAGCACCACGAGTGATGATGAAAACTCACTCAAGAATCTGTTCAAGGCCCTGGATGCCGACGGTGATGGTTCGATCAGCCAGAGCGAGCTGACCGCAGCCGCCTCTAGCAGCGGAGAGAGTGACGACAGCACGGCAATTGATGTCGACCAGCTGCTCAGCCTGATAGATCAGGACAGCAGCGATAGCATCAGCCAACGTGAATTTGCCAGTGCATTCGCACCACTACCGCCTCCCCTGCCGGTAGCTGATGCAGACAGCGACGATCTGGCCGACGAGCTGATCGTCAGCCTGGATGCTGATGCCAGCGGTACACTCAGTACCCTCGAACTGGCCGCTCTGGACGACACTAACAGCACGTCGCTGATGTCCACACTGGACGAAGACAAGAACAGAGAAGTCAGTCAGGATGAATTGAGCCGTGCATTGCAGGCCTCGATGATGGCGCAGACGGACAATGACGATAGCAGCACGTCTGGTACGGTCAGTGCAGCCAGCACCTCATCAACAGCCGCCAATGATGCCGTTAACCTGCTGGCGCAAGCGGTGATCCGCAAGTACCAGAGCGTCAGCAACTATTCATTGGATGCGTCCAAGGCGTCCCGGATCAGCGTATCGGTCTGAGTGGACACGAGGCCATTCTCCGAATGGCCTTTCTCTACGGGATCACTATCCGTTCACAGGCTTGCCAATCAGGTATTCCGTCAGCGTTCGGGCGCAAGCATCCATGCCGTCATGCAGGATCACCTCATAGCCATGGGTATTTTCAGTTGGGATGGCGATACACCCTGCCTTACCTTTCGAGCCGGAACTGAGTATGGCACTGGCATCGGAAGCAAAATCCGGCATGAGCGCCGGTTGCGGATTGAGTCCGCAACGCTCGGCAGCCTGCAATAGTTCGTCCGTTACGGATTTCGAGTAAAACCCTTTTTCATCACCGGTCAGCACAATCGGGTCGGCGCTAAGCTGTGTATCGTATTCCTCGGCGATAGGCCCTACCTCGACAGCAATGACAATTTCACCGGGCAGCGTTCGGGCTGCATATTGAGCACCGCCATTGGTTTCCTCCTCCTTGGTCGTAAAGACAAACACAGCATCGCGCTTGAGGAGGGAACGGCGCGCAGCCGTCAACGCAGCGGCCTTGAGCGTCGCCACGATAGGCGCACGGTCATCCAGAAAATGGGCTGCGATAGCGTCCTTAACATTGAAGGGCTGGCGCCAATGCTGACTCAGCACAACTCGTGTACCAGCCCGTATGCCTGCTTCGCCCAGCTCATCCTTCGAGCGCCGGGTAAGCACATGCACATCCTTCCACTGCACATTGCCGCTGAGCACATCGGCTCCTTGAGGCGACTCGGGCGTGGCGTGCATGGTTCCGAATGACAGTACACCTGGCAGCAGGGCATGCTCACCCATGATATCCACCGGGCACATGCCAAAGTTCACCGGAAAGGCCCCGCCCAGTGCGACGACGCTCAACGTACCGTCAGAGTTGACGCGTTTGACGACCATGGCGATTTCATCCTGGTGCGCCATGATCACGACGCTGCGCTGTGCAGCCTCTTCCCGGGAAATCCCTTCGGTGGCCCGCACAACCCCGATTACGTTATCGGCCGCGTCGACCCATACCTCATCACAGCTGCGTTTGAGCTCACGCAGGCAGATGCGCCTGACTTCATCCTCCTGCCCGCCCGGGCCTCGTGCCAGAAGCAGCTCTTCCAGCAGTTTCAGATCCTCGGTGTTCGCCATGCCTTACCTTCCTGCTCCGGGCGACCTGCCGGGCAGGCCGCCAACCTTCAATCGCGCCCTATTGCCTTACTTGCCGCTGTTGGCGTCCTGGTTGTCCTGGCCGGTGGCGTCGTCCTGGGGCGAGTGCATCTGGATGGATGCCTTCTCGGAGCTGGATTCGCTGGATTTGTCATCGGAGCTGCCAAAGCAGCCACTGAGCAGCACGGCACATAGGGTGAGTCCGACCATGCCTATTCTGGAAACCATCTTTCTACCTCCACGTCGATTTCCGGACCCGTCAATACCAGGGTCCGTACAAGAAAGTCGACCGTCGATCGTTCTGGATGGTTCGAATTGAGGTGAGGGAAACCGGATACAGGCAGTGCCTCTTTCGTGACACAGGTCGACCCCACCGGTCAGTCTTTCACGCTTTTTTGACAATTGGATGATTTCACATCGCTACCCTGACATTTCATTCATCGAAAGGGAGCCCTTACGTGCTAAAAACGTATCCGCTCATCTCCAAAATGAATCATTACGGGCGCAAGGTATGGTCGGCCAGATCGGGAAATGGCATATTGCCATTCCACGATTTAGTTGATGATTGAGAAGTACATCATGACTTTAGCGCCTAGTACCGATCAGGTAATCAGTACCCCTCGCCGTGCCCGTCGTACCAAGCACTACGAATCCCAGTACGACTTTCACAATCGCTTGCTCACCCGGTGTGAAGACCGGATCGAAGAACTTGGCATGCTCGACAATATAAGTCGGGATGAAAAGATGACTCATCTGCAGAACATCGAACTGCTGGCCAATACCGTCTTGGCCCAGACTGAAGAAGAGGACCTGATCAAGCGCGCTCAGGCTGCACTTCAGTACAGTCGCGAGCAGATGCTCGAAGCGTAATCCGCCAGCGCCCAGGGATGGGCTCAGGCATCGTGCCTGTCACGTAGCCGGTAGCCGACCCCAGGCTCGGTGATGATGTACTGCGGAGCAGCAGGGTCATCGCCCAGCTTCTGCCGCAAGTGCCCTACCACGACACGTAGGTAATGGGTGTCCTCGACATGGGACGGGCCCCAGATTTCCCTGAGCAGATGTTGCTGGGTCACCACGCGCCCCAGATGACGGGCAAGGTGTTCAAGCACTGCATATTCCTTACGCGTCAGGGCGATGTCACTGTCCTGCACCGTGACGCGGCGAAAAGCAAAATCTACCTTGAGCGCACCCAAGCTCAGGGCTGACTCCGTCTGCAGCTGGGCCACACCCTGCCTTAACAATACCCGTACCCGGGCCAGAAACTCCTGAATGCCGAAGGGCTTGGTGACGTAGTCATTCGCCCCTGCATCCAGTGCACGGACTTTTTCCTGCTCATCTGCCCGGACCGACAGAATAAGTACCGGTACGGACGACCATTCACGAATTTCCTTGAGGATGGCCTGCCCATCTTCATCCGGCAGGCCCAGGTCCAGCACGACCAGATCAGGCCGCTCCAGTGCCGTCTTGGCCAACCCTTCTGCACCGGTGGCAGCCTCGATGACCCGATAGGTTTGAGCCGTCAGGCTGATGCGCAGAAATTTGCGAATCTGCGGCTCGTCATCGACGATCAGGATCAAGGGTGCATTTGTGGTCATGGAAGCCTTCAGAAAAAGCGAACACTTGCCGCATGCTACGTTATTGAAAGGCGAAACGCCTCAGCCCTCGCTGTCACCGAGCGGTTGCGGATGCAGCGGCAGATGCAGGGTCAAGGTCGCCCCCCTTCCGTCCAGGCCGGTATCAACGGTCACGCGACCGCCGTGCGCGCCCACCATGCCTTGGCAGATTGCCAGTCCCAGCCCGGTCCCCTGTCCGCCTCTATCACCCCGCGCAGCGGTGTAGAACATATCGAAAATCCGGGCACGTTCCGCCTCTGGAATACCGGGGCCCTGGTCGCTCACAGCCAGACGGATCTCTTCATCGTCATGCTCTACCGCAACGCGCAGGCGCCCGTGCTCCGGGGAAAACCGCGCCGCGTTTTCCAATACGTTGATCAGGGCCTGTTCGATCAGGGCAGGATGCACATAGAGCAGCGGCATATCGGGGGGAACCGATGTTTCGACATGCAGCGGTGCCAGCACAGGCTTCAGTCGGCTCAGGGCGCTGGCCACGACGTCGCCTGGGGAGACCCAGTCGCGGGCCAGCTGCAGCCCGCCATGACCCAACCGGGTCATGTCGAGCAGGTTCTGGATATACCGATCCAAACGTTCGGCCTCAAGGCGTGTCGTGTCTAGAAGCGATTGGCGATCCTCGGCGCTGATACTGTCGCCCAGCGTGGCCAGTGTGTCGATAGAGCCGCGCATGGCGGTAAGCGGGGTGCGCAGGTCATGCGATACGGAGGCCAGCAAGGCGCTGCGTAGCTGCTCGGTTTCCCCATGCAGGCGTGCAGCCTCCAGGTCTTCGGCCAGACGCGCCCGCGCCAGCGCCTGGGCCAGTGGCTGACCCAGCGCAGCAAACAGCCGGCGCTGCTCGGCATTCAGGCTCTTGCCGTCTTTCAAGGCAATCCCCAGCAGGGCCAGGGGGCCTTCTTCGGACGCCAGGGGCCACCACCACCAACGCCCATGGGGCAAGGTATCCGTTCCATGGCCCGCTGGCTGCTCGTGCTTCCACGCCCAGTCAGCCGCGGCACGCTCGCTTTCATTCAGGACGCTAGAGGTTCCAGCCTCGACATGCCACTGTTCATGGCTATCCCGGCTCATCAGGCAGACCTCGATGTCGGCGGAGCCCAGTTGCTGCGCCGCAGCTTTCAGTACTGCCTGCCGGTCAGTGGCGGCCGTCAGCTTGCGGGAGAGCTCCAGCAGGGCGCCGGTTTCGGTCTGGGCCTGTCTAAGGCTGTTCAGCTGCCCCCGCTGGCGGGCCGCCAGATTACCGGTGAGCGTTGCCATGAACAGAAAGAACATGAGCGTCAGCACATCCTGCTCACGTTGAATGGTGAACGAGAACAACGGTGGGATGAACAGAAAGTTATAGGTCAGAAAGCTCAGAACCGCGCACAGGATGGCCGGACCACGGCTACTGCGAATGGCGACCAGCAAAACGGCGGTCAGGAATACCAGCGAAATATTGGGAAGCTCCAGCAGGCTGGAGGCGGCCTTGGCCAGAAGAGCAGCGCCCACGGTAGCACCGATCGCCAGCAGGTAATCCCGGCCATTGCGTTGGGGCACCTTTGGCAGGGAGGTGCCTACCTCCTCACGGGCATCCAGCACACTGATCTCAAGCCCCGCCTCGAACTGTAGCAAGCGCGAGGCCAACCCAGTACCAAACAGACGGCGAACCCAGGTGGGCCGGCTGCGCCCAACCAGCAACAAGCTGGCCCGCGTTTCCACGGCGTAATTCACCAGGGATTTCGCCACCTCTCCGGCCCGTAGAATGATCACTTCGCCCCCGAGCCGCTCGGCCAGACGCTGGGCGGCTTGCAGGCGGGCGCGCTCGGCCTCGTCCTGTGTCCGCCCGGTCTCGACATGTACCAGGCTCCACGGCAGGTGCCGGCGCTCCGCCACTCGACTCGCATGGCGCACCAGCCGCTCCGCCTGGCCGTCACCGTTGACCGCTACCAGCAGACGCCCCAGGAGCGCCGGAGCATCCTCCCCCTGGGCGCGATAACGCCGGGCCAGATCCGAGTCGACCCGCGCCGCTGCCGTCTGCATGGCCATCTCGCGCAGGGCAGTAAGGTTGGTCTGGCTGAAAAAGGCATCGATGGCAGCCCGCGCCTGCTCGGGCACATAGACCTTACCCTCGCGCAGCCGCTCCAACAGCTCGCGCGGCGGCAGGTCGATCAGAACGATCTCATAGGCATCCTGCAACAGCCGGTCCGGCACGGTCTCGCGCACCTGTACGCCGGTCACATCACGAACCTGATCGTTCAGGCTTTCCAGATGCTGGACGTTGACGGTGGTGTAGACATCGATCCCGGCGGCCAGGAGTTCTTCGATGTCTTGCCAGCGCTTGGCGTGGCGGCTCCCCGGCGCATTGGTATGCGCCAGCTCATCGACCAGCACGAGCCGGGGTGGATTGGCGAGTACACCGTCCAGATCCAGCTCCGCCAGATGCATGCCCCGGTAGTCGTATCGCCGTAGCGGTTGTTGCGTAAGACCGGCGACCAAGGCTTCGGTCTCCGCGCGTCGGTGGGTTTCCACAACGCCGATCCGCACGTCCACGCCCTGTCGCTGCAAAGCTTGGGCGGCCTGGAGCATGGCGTAGGTCTTGCCGACACCGGGCGCCGCGCCCAGGAATACCTTTAGCCGGCCACGTCCTTCGGCGTGGTCGGCAAGCAGTGCATCGGCGCGCTCGGCGGCATCGGTCATCGCGTACGCTCATCTAGGGCCAGATTAAGTTGCAGCACATTAACCACTGGCGGCCCGATCAGCGAGCGTTCCGTATGCTCGACGACCAGTTTTTCCAGCTCATCGGCCGGTATGCCGCGCGCCTGGGCTATCCGGGCGATCTGATAACGGGCGGCAGCCGGTGGCAAATCCGGGTCAAGCCCGCTGCCCGACGTCATGACCAACGCCAGCGGCGTCGGCCCACTGCCCTGCTCATTTCCCAGCGACTCGGCGATTCGCTGTACCAGTGCCGGGTTGGACGCCGCGAGATTGCTCGCACTGCTGGACACCGTGGCAAAATCACCCGCCGAGGGACGCGGGTGGAACCATTGGTTTCCGGTAAAGGGCTGAGCGATCAATGCCGAGCCGATGACCTGACCCGCCGGGTTGCGAATCAGACTTCCATTGGCCTGGCTGGCAAAGGCGGTCTGCCCGACACCAGCGACCACCAGCGGGTAGGCCACTCCAGTGATCAGGCTCAGGACCAGCATCATGGCCAGGGCGGGACGAACGTGCGCAAACATAACGATTCTCCTAAGGAAGACCGGCCGCTCAGGCCAGCCCTGCGGCAGTCAACAGCATATCGATCAGCTTGATTCCCACGAACGGCACCAGCAGGCCGCCGAGGCCATAGATCAGCAGGTTACGGCGCAGTAATTGGCTAGCATTGGCGGCCTGGATACGCACACCGCGTAGCGCCAGGGGTATCAGCACCACGATGATCAGGGCATTGAACACAATGGCAGACAGAATCGCGCTTTGCGGACTGTGCAGACCCATCACGTTAAGTGCACCCAACTGCGGATAAATACTGGCGAACAATGCCGGCAGAATGGCGAAGTACTTGGCCACGTCATTGGCGATGGAAAAGGTGGTTAGCGCACCACGTGTAACCAATAGCTCCTTGCCCACCTGCACGACATCCAGAAGCTTGGTAGGGTCGGAGTCCAGATCCACCAGGTTGGCCGCTTCGCGGGCCGCCTGGGTGCCGTCGTTCATGGCCATGCCCACATCAGCCTGGGCCAGCGCCGGAGCATCGTTGGCTCCATCACCGCACATGGCGACCAGCTTGCCGTCCGCCTGTTCCTCACGGATGCGGGCCAGCTTTTTCTCAGGCGTGGCTTCGGCGATCACATCATCAACACCCGCCTCGGCCGCAATCGCCGCGGCGGTCAGCGGGTTGTCACCGGTTACCATCACGGTGCGGATACCCAGCTTGCGCAGCTCGGCGAAACGCTCTCGGATACCGGGCTTGACCACATCCTTCAGGTGAATGGCCCCAAGCAGCTGCCCATCGGCACAGACCAGCAGCGGCGTACCGCCATCCTTGGCAATGCGGTCGATCTCACGGGCCAGCACATCGGGCAGATGGCTGCGTGTCATGCCTAGAAAACGCAGCACGGCGTCCACTGCCCCCTTGCGGTAGACGTGGCCGTCCCAATCAATACCGGACAGGCGTGTCTCGGCGCTAAAGGTGATCGGCGTGACCGCATCACGGGCAGGCTCGTTCATGGGATGCAGGGCCCGCAGGTATTCAACGATGGATTTGCCCTCAGGGGTATCGTCCACCAGTGACGCCAGCAGGGCGCCTTCAGCCAGCTGTTTGGCCGTAATGCCGCTTGCCGTATACATGGCGCTGCACCGGCGGTTGCCAAAGGTGATGGTGCCGGTCTTGTCCAGCAGCAGCGTATGCACGTCCCCGGCAGCCTCCACAGCACGGCCGGATTTGGCAATCACGTTCAGTCGCACCAGACGATCCATTCCGGCAATGCCAATGGCTGAAAGCAGGCCGCCAATAGTGGTCGGAATCAACGTCACCAGCAGCGCCGCCAAGTACAGCATGGGCAGGTCGCCACCGGCATAGCGAGCAAAGGGCTGAAGCGTAGCGACCACCAAGAGAAAGATGAGCGTCAGGCCGATTAGCAGGATATCCAGCGCGACCTCGTTAGGCGTCTTCTGCCGCTTGGCCCCTTCCACCAGGGCGATCATGCGATCCAGCGTAGATTCGCCCGGATTGGTCGTGATGCGCACCAACAGCCAGTCCGAGACGATCTGCGTATTGCCGGTTACGGCCGAGCGATCCCCGCCGGACTCACGGATGACCGGGGCGGATTCGCCTGTAATGGCCGCCTCGTTGACAGCAGCGATCCCCTGAACGACCTCACCATCTCCCGGAATCAGCTCACCTGCCTCGACGCGGACCACATCTCCTTTGCGCAACCCCACGGCCGGCACCATCTCAAACAGACCGTCCGCGGTCTGGCGACGGGCCATGAGGTCCTGCCCTACGCCTTTCAGGCTATCGGCACGCGCCTTGCCGCGTCCTTCGGCCAGGGCTTCGGCAAAGTTGGCAAAGAGCACCGTGAACCACAGCCACAAAGTGATTTGTACGGCCACGGCGGTACTCACTCCGGCTTGCGGCAAAAAGCACAGCACGGTGGTGAAGACGGCAGTCAGCTCCACGACGAACATGATCGGCGAGCGCACCAACTGCCGTGGGTCTAGCTTCACAAAGGCCTGGACCAGCGCGGCCTGCCAGAGCGGTTTGCCGGGCGCAGGCGTATCGGCAGCAGTGGTCGGTTGGGTATGCATGTTCATATCAATGTCCACCGAAAAGCATCAGTTGATCGGCAATCGGCCCAAGGGCCAGGGTCGGCAGGAAGGTCAGGCCACCTACCAGGAGGATGGTCAGGGTTAGCAGCGTGACGAACAGCGGGCCGTGAGTAGGAAAGCTGTTTGGCCCCTGCGGTACAGTACGCTTGGCGGCGAGGCTCCCGGCAATGGCCAGTACCGGCAGGATGTAGCCATAACGGCCAAGCAGCATGGCCAGCCCCTGCATCAGATTGTGAAAGGGCGTGTTGGCACCGAACCCGCCAAAGGCCGAGCCGTTATTGGCGGTGGCGGAGGTATAGGCATAAAGCAATTGGCTGAAGCCGTGGGGGCCGGGGTTGCTGATGGCCGATACCGGTCCCGGCAAGCTGATGGCCAGAGCCCCCAGCACCAGCACGCCCAGCGGCATGACCAGGAGTGTTGCCACCAGCAGGCGAACTTCCCGTGCTTCAAGCTTCTTGCCCAGGTACTCCGGGGTGCGCCCCACCATAAGCCCGGCCAGGAACACCGCGATCAGCACGTTGAGCAACATGCCGTAGAGCCCGGCGCCTACCCCGCCAAAGATGACCTCGCCCAGCATCATGTTGAACAATGCCACCAGCCCGGACAGCGGCGAAAGGCTGTCATGCATTGCATTGACCGACCCGTTGGAGGCCGCCGTGGTGGCAACCGACCAGAGCACCGAGGCCGTGATGCCGAAGCGGCTTTCCTTGCCCTCCAGCGAGGCGCCCTGCTCAACCGCCAGCGAGGCCAGGGCCGGATTGCTCTGCCATTCGGACCACAGCGATACGCCTACGCCGATCAGCAAAAGGCCCAGCATGCAGGCCAGAATCGCCCGGCTCTGCCGCAGATCCCTCACATAATGGCCAAAGGTAAACACCAGTGCGGCCGGGATCAGCAGCAGCGAGACCATTTCCAGGAGATTGCTCAGCGCCGTCGGGTTTTCGAAGGGGTGCGCGGAGTTCACGCCGAAAAAGCCACCGCCATTGGTGCCCAACTGCTTGATGGCGATTTGACTGGCGGCTGGCCCCAGCGGCAAGGCTTGCGTACCGCCCTGGACCGTTTGGGCGTCGATATAGGCCGAGAAGGTTTGCGGCACGCCCTGCCAGATCAGCAACACGGCCAGCACCAGGCTGAGCGGCAGCAGGATATAAAGCGTCGCGCGGGTCAGATCGACCCAGAAATTGCCCAATGCCAGCGCGCTGCGTCGGGTAATGCCGCGGCTCAAGGCTACCAGCACGGCAATCCCGGTCGCAGCGCTCACGAAGTTCTGTACGCCCAACCCTACCATCTGACTGAAATACGACAGCGCCGCCTCACCGCTATAGGCCTGCCAGTTGGTGTTGGTGACAAAGCTGATCGCCGTGTTCAGTGCCAGGGTCCATTCAAGCCCCGGCAGATGCTGTGGATTGAGCGGCAGATACGCTTGCAGCAGAAGCATCAGGAACAAGGCCAGCAAGCCGACCAGATTGAACATGAGCAGTGCCAGGGCGTATTGCTGCCAGCTCTGCTCCTGCCGGGCGTCAATACCACCAAGGCGATAGCCCACCCGCTCCAGCGGCGCCAGGACCGGGGTAAGCCAGGTGCGCTCGCCTTCGAGGGCACGGTAGAAAAAACGCCCCAGAAGAGGCGCTGGCGCTAGAAACAACGCCAAAAACAGGACAATCAACAAGCCATCGGCAGTGCTCATGGTCGCGGCCTCACGAACGGTCGGCGCGCATCAGCGCCACCAGCAGGTACACGAACAGGCCCACGGCCAATAGCAGGCACAGGCTATCCAGAACGCTCATGACTCTCTCCTTTACGCGGCACGACCGCTGATGGAGAGCATTGTCGGGAGGAGTCTCGTAAAGGATCGAGACGTAAGCCCCTTGGGAGGCGTAAAGAAAGCGTTAAGAAATGCAGGGCGACCCGTCAGGACCGGCCCTGCAAGGGAAGGCATTACACCTTGAACTGGCCGAGCAGATGACCCAACTGATCGGCAATGCCACGCAGCTGCTGACTGGCCTGACTCGTCTGCACGCTCGCCGTGGCGTTGGTCTGGGCAAGGCCGGCCACCTGCACGACGCTCTGATTGATCTCCTCCACCACATGGGACTGCTGCAGGGTAGCGCTCGCAATCGAGGCGTTTACCGCTGCAAGGTTACGCAGGGTCTGGTTAATCTGCTCAAGGCTGTCGCTGGCCTGACCGGCCTGTTCGATGGTGTGCTGCGAAGCCTGCCGGCTCTCCTGAATGACCCGAACCGCCGCGCCTGAATTGGCCTGCAGCCGCTCGATCATGGCATGGATCTCCTGGGTGGACTTCTGGGTACGCTGCGCCAGAAGCCTGACCTCATCGGCCACTACCGCAAACCCGCGCCCCTGATCACCGGCACGTGCTGCCTCGATAGCAGCGTTAAGAGCCAGGAGGTTGGTCTGGTCGGCAATGGAGCGGATCACATCCAGTACGGTGCCGATCTGGGTACTCTCCTGCGCCAGTGATTCAATGACCTCGGCGGCCTGAAGAATGGTGTCTGACAACCCTTCGGTCTGGTGGAGGCTGGTCTGGATACTGACCTGCCCCTGATCGGCCCGACGCTCAGCACTCTGCACCTCGCCCGAGGCTTGCTCGGCGTGGCGGGCCACATCCTGGATGGCATGCGTCACTTCATTGATAGCCGTGGCGAGCATATCCATCTGCTGGGTCTGGGTGTCGCTGTGCCGCTGACTTTGGGCCGCAATGGCACCCAGCTCGCCCGAATGACGATCCAGCGAATGAGCGGCCGTCAGTAGCTGACGAATGAGTTCACCCAAATGCTCCGAAAACCGGTTGAAATGGCGGCCCAGCTCAGACAACTCGTCACGGCCCGACGTGTCGAGCCTGTGGGTCAGGTCGGCCTCGCCACTGGCGATACTGGCCATTGCCCTGACGGTCGACGTCAGCGGTCGGGTAATGCTGCGCTGAATGAGAAAGATCAAGACGCCCATGAGCAATACAATGACGGCCCCGACGCCTGCCGTCTGCCAGACCTGTGCGCGAAACTCGGCCTGCAGATCATCCAGGTAGACGCCTGTCCCCAGCACCCAGCCCCAGGGCTCGAACTGCTTGACGTAGGAAACCTTGGGCACCGGCTCACTGGCGCCGGGCTTGGGCCAACGGTAGGCCACAACCCCACCGCCGTTTTTCGCCACGACTACCATCTCATTGAACAGCGCTTTGCCGTCAGGATCTTTATAGGTAGAAAGGTCCTGCCCGTCGAGCTTGGGGTTCATCGGATGCATGACCATACGCGGTTGCAGATCGTTGACCCACAAGTAGTCATTGCGACCGTAGCGAAGCGCTTTAAGCACAGCCAAGGCGCCTTGCTGCGCCGCCTCACGGCTGAGCGTGCCGCCCGCTTCCAACGCCTGAAAGTGTGTGAACACACCCAGAGCGGTTTCGACCACATGCTGCGTCTTTTCAGCCTTGCCCTGATAGAGGTGCTCATAGGACGCCCTGAGCGTCAGCGCGCCGAAGGCCAGCAGCATCAGCGCCGCGACAGTCAGGATCAACCACAGACGCGCGCGAACGGGGTATTTGCGTAAGACATCCATGCAACAGGCTCCTGTTTATTCTTGTTGAAGCTCACATGACATGACGGTGCCCGGACTCTTTTTTGGGCTGTCTTTAGATTCATCGACTCCCTTTCAGGGATCTGAAGCCCGACCCGATGACTGGCTACGCTCGCCCGGCCAGTGGCCCATCGGGCGGATGCGACGGAATGAAGCAAACTTTCGCCTAAACCTTCGCGTCTATTGGCCGATAGTCCTGGCAGCTAAGTTGAATTCCTGAACAGGTCACCCATGCCCAAGCACAACCCGTCCGATGACTCCCTCTCGCTGCTACTGTTTTCACTGCGCAGCGGAAAGCTCATGGCCATCAACCTGCTCAAGGTCAGCGAAATCATTCCGTGCCCGCCCCTGACACGCATGCCTGAGTCGCATCCGCACGTCAAAGGCGTCACGACCCTGCGAGGCGCCTCGCTATCGGTGATTGACCTGAGCCGTGCCATTGGCGAACAGCCCCTGGCCGACCCTTCTGGTGGCTGCCTGATCGTGACCGAGATCAGCCGTACCAAGCAGGCGCTACACGTCCAGAACGTTGCCAAGATCATTCACTGCCGGTCGAGCGACATCATCCCGCCCCCCTTCGGCTCGGGTAGTCGCGCGTTTGTCACCGGCGTGACCCAAGTGGAAGGCACGCTGGTTCAGGTGTTGGATATCGAAAAGGTTATCCACGGTATTGCACCGCCTGCTATACCGCAGACGCCTTCGGCCCTGAACGAAGAAGACATCGAAGCCCTGGAGGCAACGCGTATCTTGATCGTGGATGACAGCCAAGTCGCGCGCAACCTGTCGCTTCATGCCCTGCAGACATTGAATATCCGCTGCCATGTTGCCCGCAGCGGCAAGGAAGCCATTGAAAAGCTTCTAGAGCTACAAGGCACAGATGATGAGATCAACGTGGTTGTCTCTGACATTGAAATGCCGGAGATGGACGGCTACGCCTTTACCCAGAGCCTGCGCGAGAGTCCGGATTTCAGCAACCTCTATGTACTGCTGCATACGTCACTGGATAGCTCCATGAACAGCGACAGGGCCAAGAAGGCAGGTGCCAACGACGTACTCACCAAGTTCTCGCCACCGGAGCTGACCCGCTGCGTGATTCGAGCGGCCCATGCCGTTCAGGGGCGCTGACCTCGCCTGTCAGCCTCGATACGGTAGAATGTCCGGGTCCGGTGAAGATCCGGGCATTCCAACCGTTACCCTGTGAGGCTTTATGGACCCGAAGGATCTGCAACTGCTGGTGACCCGTGAAATGCCCTATGGCAAATACAAGGGTCGCGTCATTGCCGATCTACCCGGCCATTACCTCAACTGGTTCGCCCGCGAAGGATTTCCCAAGGGCGAAATCGGCCGCCTGATCCAGCTGATGCAGGAGATCGACCACAACGGTCTGTCACCGCTGCTCGAACCGCTGCGCAAAGCGCACCCGCCCAAGTCTGGAACCCGCTTTCCAGACAAACCTGTAAGGCCCAAGCGGTTCTCCTTCGACTAGCCGTCTCTCTTCCGCCTGAACACCTGAGGCGTTAGGACAGCGCGCTCCGTGCTCATCGCACTCCAGACGACGCAATCAAGTTGCTATCAACTCGTTATTGATAACGATTATCATAATATATAGCATCCGCATCCTATCTCCGCGTCTGGCGGTTCTTACCAAGGAAAAGAAGAAGAAATGCGGCGTCTTATCGTCCCCGTGCTCTCTCTGCACGCCTTCACCTGCTATGCCCAGGAAACCCCATCCGACTCCGAGCCAGCCTCGTTATCGCAGATGGAAATCACAGCCAACGTGACCGAAAGCGCTCAAGGCCCCGTTGAGGGTTATCGGGCAACCCGTTCGGCCAGTGCCACCCGTACCGATACGGCCATCCACGAGACGCCGCAGTCCATTAGCGTAGTGCCGCGTCAGGTCGTAGAAGATATTGGTGCTACCCGGCTTGAAGATGCCCTGGACTACGCGGGGGGCGTAGAACGAGGCAACAACTTTGGCGGACAGGGTCTGACTGAGTTCCTGGTGCGGGGCTTTAGTACCCAGGAGTTCTACCGCAACGGCTTTGCCGTCAACCGTGGCTATCCCAATATGCCGGATGCCAGCACGATTGAGCGCCTGGAGGTACTTCGTGGCCCTGCATCCATGCTGTATGGCCGAGGCGACCCGGGCGGCACGTTCAATATTGTCAGCAAGCAGCCCCAGGCCGATCGGAAAACCGTTCTGGGCAGCCAATTCAACACCCAGGGGCTGCGCCGCGGCACGCTGGACACCACCGGCGCACTGGATGAAAACGCCGAATTTACCTATCGCCTGAACCTGGTGGCTGAAGGCAGCGACAGCTTTCGTGACCATGTGGAAAGCGAACGGTACAACGTAGCACCCGTGCTGCGCTGGCAGCTGAGCGACCGTACCTCCGTGATCCTTGAGGGCGACTATCTGCACAACCGCCATCCTATGGATCGGGGCGTTACCCGTTATGCCACCCAGGCCGGTCAGCTTCCACGCGATCGTTTCCTGGGCGAGGAGGACGCTGGCAAACTTCGTAATGAAAACGCCACCACCCAGCTGCGTCTGGAACACCAGCTCAATGACGACTGGGCCATTCGTGGCGGCGTGCAGTATCTCGACGGTAGCCTGGACGGCGGCGCCGTAGAGAACAATGGACTGGCAGCCGATGGCCGCACCATTGGCCGGAACTATAGCGAGCGCACCCTGGAATGGGACGATATAGCCTTCCAGACCAACGCTGAAGGCCACTTCAAGACGGCGGGTTTTGCTCACACCCTGCTGGCTGGTGTCGAGTACGACGATTTCAATTACACATCCTTTATCCGCCGCTCCAGCGGCAGCGTCAGTGCCTTCCCGCTCGACCTCTATGCGCCGGTGTATGGCCAGCCGCTGCCTGCCCTGACCCGTACGACCACCCATGATGACGAGAACCTGAAGTCTTACGCGCTGTACCTGCAGGATCAGGTCGAACTTACCGACCGGCTCAAGGCCCAGGTTGGTGCGCGGCTGGAGCGCTTCGAGCAGCAGTACACGAACTACCTGTCCACATCAGGCAGCTGGGAGCAGGCACATAACGCCGTCTCGCCTCGCTTCGGCTTGGTGTATGACCTGACCGACTCGCTGGCCGTGTATGCCAACACGGCTCGCTCGTTCAAGCCCAACCGGGGCGCCGATCGCAGCAGCCAGGCCTTCGACCCGGAAAAAGGCATCGCCTACGAGACCGGCATCAAGTACGACGTGCCGGAGCATGACCTGAGTATTACGGCAGCCCTGTTCCATATCACCAAGGAAAACGTCCTCACATCGGACCCGCTCGACAGCAATTACCAGATTGCGGCAGGCGAAGTGCGCAGCCGTGGCTTCGATCTCAGCCTGGCTGGCAATATCACGCCGCAATGGCGCGTTATTGGCGGTTATGCCTATGTCGATGCCGAAGTGACCAAGAGCACGACGTCCACCATGCCCACCGGCAGCCGTCTGGCAAACGTTCCCAAGCACAGCGTGAATCTGCTCAATACCTATGAATTCGATTCGGGTTTGTTGAGCGGGCTGGGCGTGGGCGTTGGCCTCAAATACGTAAGCGACCGCAAGGGCAGCACGTCGTCCACGGCGTTCGATATGTCGTCCTATACCGTGGTCGACCTGCTTGCCTATTACCCGCTAACTGACCGTATTCGCCTGAACCTCAACCTCGACAACGTTTTTAACGAGGAATACGACGAGCGTGCCTGGGGTTCGATCTGGGCCTACCCCGGAGCGCCACGCACCCTGCAGGCCGGGGTTTCCATCACCTTGTAAGCCGAACGCGGCGTGTGCCGGACTTATCGCCTGCACACGCTTCGCTTTTATCGAAACGCTGTATCCCGTCACGCTCGCTACAGGAACCTCGACATGAATACCAAGCACACCCTGGTGGCCGCCACCCTTGCGTTGTCCGTTTTCAGCGGCTCGCTGTTTGCCCATGCGCTCTGGCCGGAGGAGCGCCGCGGCCAGATCGAAGTGGTCTTTGGCGAAGGCGCCGAAGAGGACGCCTATGACCCTGCCCGGATTTCCGGTGCCTGGGCGTACGACACCTCCGGCAAGCCCGTACCGATCACGGTTGAAAAGCAGAGCGACCATGCGCGTCTGAAACCGGCCGCTACACCAGCGGTGCTGGCGGTTGCTCTGGACAATGGCTATTGGGCACAAGGCCAGGACAAGAAGTGGGTGAACAAGGGGGCAACTGAGGTATCGGGCGCCCTTGCCTCAGGACGCTATTACAAGTACAGCCTCGCGGTTATGGAAAAAGGCGCCAAGCTGCCCTCTCTGGACGCACTTAAATTCGCCATTATTCCTCAGCGTGATCCACTGGCCGTAGAGCCGGGTGAGACGCTGGAAGTGCAAGTCCTGCTCGACGGCAAGCCCGCCCCCGGTATCAAGCTGTACGACGATGTGATCAACGACCCTGATCACGTCAGCGTCACGACCGATGCCCAGGGCCGGGCACAGATTACGGTGCGCCATCATGGTCGTAACGTGATCGGCGCCAACACGGAGGTCAAGCAGGACGACCCCAACGGCCGCGTGCGCGGGATGTTTTCCACCCTGGTCTTTGTCAGCCCGAGCGATTACCACCATTGATGCCGGCGTAGACCTCTGAAACAGCCCAGTCACCGGAAAGCCGTTCAAGTGCATTTCGGTAACCGGGCTGTCAGTCCCGGCCGAACGCAGTATGATCCGTGCTCCGCTGATCGCGAAGTCTGCCATGCGCCTGTCCCGTTCCTCGCGTCTGTTCGTTGCCTCGCTTGTCATCGTGGTCGGTGCCGTGCTGGTGGCCTATGCCGCCACACTTCAGGCTGAGCGCTATGCCCTGCGCGAAGCCGGTGCCCTGAGCGAAGAGCAGCTGCACCTTTATGCCCGCAACCTGCAAACCCTGATCGACCGCTACCGCTCCTTACCCGCCGTTCTGGCACTTGATCCCGAGATGAGCCAGAGTCTGGCCGGGCCCCTGAGTACCGAAGCCCAGCATCGGCTCAACCTTAAGCTCGAACAGCTCAACCGGGCAGCTGGCTCATCCACGTTAGAACTGCTCGACCGCACGGGCCTTGCCGTGGCTGCCAGCAACTGGCGCCTGCCCACCAGTTATGTAGGGCATAACTACGGGTTTCGACCCTATTTTCTACAAACGCGCACCCGGGGAGCAGGTCGTTTCTATGCAGTAGGCGTCACCACAGGCATACCCGGCTACTTTCTCTCCCAGGCGGTGACGGCCGATGACGGCACCTTTCTTGGGGCCATTGTGGTCAAGCTGGAATTTCCAGAGCTTGAACACTCCTGGAGCCAGCAGCCGGATATCATCCTGGTAAGCGATGCGCGTGGAATCGTGTTTATCGCCAACCAGTCGGGGTGGCGCTACCGCATCCTCGAGTCGCTAAGGCCCGATGACCATGCCGAACTTGAGGAGACCCGGCAGTACAACCGTCAGCCCTTGTTGCCGCTCACTTATCAGCCCATGAACACCCTGGCGCAGAATCAGCGCCTCACCCGGGTCCACGGCCCCCTGGGCGTGCAGGATTTTCTCTGGACCTCACTGCCCCTCACCGAAGAAGGCTGGACGCTGCACCTGCTGCGTGACCGCTCTCGTCTTCCTGCCACGGCCCAAACCACGGGCCTTGCGGCCGCCGGTGCCTGGTTTGCCCTGGTCTTCGCCCTGCTCTTTCTTCAGCAGCGACGGCGTCTGGCCCGTGAGCGCCAGCGCAGCCGTGATGAGCTGGAGCGTCTGGTCGAGGCCCGTACTGCCGATCTGCGAACCGCCCAGGACGGTTTGATCCAGGCCGCCAAACTGGCCGCGCTCGGGCAGATGTCCGCCGCCCTCGCCCATGAGCTGAACCAGCCGCTCACAGCCCAGCGCATGCAGCTGGCCAGCGTTCGCCTACTGCTCGACCAGCAGCGTCACGATGAGGCTCGCCAGAGCCTTATTCGTATCGATGAACTCCTGGGTCGCATGGCTGCGTTGACCGGTCATCTGAAAACCTATGCCCGCAAGACGCCTGCCGGTCTTCGCGAACCGCTGGATCTGGCCTGCGTAGTAGACAAATCCTTCGAGCTATTGGCGCCACGGGTCCAGAACGAGCGGGTCGACGTCAGCCTGCGCATGAGCCGGCCCGCCAAGGTGCGGGGTGATGCCATCCGTCTTGAGCAGGTGCTCGTCAATCTTCTGCGCAATGCACTGGATGCCATGGCGGATAAATCGATTCGCCAGCTGGATATTGCCCTGACACCCGAGCGAGGCCGTTGGCTGCTGTCCGTCACGGATTCCGGCGGCGGGATTGCAGAAGAACATCTGAGCCAGGTTTTCGATCCGTTCTTCACCACCAAGCCGGTCGGTGAAGGATTGGGCCTTGGCCTGGCCGTGTCGTACGCTATCGTCCACGAACTGGGCGGCGAGCTGACGGTTGACAATACGGCCCAGGGCGCGCGTTTTATGTTGACCCTGCCCATGGTGATCGAAGAGGACCCGACATGACGGACCGCGTAATCGTCATCGATGATGAATCCACTATCCGGGAAGCCATCCAGCAATGGCTGCAACTCTCGGGGTTCGAGGTCGCGTTGTATGCCAGCGCCGAGGCCTGCCTGGCGCAGCTGACGCCCGACTTCGCCGGTGTGATCATCAGCGATGTCCGCATGCCCGGCCTGGACGGGCTCTCCCTGCTCGAGCAGCTTCAGACCCTGGACAAGGACCTGCCGGTCATCCTGCTGACCGGCCACGGCGATGTGACCATGGCCGTCGAAGCGATGCGCCAAGGTGCCTATGATTTCCTGGAAAAGCCTTTCAGCCCCGAGGCCCTGCTCGGCAGCCTCAAGCGCGCCCAGGAAAAACGCCGTCTAGTGCTGGAGAACCGGCGCCTGCACGATCACTCGGATCAGAAAGCCCAGCTGGCTGCACGGCTGATCGGCTATTCACGCCCCATGGAAACGCTGCGCAGACAGGTGCTTGAACTGGCCAATACGCCCGTCAATATCCTTCTGCGAGGTGAAACGGGTAGCGGCAAGGAGCTGGTCGCCCGTTGCCTGCATGACTTCAGCACCCGTAGCGCCAAGCCCTTTGTGGCGCTCAACTGTGCCGCCATACCCGATACGCTGTTCGAGGCCGAGCTGTTCGGGCATGAGAGTGGCGCCTTTACCGGGGCAACCGGCAAGCGGATCGGCAAACTGGAACATGCTAACGGCGGCAGCCTGTTTCTCGACGAGATCGAAAGTATGCCTCTCGCCCAGCAGGCCAAGCTGCTGCGGGTCTTGCAGGAGCAGCAGCTGGAGCGGCTCGGCTCCAATCAGAGCATTCCTGTGGACCTGCGCATCATTGCCGCCACCAAGCCTGATCTGCTGGAAGAGGCCCGTGCCGGCCGGTTCAGAGAGGACCTTGCCTACCGTCTCAACGTAGCGGAGCTTTACCTGCCACCGCTGCGCGAGCGCCGTGAGGACATCCCCCTTCTGTTCGAGCATTTTCTCCAGCAGGCTGCCAAACGCCTGGGCCGCGAACCCGGCACGCCCAGCGGTAACCAGTTGGCGCGCCTTCTGGCCCATGACTGGCCGGGCAATGTCCGGGAGCTGGCCAACGCGGCCGAGCGGCATGTGCTGGGCCTGGATAGTGGCGCTCCGCAATCAACGGCGGACCTTTCCCTCTATGAGCAAATGGAAGCCTTCGAGGCGCAATGCCTGCGTAATGCGCTGGCCCGGCATAAAGGCGACATAAAAGCAGTACTGGAAGAGCTCAAGCTTCCACGTCGTACCCTCAATGAAAAAATGCAGCGCCATGGGCTGATGCGGGAAGTCTTTCTGGAAACCGACGGCTGACCCAGGCGTAACCGGCGGCGATCATAGGCGGAAATCCGCTTATGGTTTAAAGGCCTTCGGCAAGATTCCGCTTACGTCCTCCTCTACAACCCGCTGGATACGGCTAGCACCCTGATGGCACGCCTCGTGCAGTCAGGATGACAAGCCGTGCGTTCACGCAGCGGCATACAACAATGATAAGAGAGGATTCCGAATGGAAAGCACCGCCACCCTGGCCGCGGGCGTAACGCCCAAGACCACGTCACAGCGCATCAGATCCATCTTCAGTGGCTCCGTTGGCAACCTGGTCGAGTGGTACGACTGGTACGTCTATGCCGCCTTCTCGCTTTATTTCGCCAAGGCCTTCTTTCCGCAAGGCGACCTCACCGCTCAGCTGCTGAACACGGCCGCCATCTTTGCCGTAGGTTTTCTGATGCGTCCTATCGGCGGTTGGCTGATGGGCGTTTATGCCGATAAAAAAGGGCGTAAGGCTGCGCTGATGCTGTCGGTCGTCATGATGTGCGGCGGCTCGTTGATCATCGCACTAACGCCCAGCTATGCCACCATCGGGGTAGCCGCTCCCGTCCTGCTGGTGCTGGCCCGCCTCTTACAGGGGCTTTCCGTGGGGGGCGAATACGGCACCTCTGCCACGTACCTCAGTGAGATGGCGACCAAGGAACGCCGTGGCTTTTTCTCCAGCTTCCAGTACGTCACACTGATCTCCGGCCAGCTCATCGCCCTGGCGGTATTGATCATCCTGCAACTGACATTGACCAACGAGCAGCTGGAAAGCTGGGGCTGGCGCATTCCGTTCCTGATCGGTGCGGCCTGCGCTGTCACCGCGCTATACCTGCGCCGTGGAATGGAAGAAACCGCCTCCTTCAAGAAAAAGGATGAAAGCGTCGTCCAGGAAAGCCTGATGCGTACGCTGATGCGCCACCCCAAGGAGCTGCTGACCGTAGTAGGCCTGACCATGGGCGGCACCCTGGCGTTCTACACCTACACCACCTACATGCAGAAGTATCTGGTAAACACCGTAGGCATGAGCAAGTCCGACTCGACCATGATTTCGGCGGCCACGCTGTTTCTCTTCATGCTGCTGCAACCCGTAGTAGGCGCGTTGTCCGATAAGATCGGCCGTCGCCCCATCCTGATCGCCTTCGGGGTACTGGGCACGATATTCACCGTTCCGATCCTGTCTGCGCTGCACACGATTCAGTCCATGTGGGGCGCGTTCTTCCTGATCATGGCGGCACTGGTCATCGTCAGCGGCTACACCTCGATCAATGCGGTGGTGAAAGCCGAGCTGTTCCCCACTGAAATCCGTGCCCTGGGTGTGGGCCTGCCCTATGCGCTGACCGTATCGATCTTTGGTGGCACCGCGGAATATGTAGCGCTGTGGTTCAAGAGCATCGGCATGGAGACCGGCTATTACTGGTACGTTACCGGCTGTATCGCCTGCTCACTTCTGGTCTACCTGTTCATGAAGGACACCCGCGACCACTCCCGCATTACCCACGAATAATCCTTCCTCCAAAGGCCCCGCAAGGGGCCTTTCCTGTCGCAGCCAGCATCAATCAGGACGCTTTTGCCATCACAGGGGGATAGCCCTTGAGCGAGGCATGGTCCATGATCCGAACAGCATTTCTTGTGGCTTCGGATTGTTTATGAGGGTCATCACCCGGCTGGTATCGTCCTTTCGTCAAACCTGGCAGCACCTGAGCGAACGACTCGGCGATGCTGAAAACCTGAGTACCCTGCTCTGGGCCATCCCGATCGGGATCGTCGGGGCGCTGGTCACGCTGGGCTTTCGCCATGCGATTGACCTCATCCATCTCGCGGCCTTCGGCAAAACGGCCGACGTGGTCGAGCTGGCCCAGTCCAGCGAATGGTACATGCGCCTGATCGTGCCTACGCTGGGTGGGATCGTGGCGGGCCTCCTGCTCCTGCTCAGTCGACGCTATACCAAGGCCACGGCGCATTCGGACTACATGGAAGCCATCACCTTGGGCGATGGCCGTATCCCGGTTCGGCAGACCCTGGCACGCAGCTCGTCTTCGCTGTGCTCGATTGCCACCGGCTCCTCTATCGGACAAGAAGGCCCCATGGTGCAGCTGGCCGCCCTCTGCGCCTCTTTGGTGGGTCGCTTTCGCACGATCTCACCGGAGCAGATGCGGACCCTGGTCGCATGCGGGGCCGCAGCCGGGATCACCTCCGTGTACAACGCTCCGATTGCCGGCGCCTTCTTCGTGGCGGAGATCGTATTAGGCTCCATCGTAGCGGAGCGCATGCCTCCGCTGATCATGGCGTCCGTGGTAGCCAACCTCACCATGCGCTCACTGCCGGGGTATCACTCGATCTACAGCGTACCGCTGTTCGAGCCCCTAAGCCTGTCGCAAGACCTGATGTTCATCCTGCTGGGTATTCTGCTCGGCGCGCTGGCCCCGCTCTTTCTCTGGCTGCTGGAACACTCGCGCAAGCGAATCGACCAAATTCCCCTGCCGCTGCCCATCAAGCTGGGGTGCGGCGGGCTCGTGGTCGGCCTGATTTCGATCTTCTATCCACAGACCTGGGGTAACGGCTATAGCGTCATCAATGACTTCATCAACCACCCATGGCCCTGGACAGCCGTGGCGGCTCTGCTGGTCTTCAAGGTCCTGGCGACAACCGCCTCAGCCGGTACGGGAACGGTAGGCGGCATCTTCACGCCGACCCTGTTTGTCGGCGCCGCCATCGGTGTGCTGTTTGCCAGCCTGGTCGAGCATCTCGCCCCTACCCTGCATGCGCCAACCTTTACCTATGTCGTGGTCGGCATGGGCGCGTTTCTCGCTGCCACCAGCCGGGCGCCGCTCATGGCAATCCTCATGGTATTCGAGATGACGTTGAGCTATGACATCGTGCTGCCGTTGCTGCTGTGCGTGGTGGCTGGCTACTACATCAGTGGCGCATTCTCGCCCCGCTCCATGTACGCCGTGACTGCCAAAAACAACGAACTCTGGAAAGCCCGTAACCAGACGCGCAACCTTAAGGTTAAAGCCATTCTTAACGAGGGCGCGCAAACCGTACCAGCATCAGCCACGCTGGAAGAAGTGCTGCAAACGTTCCGCGAGCAGATCGTCAAGTTTGTGTACGTAATCGACGAAAATGGCCTACTGGTCAAGATCGTCGCGCTGCGAGACCTCAACAGAGCCCAGGCGGCTGGAACACTGGATGCCAACCTGCTCGCCAGGGACCTGCCGGGTCATACGCTTCCCCTGCTGCACCCTTACGATAACCTTACGGTTGCCCTGGAAGCCTTCCTGAACCATCCTGGCGAACGCCTGCCGGTGGTAGAAAGCCAGGCTTGCCCCAGGCTTTTGGGCTATATATCGAAAAGTCAGGTCCTGGCGCACCTGAAGCTGTATTTATAAGGCGGGTTTTGCAGGGTATCGCCCCGGTGGCAATGCCCTGCTGTCTCTTGCGTCAGGCTTTAATGCGGGAAGACCCAATCTTCTCTCACCTTTTCGCCTTTGTGCTGTCCAAGCCATCATCTATCGAGCGTTCCGCGCCGCGCCTGCATATTCAGGCCCTGCGCACTCGATTCGTTGTATTGATTCACCTTGACAGGAGTGGCCTGCATGACACTAAGCGAATTAATGGGAACACTCCGCTTTCTCAAGGATGCCGAGATGCTGAAGGATACCCTTCGCACCGCCTATACCCGCTCGGGAAAGCAGGAGAGCACCGCGGAACACACCTGGCGGCTATGCCTCATGGCCATGGTGTACGAAGACGAACTTCAGGGCATCGACTTTGCCAAGCTGCTGAAAATCTGCCTTATCCATGACCTGGGCGAAGCCATCAGCGGTGATATTCCGGCGGTGCTGCAGCGACCGGGCCTGAGCAAGTCCGGGCAGGAGCGCCAGGACTTGCAAACCCTGCTGGCCTCGCTCTCCGCGGAACGTCAGGAACGTTTTCTGGCGTTGTGGGACGAGTACGAGAACGGCTCCTCTCCAGAGGCCAAGCTTGCCAAGGGCCTGGATAAGCTCGAGACCATTCTCCAGCACAACCAGGGCTTGAATCCGCCAGATTTCGATTATGGCTTCAACCTGAACTACGGCCGCCAATACACCTCCGCACACCCACTACTGGCTGCAATCCGTGAGCAGCTGGACGAAGAAACCGAACGAAAAACCGTCGTATAGCAGACTTACATCAAGTGATACCGGGCCTTCCCGGCCCGCTTCGCCTCGTACATCGCGGTGTCGGCAGTATTGATAAGATCATCTGCCGTACGGGCCGAGCCCGGTATGTAGAGCGTGATGCCTATGCTGGCACTTACCTTGGCTTCATAGCTTTCCAACCAGATCGGCTTCTGGATTTTCTCGAGCAGTTGCCCCGCTAATCGACATGCATCGTTCACTCCGTCGACCAACCCTTCCAGAATGACCGTAAACTCATCGCCGCCCAGGCGGATAGCCTCATCGGACTTGCGGATACTACCTTGCAGCCGTTTCGCGATTTCAATAAGCAACGCATCGCCGGCATTATGGCCTTGAGCATCATTGACAGCCTTGAAACCATCGAGATCAAGAAACAGTAGTGCCAGCGTCGCCCGAGTACGCTCAGCCCGTGCAATGGCCTTGGGCAGGACCTCCAGCAGTGCGCGCCGGTTCAGCAACCCCGTTAGCGCATCATGACGCGCCTCGTGCTCACGCCTCGCTTCGGCAGCCTTGCGCTCAGAGATATCGTGCAAAAAGGCACTAAAAAAGGATTGTCCCTCCACATTCAGTGCTCGAAGGCGTATCTCTATTGGAACATCGGACCCATCTCGCCGTATCGCAGGCAACTCCAAGCGTTGATTGAGGACTTTCGCTTCCCGAGTCGCCAAGTAACGCGCCATTCCTGCCAGATGCGCCTCACGCATCGAAGGAGGAATAATCAGCTCGCTTACTGGCTGGCCCAGGGCTTCTTCTACTGTCCAGCCAAACGTTTCGACGGCCTGACGGTTCCAGGCTGTGATAATGCCGAGCTCATTAACGCGGACATAAGCATCATTAGCATGCTCGATCACGCTACTAAGTTCCGCCTCCCGGCGACGAAGCGCCTGCTCGGATTGTAGCTGGTGCGCCATCGCCTGAGATAACTGCTCATTGGCACGTTGAAGCTCATAGGTTCGAAGCACTACGCGCTGCTCCAGATCCTCCCTCAGGGCCGCCAGTGCCTCTTCGGCTTCCTTACGCGCATGAATATCGGTAACGATCGTCACAATACTGCTGGCATTACCGTTTTGATCTTCCAGCCGGCTGACATTCAAACGAACCCATATCGAATCGCCCTGCTTGTTGAGTGCGCGCCGTTCCAGGTCGATGGCATCTACCTTTCCGCTAATCAACCCCTCAGCCAGCTGCTTGAACTCGGCTAGATCGTCTGGATGAATGAGTTCCCAGAACGTCAGTTTCTTAATTTCATCGCGGCTGTAACCCAACATTCGACAGAGTGCATCATTGATATCGATCCAATGATCATTTGTGCCTACCAGGGAAATTCCTACCGCAGCCCGTTCGAAAATGGCGCGAAACCGCGCCTCACGTGTCTCGAACACCGCTTTCGACCGTTTGACGTGACGGCGGGCCAGCAGGGTTGTTTCGCGCAGCTGAACCTCATGACAGACCAGGGCGGCCAGGTCGTTGAGCACCTCAAGCTCTTCTGCCTCCAGCCTGCGTGGTGTTGTGTCCATGACACACAGTGCACCGAGCGCCAGTCCTTCGATACTCGTGATGGGGATCCCGGCATAAAAGCGAATATGCTTGCTACCCTTGACGAGATGATGGTTTTTAAACCGCTCATCCTGCGTTGTGTCTTCGATAAAGATAGCCTGCTGCGCCAATACCGTATGAGCGCAGAAAGAGGACTCCCGACTGGTTTCCACGAGATCCAGGCCAATCTGGGACTTGAACCATTGCCGCTTGTCATCCACCAGCGAGATATAGGCGATGGGCATACCCAGTGTACGTACCGCCAGCCGGGTAATCCGTTCGAAAAAAGGCTCGGCAGGCGAATCCATCAGCTCAAGCGCATTCAGGACGCGCAAGCGTTCGGTTTCGTAGGAAGGATCGGCTGCTGGCAACATGGCAATGGTCAGGCTAAAGCGGGACTATTTCACAGTCTGACAGATAAGCAGCCGTTTCTGCTCATGGTTTCGTCAGGCCACAGTATGTCATTGATAGCGTTTTGATCCGATAACCTGAACCAGTACGCCCTGTCATGTCTCGAACCATAACGTTTCAGTATCAGGTATCCATGAGCGCATGACTTTCATTCAATGGGCAGGCGTACTCAGTACGTTACTGCTGGTTCTGGCCCTGGCATCGGCCTACCTTCGCTGGCTTCCTGTCACTACATCCGTCGTTTGCTTGGCATTTGGCATTGCTATTGGCCCGCTGGGGCTGGGCCTCTGGCAGGAAAGCTTTCAGGACGTGGCGCCCTGGATGGAGCATCTAACGGAAGTTGCCGTTCTGATCTCCCTGTTCGTGACCGGACTCAAACTGCGATTACCCCTGACAGACCCGGCCTGGCGCGGTGCCTACATGCTGGCCGGACCGATCATGCTGTGCTGTATTACCGGCAGTACCCTGGTCTGCCACTACCTGTTTGGTCTCAACTGGGGCACCTCCCTTCTCATCGGCGCGGCACTGGCCCCTACCGATCCTGTTTTGGCCGGGCTCGTCCAGGTCGTTCATGCCCGGGACTTCGACCGGGTGCGCTACTCGCTGTCCGGTGAGGCAGGCCTCAACGACGGCACGGCCTTTCCGTTTGTTGTCCTGGCCCTGCTGGTCATGCACCACGATAGCGTACAAGCCGACTGGCTGGGTGAATGGGTTCTGCATCGCCTGCTCTGGGCCGTGCCTGCAGGCCTTCTGATCGGCTACACCCTGGGGCGGTTGATGGGACGGTTCTCCATTTACCTGCGGATCAAGCACCGCGATAGCGTTATCTCTCCCAATGACTTTCTTGCACTGGCCCTGATAGGTTTGGCCTATGTACTGGCCGATCTGGTCAGCGCCTGGGGCTTTCTTGCGGTGTTTGCAGCGGGCGTGGGGTTGCGTCGAGTGGAGGTCTCATCCTCCGGCCACGCCAAGATTCCAGCCGAAGAACAGACCCAGCCGGTACTGGGCCACATGACTGGATCGGTCGTACAGGCCGGCCGGCTCGACCAGGACAAACTGAGCAGCCCCACCGTGGCAGCCGGTGTGCTGATGGGTGACATGCTAGCCTTTGGCAACCTGCTGGAACGCTCCCTGGAAGTGTTGCTGGTCACGCTGCTGGGCGTATTGCTCTACCCCCACTGGGATTGGCGCGCGGCAGGGCTGGCGCTGATATTGTTCTGCGTGATTCGCCCTTTAAGTGTGTACTTGCTGATGGGTCGACGTTGGGCGACCCCTGCCCAGCGCACACTGATCGGCTGGTTCGGCATACGAGGGATCGGCAGCCTGTACTACCTGAGTTATGCCCTGAACCACGGCCTTACGGAAGGCTCACTCAAGGATAGTATCGACATCACTTTAACCGTCGTGACTATCAGCATCCTGCTGCACGGAGTCACTACCCAGCCCTTGCTGGATCGCTATGAGCGTAAACATGCTAAAGAACAGGCATGAGCTAGCGCGCGGGCTTATACCGTGTCGGTAAGTGCTTTGACCGTGTCGATGACTTTGAAGACGTCGAAAGGCTTTTCGAAGATGGCATTGAACAGATGCTGGTTCTGCTGAGCGATATGCGCCTGCGCACCGGTGGTCAGGATGATGGGTATCGCCTTGAGATCGGGATGGTCGTGAATGGCCTGGGCCAACTCCATGCCATTCATCAAGGGCATCATGAAATCCGTGATGACCAGCGCAGGCTGCTCGCGCAGCAAGGCATCCAGCGCCTTTTGGCCATTGCTGGCCGTTTTGACCTGGAACCCGGCATCCTCAAGCGCGAACGAGAGAATTTCAGCGATTAAAAACTCATCATCGACCACCAGAATCGTCGTCATGTATTTACCTTCCCTGTAATGACGACATCAGCCCTGACTGTTCGACGTTGCTGAGCCTGAAAGAACCATCTCCGCATTTCTGAAAGCCTTAGCTAAATCAATACCACTATCACTGATAACAATTTCACGAAGTGACGGGTCGAAGTGGCTGTCCCGCACCTTCAATATGGAAATGACCCGCTTGAGTTCGGCATTCAATTCCGCATAGCGCATCATGAACAGATTGTCTGTAATGCCTGACAGTTCAGGCGCAGGCGCATGAATATCCGACCCAAAGAGGTCTTTCATCTCCCACGTGCCATACACTGTGACACCCATAGACCGGAGCTGGTTGGTGAGCGCGGTAAAGAATTCCATGAGTCGATCCTCCTTGCCGGCCACGCGCGCAATGGCGCCGAGGCTGTCAATCAATAACCGCCTGGCCTTCAACCGGCGGACCTCATTGATAATCTGATGCCCCACCTTGTCCAGCTGCAACTCAACCGTTGGCTGCCAGTGGACATGTACAGCGCCGCTGTCCATCAGACCGCCCAGATCCAGCCCCATGCTGCGTGCCTTGACCCGTAGCCTGTCTGGCGTCTCGTAAAACCCGAAGATCACCCCGGGTTCCTCCAGAGAGGACTGGGCAATAAAGCTCAGGCCCATGGAGGTTTTGCCGCTGCCTGACGGCCCCATCAGCAAGGAGATGGAGGATCGGCTAAGGCCTCCTGCAAGCATCTGGTCAAGACTGGTCAGCCCTGTGCCGACTCGGCGCTCATCAATCTGCTCCGGACGATAAGGCGTGTTGTAGACAGCTTCGAGCCTTGGATAGACCACAAACCCATCTTCAGTGATCTGATACTCATGCAGCCCGGCAATCGCAGGGCTACCACGCGTCTTGCGCAGGCTCATGCGACGAATGGAGCGCACGCCACGAATCTCCTCGCCCACGTCCAGCACACCGTCGACCATGGTCAACTCGGGGCTGCCGTCATCGAGACGCGAGCTGGTCAGGAACAGAACCGTACAATTGGCAAAGGCGGCATGGGCCTGCAATTCGGCGATAAACCGCTTCGTGTCCAAAGGCGTTTCGGCTCTGGAGCGGGCATTGAGCAGTCCATCGACCACCAGCAGCGTCGCCTTTTGCCGGGAGATTTCCCGGCGCAGCAGCTTGACGACCGGCTCCAGCCCTTCCTGCTCCATGGTGTCGAACGCACTAAGGTATTGGATATCACCGCCGATCTGGCTGTGATCGAAAAAGCTGAGCGTGGAAAGAAACTGGAACATCCGCTCATGGGATTCGGACAACAACGTGGCGAACAGGACACGCTCACCCTTGCGCACATGGTTGAAGGCAATCTGATTGGCCAGAATTGTCTTGCCGGAACCCGGACGGCCTTGAATGACATATGACGCGCCGGCCACAAAGCCGCCCCGTAATAAGGTATCCAGCCCCTCGATTCCACTTTCCAGGCGCGTTAGTTGCTTCAATTCGATTGGCCCTGCCAGAGAGTAAAAGATCATTGATCGACCACACCGTGGCGGTCTGAACAGGTCTACAAGACTATGGCTCAGCGCCTGAAATATCCAGATGAATACTTCTGTGAGGTGATCAGGGTACTCACCAGAGATGACAAATGAGCAGGAGTTCTCAGACAGAAAGACATGGAGCACCACGTCTTTAGAGACGGGAGCGGCAGCTGCCGCTCCTCGAGGGGAACGTTACTTGTCTGGCTGCGGCGTCATGCGCAGGTAGGGACGTAGCGCCTGATAGCCTTTCGGAAAGCGCTGCTTGATCTCGTCTTCATCCTTGAGCGAAGGCACGATCACCACATCGCCACCCTGCTCCCAGTTGGCTGGCGTAGCCACCTTATGGTTATCGGTCAGCTGCAGCGAATCGATCACCCGCAGGATCTCATTGAAGTTACGTCCCGTGCTGGCTGGGTACGTGATGATCAGCCGGACCTTTTTGTTCGGGTCGATGACAAACAACGAGCGAACCGTCAGCGAGTCGTTCGCGTTCGGATGGATCATGTCGTACAGGCCCGACACTTTCCGATCTTCATCGGCAATGATGGGAAAGTTGACGGTGGTCTTCTGAGTGTCGTTGATGTCATCGATCCAGCGGCGGTGAGAGTCGGCCGGATCGACCGACAGGGCAATGACCTTGACGTTTCGGGCTGCGAATTCGTCCTTTAGCTTGGCCGTGAACCCAAGCTCTGTCGTACAGACGGGCGTGAAATCGGCCGGGTGCGAGAACAGCACGCCCCAGCTATCGCCCAGCCACTCGTGAAAACGAATACGGCCTTCGCTGGAATCCTGTTCGAAATCGGGTGCTATATCGCCCAATCTAAGGCTCATGGTGATCCTCCTGTATCGGTTCAAGGGGCCACCTGCCTGGGCAGATGGTCCGGATAAGTTAAGCCCGGTATCGTGACGTTCGCTCGATTTGATGCTGCAGCTGGTACAGGAATGTGAAACCGTCCTCCCAGCGTTCATGACCGGACTTCACATTGATGTGACCGACATCGGCCAGGATCGTTGAGGCGGCGCCCCAGGTATTCGCCAGATAACGCGCGCGCTCCGGTGTGGCAGCCGGGTCGTTACCGGAACCGACAAGCAGCGCCGGAAACGGCAGAGCCTGCCGAGGCAATGGCGCAAAATTCTTTAGCGGCGCGGGACAGGCCGGCCGCTCGACGTCTGCGGGTGCAACCAGCAACGCACCGACTACACGCTGTCTTGTTTCAGGGTCGGCCTGCTCGGCCCAATGGGCCACGGTTGCACAGCCCAGGCTGTGAGCGATAAGGATAACCGGAGCGTGGCAGGCCTTCAGGCTGCGCTCCAGCTCATCCACCCATTCCTGACGTTGCGGCGTGAACCAATCCTTTTGCTCTACCCGAGAGCAATCAGGCAGAACACGCTGCCAGTGGCTTTGCCAATGGTTGTCAGGCGAGCCCTGCCAACCGGGAACAATCAGGTACTGTATCGGAGTGGTGCCCATGGCGATGCCTCTACAGGAGTCATGTCACCAGTGTACGCACGCCTGAAATACGCACAAAGAATAAGTAATAATTGATTTATTCTTTAATGGAATATGGCTTGTTCCTCGACAAGCTGCCGCGCGTTGGCCTGGATGATTACGCCCCCTATGCCATTGGTCTTCTTTCTTACCATCAGCCCGTAATATCTGAACTCCCCGCGGATATCCCTCTCCTTACCTAGGAAGGCTGTTGATCATCAATAGCCGAATCAGGGTTTCCCCTGGAGAATTCAAATGACTGCTAAAAACGACAACCCAGGAAATTTTGCCAACGACCGCGAAAAAGCCTCCGAAGCAGGCAAGAAAGGGGGTCAGAACAGCGGCGGTAACTTTGCCAATGATCGTGAGAAAGCCTCTGAAGCAGGCAAAAAAGGTGGCCAGAACAGCCATGGCGGCGGCCGCAGCTAGCAGCTGACTGGTTGAGCGGAGGCCCAGCTTCCGCTCAAGCTCTGTTTTCAGGCGCTGCTGAAGACGCTTCCTACCGTTTGAGTAAATCCACGCTTTTACCGACCTCTAATGCCCTCTTTGATCGTCACCATCCCTGACACGACCTGATCGCTCGCTTCAGACGTATCTGCCTGAGCGATAGAAAGAACCTGCTACCTGGAGTATTTCGGCCTCCAGAAGAGCTCAAGCGCATGAGGGTCTGGTATAGCCTCTCTAAAATAGAGCCACACAGAGACATCTGCCTTAAACGTGTAAAGGTAATAACCTGATGAGGGCAATTGAGAATTGCCGGAGGGCTTATGAATTAAATTGGCAGAACAGACACACCGATAACCAGAGCTTAAAAAACAATACCGGTAAAAAGCCGATTTCATCTTCCTATGGTTTGCACAATAGCGGCATCGCTGAACTCTTCCATCCGCAACAATTTCAGCGAAGCGAGAAACGCATGAGCCTGATGTTCATGGCGAAATTCAATAGACGGCCGCTGGGATTCAGTACACATAGCCGGTATGTTTCTTTCCTGCCATACCACCGTGACCAACTTTCCTCGTAATGAACAGCTATGTAGCGTTCTTCCGTCACTGGTCTTGATCGTCCAGGCAGTCATGGAGTACCTGTATAGTTAATGAATAACCGTTGCGCCTCGTTAAACTTTGGCCAGACTATTCTTTCTTCGAATATCAAACTGATTATCTATTTCACGCTTGATGCCCGTCACCCACACTTGCGCCTCAGCCTGGCTCATTTGATAAGGTGAACTATTTCGTCTGGCTTCTAGAATGGTAATACCGCTTTGCTGATTGAAGATGCGCACGGCGAAGCCTTTTTCGCTCTCTTCCAGCACTTGGAAACCCAAGGGCAGAAACTGCGACTTCATATAGGTGAGAACAGGGGCTGATACGTCAGTTGACATGAATTTTCCTTACGCTAATAAACGTGAAAAACCCCGGCTTGGCGGGGCCTTATGTCAACGCTCTCTGACCTGTCCCGCTTCGAAGCCCTTAGGCCCTACGATCAACTGATAACTCACAAGCTGGCCTTCATTCGGGCCTCTGAAGCTTCGGTTTTCAAAAGATTTCGTATGAATGAAAAGGTCTGGTCCTTCTTGCGGAATAATAAAGCCAAATCCTTTATCTTCACTAAACCACTTGATAGTGCCTTGATGTCTAATGGACATGATTTTTCTCCTGGGTATGAATCACGGCAGCCTTTGAAATGCGCCGAGACTGCACCTAACGGGCAGAGGAACCGAGGAGATGATTTCAGACAGGCCATCAAGTCAGCATCGCGGTGACAATTAGCTATACAGTAAGGCCACTGTACTCTCTTTCACGTCCATGTGTTGCTTTTATACTGAACCTAGACGGACGGAATAAATGAAAACAAATATGACTATTATTACTCCATTATTTATGCTTCCCAAATATTATAGGTCTGCCATTTATTTGGTCTAACACTCTGATTTCATTGAGCAAGTGTTATTTAAACCGTTTCTTAGCAGGGAAAAATAATCGAGAAAATAAAAATAAAGGTATACAAGAGCTGAAAAAAGCGTATTGTGATCTCACTGCTTTGCAACTGCTACTTCGATACCTGGCTTGATGTTCTGTTTTTCGTTTCATCTCCTCGGCTCGTTTTACTTTCGCACCTCAGTCTCGGCCTGAATGTTTCAGCGCCGCAGCCTTATTTTACCCTGGAGATACATCATGTCTGGTCGTCAAAATGGCACCGTCAAATGGTTCAACGATGAAAAAGGTTTTGGTTTTATCACTCCTGAGAGTGGTCCGGACCTGTTCGTCCACTACCGCTCGATCGAAAGTTCAGGCTTCAAGAGCCTGAGTGAAGGTCAAGCAGTGTCCTTCGTGGCCGTCAAAGGTCAGAAAGGCATGCAAGCTGATCAGGTTCAAGTCGCTTAAGACACCTGATCCAAAAAAGCCCCGCACTGCGGGGCTTTTTTATTGCCTTGGAAAATAGCCTGCCAACCGATTCGCCCAAGGCATACCCCGTGGGCATGCCTGCACCTGGACAATGATCAGGTAGGCATGGGCCCATCCGGTGATATAAACGGCTTTGTAAAACCCGGTGCCAAAGGTGCCAATGCCCACTCACTGCGGAATCGGCTGAGGTACACCATGTTGCTGCGGGTGGCGGCTTTTCGGTTCATTTTCCCAGCCATAACCGCGAGCTGCGTCTTGATACCATCAATAACCGTATGTAACCGCTCCTGATCATCCAGATCGGCTGCGGAAATCACACGTATGGCCACTACATCCTTGTTTTGCGTTGAAAACGTTAGCGTCAGACTGCCGTCAGGTCGAACGGCTGAAATGACGGGCCGGTTAACCTCAAAGGAGGATGACAGGGTCTTGAGATACGCCTTCATGTGAAACACCTCGCCGAGCAGAATGGTAGATATTGGCAGCCAGCGCTGCGTTTATGGCTCCACAAGCCAGTGCGAGGCACCTAGAGTGCCTCGACATGTTCAGCCTGCATGCCCTTCCCTAATTTGCCTTCAGCGGCAATGTAGGAAACCGGCTGGCCCGCGATCAGCTGCTTGACCGCATGACCACCGTTGACCGACTTGTGGTGCACAAACAATTCAGGCCCCTGGGCCTGAACAATGAAGCCATACCCTTTGACACGGTCGAACCATTTGACGGTACCGGTTTGACGATCAGACATGAAAGGCTCCTGGATAAGGTAGGCCGCAGGGAAACATCCCGTGCGAGCCGAGGCGGCAGTGATCCAAAGAGAGGCTGGGGTGTAGATAAAACACCCTCAAGGGGTCATGGCAGCATGATAGCAACGTAGTTACTTCACCATAGGCGCATTCGGCCTGGGGTGTGCGGCTATTTAGCTGTGCGGCGACGGGTGGGAATCCTTGCTCTGCCATGCGATCAAAGCGACAAACTGCTCAGCACAGCGGCAGGTCTGATTGAGCACGTGTAGAAAGCCCATGCCAGACGGGTTCTTGTCGCTGATGCAGGCGCAGGCGCGGTACTGATATGAACCGAAGGCATTCAGCCTGGGAGAACTATGTACTACGGAGAGCGATTCAACGCCTGGACGCACCTGATCGGCGCAGCCCTGGCGTTTATGGGTGCGGTATGGCTACTGGTACGGGCCAGCCTGGACGGCTCACCAGCCAAGGTCATCAGCATCATTATCTATGGCGTCACGCTGGTGCTGCTCTATAGCGCCTCGACGATTTACCACAGTGTGCAGGGCCGTGCGAAAACGGTCATGCGCAAGGTGGATCACCTCTCCATCTACCTGTTGATTGCTGGCAGCTACACGCCTTTCTGCCTGGTGACACTGAAAGGCCCCTGGGGCTGGACGCTGTTCGCTATCGTCTGGGGGCTGGCGGTCATCGGCATGCTGCAGGAGATCAAACCCCGTTCCGAGGCCCGCGTTCTGTCCGTTGTAATTTATGCCGTGATGGGCTGGATCGTTCTGGTCGCGGTCAATCCATTGCTAGCGTCGCTGGGCGCGGCAGGCTTTACCTGGCTGGTTACAGGGGGTTGCCTTTATACGTTGGGGATCGTTTTCTTCGCGTTCGATCACCGTTTTCGCCACTGGCATGGCATCTGGCACTTATTCGTCATGGGGGGCAGCCTGCTGCACTTTATTACCATCGCCCTATATGTGGTGTGATACCTTCAATTCAGTAGTATTGAGCGAACACAGGTATCAGGCCGGAGTCAGGCCACTCGTCTGTTCCTGAAAAAGACCTGAATCAGGCGCTATGCTTGAAGGTCTTTGCTCATAGCATTGTTTCTACTTTTGAGCGCTGTTTTGGACCCGATAAAAGCTTTAACAGGTTTGCCTGACCGCGCTCCTGCGCAAGGCTTGTTACTTACATTTCGCCTCTTCTATAGGCGACCCGCTGGATCGTACGGGATTATATGAACACCACTACCCAACCATCGGTTCCTGACAATCAGAAGAACCTGACTCGCAGCGATATTGATTTTCCGGTGGTAGGTATCGGCGCCTCAGCAGGCGGGCTGCAAGCCCTTCTGAAGTTTTTCGAGCACATGCCCAGCGACAGTGGTATGGCGTTTGTGGTCATCATGCATCTGTCGCCCAAGTACACGAGCGCGGCTGACCGCATCCTGCAGAACGTAACCAAGATGCCGGTCATTCAGGTCACAAGCCCTGTCCCTGTCGAAAAGAATCACGTTTATGTGATACCGCCAGGCAAAGACCTCAGCATGAACGACAGCTACCTGCGTCTGGGAGAGCCGCAGCGTACCCGCGGGGATCAGGTAGCAATCGATTTGTTCTTTCGGACACTGGCCGATGTTCATCGGAGCAAGGCCATTGGTATCGTGTTATCGGGTGCTGGAGCAGATGGTTCGGTGGGGCTTGCCCGGGTAAAGGAGCAAGGCGGTATTACCCTTGCCCAGTCGCCGCAGGATGCCGAGTATGACTCGATGCCCAACAGCGCCATTTCTACCGGTGCGGTGGACATCGTCCTGCCTGTGGTTGAAATGCCGCAAAAGCTGTTGGAAGTCGTTGCCAATCTGGTAAATATCCAGATACCGATCAACGATCCCCGTGAAGAGAATGAGCCGCAGATCGGTCCTCAGATCAGTAATCGAACGAATCAACTAGCCCTTCGGGATATCCTGACGCTGCTGCTGACGCGCACCGGCCATAACTTCAAGCAATACAAGACCGCTACCATATTACGCCGTATCGAACGGCGCATGCAGGTCAACTCCATCCCGGACATGAGCAGTTATGCAACATTTCTGCATGACCATGTCGAGGAAACGCCGGCGCTGCTTAAAGACATGCTGATAGGCGTGACCAATTTCTTTCGGGATCGTGAAGCCTTCGAGGCGCTTGAACGAGATATCATTCCCGACCTGTTCGAACAGTTCGCTGCGGCAGAGAGCGACGACGGTGTAATGCGGATATGGTCTGCTGCCTGTTCGACAGGTGAAGAAGCCTATTCCCTGGCCATGCTGTTCACCGAACAGGCTGAGCTAAGAGGCTCGCCTGCCAAAGTCCAGGTGTTTGCAAGCGATATCGACAATCAGGCACTGGCCACAGGGCGTGCAGGCCTATACCCACAAGCCATTGTCACGGACGTTCCTCCGTCCCGTCTACGCCAGCACTTTACGAAAGAGCAGATACATTACCGGATCAAGAAGGAGCTTCGCGAGCGGGTTTTGTTTGCGGCGCATAACCTGCTAAGCGATCCTCCCTTTTCCCGACTGGATCTGATCTGCTGCCGCAACCTGCTGATTTATCTGGACCGTGAAGTGCAGAGTGAAATCCTGCAAACGTTTCACTTCGCGTTGAAGCCGGGTGGCTACCTCTTTTTAGGCAGCTCCGAATCAGCTGACATGTGCAGCAGTCTATTTGTGCCGGTCGACAAGAAGAACCGTATCTATCAGGCCAAGAACACAACCGGGATCCTTCGGTCCCGTCCGGTACTGCAACTCAGCACAGGCTATCCAACGGTACAATTGCCCCAACATCCGGGGAGCCGCAGCAAGAAGGTTTCTTTTGCCAAAGTGCATCGTCGGGTACTGGAGCAGTATGCGCCACCCAGCGTAATCGTCGATCATGAATCGAACATTGTGCACATGTCGGACCGTGCCGGGCGGTTCCTGCGCTATGTGGGCGGCGAGCCGTCTCACAACCTGCCAACCCTGGTGCTCCCCGAACTGCGCGTTGAATTGCGGACTGCGCTCTTCCAGGCGATACAGTCCAATAAGAGCGTCGAGGCACGGCGGGTACGAATCACCCGTGACGATCGGACGTATTACATCAATATGGTCGTACGCCCCTTCCGCGACGATGAAGCCAATAGCGATTTCATGCTGGTGATCTTCGATGAAGTCGAGGATGTGATGAGCATGGAGTCCAGCACACCGCATACCGAAGCCAAGGACAGCGTACTCACTCAGCTCGAAGCGGAGCTGCACCGCACCAAGGAACAGCTACAGCTCACCATTGAACACTCCGAAACTTCTACTGAAGAACTCAAGGCATCCAACGAGGAACTTCAGGCCATCAACGAAGAGTTGCGGTCAGCCACCGAGGAGCTGGAGACCAGCAAGGAGGAGTTGCAGTCAATCAACGAAGAGTTGATTACCGTCAACGCTGAGCTCAAGAGCAAGATTGAGGAAACCGGCAAGATCAATGACGATCTCCAGAACCTGATCACCTCGACGGATATCGCCACAGTATTCGTGGACCGTCGCATGCGCATCAAAAGGTTCACGCCCCGAGCAACCGAGTTGTTCAACATCATTGCCAATGATGCCGGGCGTTCATTGCTCGATATCACGCATCGACTGGACTATGACGAGCTGGCTGAGGACGCGACCCGGGTCTTCGAATCCCTGCATTTGATCGAGCGAGAAATTCGCGCCTCTAACGGCCACTGGTATCTGGCCAGGATGCTACCCTACCGCACGGCGGATGACCGAATAGAAGGCGCAGTCCTTACCTTTATCGATGTAACCGGGCGACGCGAAGCCGAAGAACAGGTACACGCCCGCGAAACCCACATGAAGCTGGTGGCACAAAGCGTTAGCGATTACGCCATTATCACCATGGATCAGAACGGACTCATCACCACCTGGAACCATGGCGCCGAAATTATGTTCGGGTATTCCGAGGCGGAGGTGGCCGGGCACTGCATCGAGACCATCTTCACGCCTGAAGAACAGGCCAAGGGCATACACCTTGAGGAGCTTAGAATTGCCCGGGAGAAAGGGCGCTCCGTTGATAAACGCTGGCATCAGCGCAAGGATGGCAGCCGCTTGTATTGCAGTGGTGTCACCTACCCTATGCGGGATACCGAGCTACGCGGCTATGCCAAAATTGCCCAGGACACCACAGAAGAGTATCAGCGTGCCTGCGAGAAGGATGATCAACTGGTCCGATCGGAAACCAGCAGCCAGCTCAAGGACGAGTTTTTTGCCGTCATGTCCCATGAGCTGAAGCATCCGCTGAACCTTATCCAGCTGAACGTTGAATTGATCGCCCGTGCGCCTTCGGTTCGTGCCTCTGCCGCCACGCTGCGCGCCGCCGAAACGATCCAGCGCTCGGTACGCAGTCAGGCCCAGATCATCGATGATCTGCTCGATTTCTCGCGTGTGCGAACCGGTAAGCTCAAGCTCGATCGTACGATAGTGGATGTTGTCAGCCTGCTGCAGGAAATTGCCAATGTCCTGCGGCCTACGGCCGTTGCCGAGTCTATCCGCCTGGAGGGTCCCAATGTGTCCGAGCAGCCCTTGCTGATCGAGGCGGACCGCACCCGGATGGAACAGATCGTATGGAATCTGCTTAACAATGCGGTGAAGTTCACGCCTGCTGGCGGCACCGTTACGCTCCGCCTGAGCGAAGACGGCGACAGCGTCCGGCTGGATGTTATCGATACCGGACAAGGCATCGCGCCTGAGTTTCTACCTAGAGTATTCGATATGTTTGGCCAGGCCGAAATGCACAATACGGCGCGCGCCCGGCATGGCCTGGGCATTGGCCTGGCCCTGGTAAAGCAGTTGGTCGAAGCTCATAACGGCCGGATCGAAGCCGAATCGGCCGGTTTGGGCCAAGGCTCACGCTTTACGGTCTGGATACCGAAATGCAGCCACAACGAGGCAACTGGCGAGTGTATCGACACCTGCGCGGAGGCAGGACAACTGCAGGGGCTCAAGCTACTGCTGGTGGATGATTCCGAAGACATTGTCGAAACCATGCACATGCTGCTGGAAAGCGAAGGGGCCGAGGTTACACCGGCCTGTAGCGGTGAGCAGGGACTGGCACTTGCCAAAGAGCAGGTCTTTGATCTGATCCTGTCCGATATCGGCATGCCGGGCATGGATGGACACGAGCTGATGATTGCGTTGCGTCAGGACAGTCTCAACCAGCAGACGCCAGCGATTGCCTTGACGGGTTATGGCAGCAAGACGGACATCGACAAGGCTATGCAGGCGGGCTTTGACGCTCATTTAAGCAAGCCCATCCCGTTCGATACGCTTATCCAGCACACGCTTGAAACGGTCAATCGGCGGCGGTCTTAAAAAGAGCCCGCCTCGCGGCGGGCTAAAGGTGCCTTATAGGGAATAACTACAGGCAGCGTGACGTGGGTGACCGCGTGGCAATCAGAGTTTGGCGATCGAGACCTCCGTGGACTTCACAAAGGCAATCACCTCGCTGCCGACCACCAGCTCCAGCTCCTTGACCGAGCGCGTGGTGATCACGGAGGTAACGATCCCGGCAGCGGTTTGTACGTCAATTTCGGATAGCACCGATCCTTCGATGATTTCCTTGATGGTGCCTTTGAACTGGTTACGAACGTTGATGGCTTTAATGGTCATGGTTGTGCTCCTCAAGTGATCAAAGTGCCCAGCGCAGTTGCGTGGGACGGTAGTCGGTGTCGTGATGGTCGGGCAGTGAAGGTTGGGCCAGTACGCGGGCCAGCACCTCGGCCTCTAGTGCGGCAAGCCCGGCCGAGCCGCGATTGCGCGGACGCGGCAGATTGATGTTGAGGTCCAGGCCGACCCGGCCCTCCTCGATCAGCAGGACGCGATCCGCCATGGCTACGGCTTCACCCACGTCGTGCGTGACCAGCAGAACGGTGAATCCATGCTGCTGCCAGAGACGTTCGATCAACTGCTGCATCTCGATGCGGGTCAGGGCGTCCAGCGCACCCAAGGGCTCATCCAGCAACAACAGGCGCGGCTCATGAATCAGAGCCCGCGCCAGGGCCACACGCTGTTTCTGTCCACCCGACAGCGCAGCCGGCCATTCATGGGCCCGCTCAGCCAGCCCCACGGCGTCCAGCGCCTCTAGCGCCTTCTGCTGCCAATGGCCTTTGAGGCCCAGGCCGACGTTATCGATGATGCGTTTCCAGGGCAGCAGGCGGGCATCCTGAAACATGAGACGGGTCGCGTCCTGATGCCGGGCAAGCGGCTCCTTTCCCGTCAGCAGCTGCCCGCCAGTCGGCTTATCCAGCCCGGCCACCAGCCGCAGCAAGGTGCTCTTGCCGCAACCGCTGCGCCCCACCACGGCCACAAACTGACCGGAGGGAATCGTCAGGTCGATGCCCTGAAGCACGTCGCGCTCACCGAACCGCTTGCCGACCCCTTCCAGGGTCAGGGCTGTTCCCCGCTTGTAAGGAAGACTGTGCAAAGCCGTCATGCTGCACCTCCTTTTTTCTGATAGGCCGGATGCCAGCGCAGCCATGCACGCTCAAGGCCGCGGGCCGCAAGATCCGCCAGCTTGCCGAGGACGGCATACAGCACGATCGCCAGAACCACGATGTCGGTTTGCAGGAACTCACGGGCGTTCATGGCGAGGTAACCGATGCCGGAACTGGCCGAGATGGTCTCCGCCACAATCAGGGTTAGCCACATTAGGCCCAGGGCGAAGCGCACGCCCACCAGGATCGACGGCAGCGCCCCAGGCAGCACGACCTGCGTGAACAGTCGATAGCCAGAGAGCCCGTAACTGCGCGCCATTTCCACGAGGGCCGGATCGACGTTGCGAATGCCGTGATAGGTATTGAGGTAGATCGGGAAAAACGTACCTAGGGCGACCAGGAAGATCTTGGCCGACTCGTCGATCCCGAACCACAGGATGACCAGCGGGATCAGCGCCAGGTGCGGTACGTTGCGGACCATCTGCACGGAGCTGTCGAGCAAACGCTCGCCCCAGGTCGAAAGCCCTGTGATAAAGCCCAGAAGCAGGCCGATACCACCTCCGATAGCAAAGCCGATACTGGCGCGCCAGCTGCTGATGGCGAGGTGTTGCCAGAGTTCGCCACTGCGCACCAGGCTCCAGCCTGCTTCCAGCACTGCACTGGGTGCCGGCAGGATACGGCTGGACAAGAGGCCGGTTTCCACAGCCACCTGCCACCCGGTCAGGAGCAGCACGGGGAGCACCCAGGGCGCTACGCGTTGCAGGGAGGTGTTGATCGTATGATTCATACCGCCTCCTCAGCTCTGCGCGGCATACTTCGTGGTTGAGGATGGCACGATGTCGTTGGCCACGATCTCGCCGAAGGGGCTGATGTTATTGGCACCCGCCGGCTGCTCGGGTCGGCTAAGCGGCAGGTGCGGGAACAGGAGTTCGGCCACGCGGTAGGACTCTTCCAGGTGCGGATAGCCGGACAGGATGAAGGTATCGATGCCCAGTTCGGCATACTCCTTCATCCGCTGGGCCACCGTAGGGCCGTCACCGACCAGGGCAGTCCCTGCTCCGCCACGCACAAGCCCTACACCGGCCCAGAGGTTGGGCGCGATTTCCAGCTTGTCACGCCGTCCGCCGTGCAGCGCAGCCATGCGTTGCTGACCAACCGAATCGAACCGCGCAAACGAAGCCTGGGCCTTGGCGATGGTGGCATCATCCAGATTGGCGATGAGCCGGTCGGCCGCCTTCCAGGCCTCTTCGTTCGTCTCACGGACAATGACGTGCAGGCGAATCCCAAAGCGAACGGTACGGCCATGGCGAGCGGCCTTTTCACGTACAGACTCGATCTTCTCGCGCACCGCCTCAAGCGGTTCACCCCAGGTCAGGTACAGCTCGACCTGCTCGGCAGCCAGCTCCTGGGCAGGCTCGGAGGAGCCTCCAAAGTACAGTGGCGGACGCGGCTGTTGCAGCGGCGGATAAAGCAGCTTGGCGCCCTTGACCTTGATGTGCTTGCCGTCAAAGTCGACCGTCTCGCCTTCCAGCACACGGCGCCAGATATGGGTGAATTCCTCCGAGGCCTCGTAGCGCTCCTCATGGCTCAGGAACAACCCGTCCCCGGCCAGCTCTTCCGGGTCGCCGCCGGTCACGAGGTTGAACAGGGCCCGCCCGCCGGACAGGCGATCGAGCGTAGCGGCCTGACGAGCAGCAACGGTGGGTGAAATGATGCCGGGGCGCAGCGCTACCAGAAACTTGAGTCGCTGGGTCACTGGGATCAGCGAGGCCGCCACCAGCCAAGAGTCCTCGCAGCTGCGGCCGGTAGGAATCAGTACGCCGCCAAACCCGAGGCGGTCCGCCGCCTGGGCGATCTGTTGCAGGTAGCCGTGGTCAACGGCGCGGGCGCCCTCTGCGGTGCCAAGGTAATGGCCGTCGCCGTGGGTTGGTAGAAACCAGAAAACGTTGAGATTGCTCATGTACAGTGCTCCGTCAGATGGAAATCTGGGTCAATTCGAATGTGGGCTTCAGGGTGCTTTCAGCGGCATCAGCCGTGGGCACCAGGGGCAAGGGCTGCACATGGGCGTCGACAAAGGCACACCATGGCGCGTGCCATCGCCTGATCCATCCCATTCAGGTAGCGCTCGACCAGACGGCTGGCGATCGTAGGCAGGGGCTTGGTACTCATGGCGTCACCTCGGTGTTGGTTTGGCGTTGCGCAGTAACCGGTACGGCAGGCGTCGCAACATCGGCCACGCGTATCGGCTTGGGAATCAGGCGGTTCTGGTAGAACAGGTCAGCGGTTTGCTGCTGGTTTTCGATGTCCCTGGCGGCAATCGGGCTGATGGGTGAATCCGGACGGTGGCTGAAATAGGAGGCCACCACGGCCTGCGGCAGTCCCAGCTGGCGCGTCATGATTTCGATGCTGCCTTCGGGATTGGCCCGCGTGAGCGCCTCGGCCTGGTTCAGCGCATTGAAGATCTGCGGGATAAGGCCTGGATTGCGCTCGGCAAACGGACGGGCTGCCAGATAGAAGGAGCCTGAATTGGAAAGCCCGTTACGGCCATCGGTCAGCACACGCACCTGACCGGTTAACAGCGCCGCCGAATAGAAGGGATCCCAGATGGCCCAGGCGTCCACGTTGCCCTGATCGAAGGCTGCACGGGCGTCAGCAGGCGGCAGGTAAACCGGTTGGATATCGGTGTAGTTGAGGCCTGCCTGATTAAGTGCTCGAAGCAGCAGCGCATGGGAGCTGGAGCCTTTCTGGAAGGCTACCTTTTTCCCCTTGAGATCCGCCAGGGTGTGGATCGGGCTGTCCTTGCTCACCAGAATGACCTCAGCCAATGGTTTGGCGGGCTCGGTGCCGACATAGAGCAGATCGGCCCCGGCAGCCTGGGCGAAAATCGGCGGGATATCACCTGTCGCCCCCAGATCGATGCTGCCTGCGTTCAGGGCTTCGAGCAGTTGCGGCCCCGCCGGAAACTCCACATAACGAACCTGCGTATTCGGGAAGCGCGTCTCCAGGAAGCGCTTCTCCCGCGCCACCACCAGATTCACAGCACTCTTCTGGTAACCGATGCGCAACTCGGCGGGATCGGCCGAGGCGCCCTGGAACGCGAACGCTGCCAGCGTGCCGAGCAGGATCAGGCTGCGGGTCAGGAAAGCAGGCTTCATGGTTTTACCTCCGCGCGCTGGGCAAGGTTGGCAGGCGGCGTCCAGGTCACGTCACGAACCGCCAGCGTTTTGGGAATCAGACGAATCTGCGTAAAGGCATCGGCAATCTTCTGCTGCGCAGTTACCACCTCGGGAGTGATGAACTGGGCCCCGTAGCCCTGCCGCGCCACGACCGTACGGGCAATGTCTTCCGGCAAGCCGAGCAGCGGCGCGACTTGCTTGGCGACCTCGTCAGGATTGGCCTTTGCCCACTTCCCTACCGAGCGAACCTCGTCGACCAGCGTGGCAATGACTTGCGGGTGCTGTTGGGCGTAAGGGCGTGTTGAGAGATAGAACTGGTGGTTGTCGACCAGCCCGGTACCGTCGGTAAGCGTGCGCGCCTGAAGCTGTTTTTCTGCAGCCGCCTGATACGGGTCCCAAATAACCCAGGCATCGGCACTGCCGCGCTCGAAGGCGGCGCGGGCATCTGCCGGAGGCAGGTAGATCGGTTGGATGTCGCTGTATTTCAGGCCTGCCTTTTCCAGAGCACGAACCAGCAGGTAATGAACATTGGAGCCCTTGTTCAGGACGATCTTCTTGCCCTTGAGATCGGCCAGCGTATGGATGGAAGAATCTTTGGGCACCAGGATCGCTTCGCTGGTCGGCGCTGGCGGCTCATGGGCGACATATACGAGGTCAGCACCCGCCGCCTGAGCGAAAACGGGCGGGGTTTCACCAGTAACGCCAAAGTCGATGCTGCCAACATTCAGCCCTTCCAGTAATTGGGGGCCGCCGGGAAATTCAGTCCATTGCACGGTAACGCCCTGCTCGGCCAGGCGCTTTTCCAGCGTGCCACGGGCCTTGAGCAGCACCAGCGTGCCGTATTTCTGATAGCCGACCCGTAAGGTTTCGGCGGCTTGAACGGTGGCATCGAGCGACAGGGCCAGCAGCAGCGCGGCAACCCATCCTCGATGCAAGGGTTTGACGCGCATCGCGTGCTCCTTGGCTTCGAATGGTGTCCTGCCTGCTGCCCCGTTGGCGGGTCAGTAAGGTGGGTAATCTGTTCTCCCATGCGGGAGTGGTTACATCAGATGCTCCAGCGTGCCTGTGTCAGCTGCGCTGTCAAAACATGTGGCTCGACCGGCTTCGGTTGGCGGGCCAGTGCGGCCAGAAAAAGCTCCAGTGACTCGTCCAAACGCTCCGCCAGTGCAGATGAGAGCGGTGTTTCGCTTTCATAGCTGACCTGGCTGTCATCCGCGAACACGCCGGGCAGGATCTCCTGCGCCTTGAGTGCAGCCAGCACTGGCTTGAGTGCGTAGTCCACCGCCAACATATGTGCAATCGAGCCGCCGGTTGCCAACGGCAGCACCACCTTGTGGCTGAGCGCCCGCTCCGGCAGCAGATCAAGTACCGTCTTGAGCACCCCGGAAAACGAGGCCTTGTAGATCGGTGTGGACACCACAAGGCCGTCCGCATTGTGCACGTGCTCGACAAAGGCCTTGACCTGAGGGCTCTCGAACCGCGCCTGGATCAAATCTTCGGCCGGGAAATCCTGGATGCGCCAGGAGGCTACCTCGACCCCATGTGCGTTCAGCCATTGCCGGGCCTCGCCGAGCAGTACGCTCGATCGGGATCTGGCCCCCGGGCTGCCCGCCAGCGAAACCACTAGCATGCCGTTCCCCTTCAACTGTCCTGTCAGGGTCGGTATGCCCTTCAGGTATGTAGCGAACCATAGCAAGCCTTATCTTATATCTAAAAATCATTTTTATTCATTTGCTTATAACTTTTTTTATAAATGAAAAACCCCAGCGCGCAGGCTGGGGTTTTCTGGTGTTGCAAGGCTTGCAAGCAGAGTGCGGAAGATCGGTACTGCACCCTCGATTTACAGGGCGAAGCGCCCTTACTGCGGCGCTTTCTGGATTTCAGCCTGAACCTGATCGAACAGCGGTTTGCCCACGGTATCGATAACCGACTGGATGGCCGGCTGCGCCTTTTCACGCATGCGCTGGGTTTCCTCTGCGCTCACCTGGTTGATCTGCATTCCATGGGCCTTCAGCTCTTCCAGGGCTTTTTCGCCTTCGGCGCGTGTGTCCAGCCGCTCGGCATCACGTGCCTTCCTGGCTGCCTCCATCAGGATGTCCTGCTCGGTCTTGGACAGACCATCCCACCAACGCTTGGAGGCCATCATGATCCAGGGGCTATAGACGTGGTTGGTCACGGTCAGGTACTTCTGCACCTCATAAAACTTGGACGACAGAATCGTGTTGAACGGGTTTTCCTGCCCATCCACGGCCTTGGTCTCCAGACCGGTAAAGAGTTCGGAGAACGGCAGCGGCACGGCATTGGCACCCAGTTGCTTGAAGGTATCCATGAAGACCGGGCTCTGCATCACCCGCACCTTGATGCCGGAGAAGTCTTCCAGCTTGTTGATCGGGCGAACGTTGTTGGTCATGTTGCGAAAGCCGTTCTCCCAGTAGACAAGGCCGACGAGGCCCTTTTCCTGGAGCTTGTCCATAACCTGCTGGCCTACTGGTCCGTCGAGTACATAATCCGCCTGTTTTGCATTGGAAAACAAAAAGGGCGTATCCCAGATCGCCATCTCCTTGGTAATGCCGACCAGCGTCGCGGTAGAACCCACCATCATTTCCTGCGCCCCGCCAATCAACGCATTCTGCATCTGGGCATCCGGGCCAAGGCTTCCGGCACCAAAGGTGCGCACCTTGAGCTTGCCACCTGAGGCCTTGGCCACCTCCTCTGCAAATACCTTGGCGCCGCGTCCCTGGTTACTGTCTTCGTTTAGGCCATAACCGAAGCGGATCATGCGGGGGCGAATGTCATCGGCGGCCTGGGTTGTGAGGGTCGCTAGCGGGCCGCAGAGCACAGCCGTGGCCAGGGTTGCGAAGAGAAAGCGTTTCATGGGCGTTCCTTTTATTGTTGTTGATAAAGCCTGATGCCTGGGCCCTGCGGGGCCCAGGCCGTTCAATGCAACCACTTCAGCGGTACGGTAATGATCTCGGGAAAGATCACCAGCAGGACAACAATGGCGATATAGGTAAAGAAGAAGGGCAGCACGCCCTGCACCAGCTTTTCCATGCGGATACGTCCGATCCCTCCAACCACGTTCAATACGGTACCCACCGGCGGCGTGATCAGGCCAATCGAGCCGATCAGCACAAACATCACCCCAAAGTAGACCGGGTCGACGCCCGCCTTGGCTGCAATGGGCGCCAGGACAGGTCCCAGGATCAGGATGGTGGGCGTAAGGTCCAGTACCATGCCGATGGCCACCATCAAGAGCATGATGGCGGCTACCAGCAGCTTGGGATTGTCGGCAATCGGACCCAGCATGGCGGCGATTTCATCGGGGAGCTGGGCCAGTGTGACCATGTAGGCCGAAACGGTCGCGGCCGCACACAGGAACATCACCGAGGCCGTGGTGCGGCTGGCCCGGGTCAGCACCTCAACCAGTGCGTTCCAGCTCAGTTCCCGGTACAGCAGCGTGGACACCAGTAGCGCATATACTGCCGCGACCACGGCCGCCTCGGTAGGTGTGAAGATACCGCCCCGCAGACCGCCCACAATAATCACCGGTAGCATCAGGGCGGCAATGCCATCCACGATGGCATGACGGCGTTCCGCCCAGGAAGCCTTGGGTTGCGGCGGCTCGTGAATGCTTCGGGCGATCAATGTCCAGGCGATGATCAGCCCGGCCCCCATGATGAGCCCAGGAACCAGACCCGCCAGGAATAACTGGCTGATCGAGGTATTGGTTACAACGCCGTAAATCACAAAGGGCATCGACGGCGGAATGATCGGCGCAATAATGCCGCCTGCCGACACCAGTCCACAGGAAGAGCTGAGCGGATAGCCGCGCTGACGCATCATGGGCAGTAGCAGGGTCGCCAACGCCGCGGTATCGGCCAGGGCCGAACCCGACATGCTGGCCAGCAGCACCGAGGCGGCAATGGCAACGTAACCCAACCCGCCCTTCTTGTGGCCGACAAAGGCTTGGGCCATGGTGATGATGCGTCGGGAAATGCCGCCTGCGTTCATCAGCTCGCCAGCCAGAATAAAGAATGGCACAGCCAGGAGCGGAAAGCTGTCGGCACCGGCCTGTAGATTCTGGGCCAGCAGTTGCACATCCCAAAAGTCCAGGTACCACATCAGCACCGCGCCGGTCAGCAGGAGTGCAAACGCAATCGGCATCCCGAACGCCATGAAGCCCAACAGGGAGGAAAGAAAGACAGCAACGGTCATGATCAGCCCTTAAGGGAGGCAGCGCCTCGTAGTCTTGTTATTGGAATCGACTGATTACACCGGGCTCAGTCTGCCGTGACATTTGCCAGGGCTGGCGGTACCTCCCGCTCGGTACGCCAGGCATTGAGCAGTTGCACCAGTGCCAGCACCGCGAGTGCGATCATGCTGACCAGCACCGGCAGCATGGCGATAGCCAACGGGTAGCCCACCACAGGGCTCGCGTTCTGCCAGCCAAACTGCATCTGATACCACGCGCCCCAGGCAGACAGGCCGCTGCCTGTGGCAATCAGCAAGGCACTGACCGAATCGACAAGCCGCCGGGCAATGCGCGGAAACTTGTCACGGATCAGGGTAAAACTCATCAGCTCTCCGCGACGCATGCTGGACGCAACGCCAACAAAGATCAGCCAGACGAAGGCCAGCCGGGACAACTCTTCGGCCCCGGCCCATCCGGAGCCGAACGCATAACGCAGCACCACATTGACAAAGACAGCACCCACCATGAAGGCCATCAGAATGGCCATTAAGCTGTCGGTGAGCTTATCGAAGCGCTGGGCCGTGCGGTTGTTATAGATCGGCTCGCTGGTCAGGGGCGGCTCGTTCCGCGGAGAAGGTGCATCGGGCATCTTTGAGGCCAGGCTGATCAAGGCAGCCATTTCACTACTTGGAATTGGTGCATGCATCCAGGCGCTTACCTCCTGAACAACCGCATCGCTGGCCTTGGAGGCATCGACATACAGCACCCCTGGCTCTCCTCTGGGAGATTCGAGGGTGTCGAACTGGCTCTTGACGAGTGACGTAGGCATGTAATGGCCAGAACGCTCTCCGACGCGCTGTAGCGCCGTTTCGTAATCGACCGATAGATACGCGAAACGCAGGCCGGGTACAGCATCACGCAGACGGTCCCGGTAGCTGCGACGCAGTGCCGAGCAGGACAGCACGAATCCCGTGCCATCCTGAACAGCCTTTTGCATCTCAAGCCGCAGGCGATCGAGCCACTCAAGACGGTCGGCATCGGTCAATGGCGTACCGGCCTGCATGCGGGCCACGTTTTCAGCGGAATGGAAATGGTCGGCTTCGATATGACGAAAACCAAGACAGCGGGCAACGCCCAGGCTCGTCTCGGTCTTCCCTGAACCGCTGACGCCCATGATGACAAGGGCCTGAGCGGGTGTAGCGGAGGTACTGACGGGTGAAGTCATGGCGCTCTCCAGAGCGCCTTTCGGTGCGCTCATTCTTATTTTTGTTTGATGTTAGCGCTAACATCACAATTGGGCAATGAGACTGAAAGGCCACCAGTCGAACGTGTCCCGTATAGACGTAACAAGATATTTCATGAACCGGGCGGCATACCCTGCGCTAGAGCAGCGGGCAGATCAGTAGTTTTCCCACAGCCCCGGCGTTGCCAGCTCAACCAAATGCCCGTCAGGATCACGAAAGTACAGGCTCACTCCGCCCTTCGGCCATCGCACTTCACCTTCGATCACAATCCCGTGAGTCGCCAGATGATCACGCCACGGCTGTAGATATTCAGGAGCAATGGAAAAGGCGTAATGAAGTCTGCCTGAACCGTCATGGGGTGGAATGGTGCCGCCGGGAAGCTGAGCAGGCGTATCGGTCGTGCCCTGCTGGAAAAGCAGCAGCACACTGCCCGGTGCGGCGTCATAGGCCGCGACACGCTCATCATGAAACATGACGCTCAGGCCCAGCAGTTCCTCATAAAAACGGCGAGCCTTTTCCAGGTCAGCCACATAAAGACCGGTTTCCAGTACTGGACCAAGGGGCGGAGCGGTTGGGGATGTCATCAGCCGGCCTTTTGCTTCATGGGATCATGCCCCCAGTTCATCAGGGACTTGCGCCAGCGCGTATCACCTACCTCACCATCCGGGCGCTGCTTGATGTGCCGATGCACATAGCCGATGACCTTACGCATGGCCAGGTAGTCATCTTCGCTCAGCTCAGCCTGCCGCTTGCGTTTAATCTCGAGGATACGCTCGCCCATCTCATGGCCAACTGCCTCGCCGTCAGCCTTTGCCTTGACCTTTTGGCCTTTGGCCGTCATGCCGACAGACTGGCTCTCCTCGCCCTGCAACCACTTGCGCAGCCGGGCAGGCGGCATGTTGACCACCTGTTTGAATTCACTGCGCAGTTCTTTCTTGTCCGCTTCGGTAAGGGCTTTTGCTGTCATTGTTCACCTGCCTGCTTGAGTGCATGAATCAGCTCGTCCTTTTTCATCCGCGAGCGCCCACGGACCTGATGGTGTGCTGCATGCGCCATCAGCTCGGTCTTGGTCATATCGGATAGAGCGGTCTTACGGGCAGACACCGTCTTGCGGGCAACATCCTCCGGCTGTTTGGAGTGCTGCTTGCCCCGACGGGTGTCGCGCCGCTTGTTGGCAGTGCTGCGAGCATATTCGCTGTCGCTGATCTGTTCCCGTGCCTTTTTGGGCAAATAGCGCTCACCCGTCTCGGTAGACTTCTCGCCGGACTTTGTCCCCCAATCCTGCTCGGTCCATTGCTGGAGATGGTTGTCGGGGCCCTTACCGCCCTCATAACCCCCACCCCGCTTCTGGTATTCCTGGCTCGCCAATTGCGCTTTTCGCGCCGACCACTGGCCAGCACGACCACCCTTCGAGCCACGCGTCACATCCTCTTTAACACTGTTCCACAATTCCGGATCGGTCTTCCTGGCGGTAGCAGACATCTGTCTTTCTCCTCAGTAAAGTTTCGGACCCCTCGGAAATGGGGACCACCTATCGAGACGCTTGTTCTAGCCAGGCGACGGGGTGTATCAAGAAGGACGCTTCAAGAAGGACATGGTCATGCCGCTACCCTCGCTTCAAATCCGTGATGCCACCGAGTCGGATATTCCTGCTATCCAGGCCATTTATGCCCATCATGTTCTGCATGGAACGGCCACCTTTGAAGAAATTCCACCTGATGAAGCCGGCATGAAACGACGCCTGCGGACCCTTCAGGAAGCCTCCTTGCCGTTTCTGGTCGCCGAGCTGGATGGCATGGTACGAGGCTACTGCTATGCCAACTTCTATCACACGCGATCGGCCTATCGTTACACCCTGGAAGACACGGTTTATCTGGAGGAAGGCTGGCGTGGCCGCGGCCTGGGTAAAGCCCTGTTGAGTGCACTGCTTGAGCGCTGCGAAGCGGGAGGTTGGCGACAGATGGTGGCGCTTATCGGCGACAGCAGCAATGCAGGCTCCATCGGGCTCCATCGCAGCCTGGGCTTTCGTCAGATAGGTATTCTGGAAAAGGTCGGCCTCAAGTTCGGCCAGTGGCATGACGTGGTGGTGATGCAGAAAAATCTGGGTAAAGGCAGCAGCGATACACCGTAAGTCGGCTGTACAGAACTTCGGCTATTTCGGCTCCTCACAACAGGTACACCCACTCAGAGGAGACCTAGCATGGCCGATAAATCGCCAGTAGCACCAGAGCGCCAGGAAGCGGAACTGTCCCCGGATGACTTTGAGGAAATGCCTGAGGACGAAGAAGAGTAACGCATGCGCCCATAAAAAAGCCCACCGCATGCTCAGGTGGGCCTTTCATGAGCCTCGCATCAGAAGATCAACTTGATGATGCCGATAACCACGATCAGGCCGATGATGAAAATAACGCCGGCGGTGCCTCCAATAAACTTCAACATACCCATGCTCCTTGATTAAGTGCGTTCACTTATTAAGACGCCAGTTGTTCACAGACGTTCGCTGAAATATCCATTAAAGGCTTCTGCCGAACGGCCAGGCAGGTTTTCCAGTCTCTCTTAGGTAACGCGCCTCCAACGGTCCATCTGCATTTCGCAAGAGCCCTGTTCATGTCTACCACATTGATTCGCCGCCGCTGGCGCCCCTTGGCCTTTCTTGCCTTGTTGCTGGGTGTGGGCCTGCCGTTTGGCTGTTCTGAACTCGCCCACAAGGAGCGCGAGCTGGTGTTCAACATCGAGCCCGGCACCGCCAGTTGGTTCTCGGGCGTGCCCGCCGGCGTCCAGCAGTTCAACATCCCGGTCACGACAGGGATCAGCACGACGCAATATGTCCATGCCTGGTGGTGGCCTGCTGCAAAGAAAGATGCCCCTGCCGCCCTGTACCTGCATGGAACACGCTGGAACCTGACCGCCCAGGTGCGTCGTATCACTGCCCTGCGCAGCCTGGGCTATTCCGTTCTGGCCATCGACTATCGGGGCTTTGGTGAAAGCCCTGGCGATCTGCCCTCGGAAAACACGGTGTATGAGGATGCCCGGGTGGCCTGGAAGCGCCTCGTTGAGCTGCAGCCCGACCCTAAAAAACGCTATATCTACGGACACTCGCTGGGCGGTGCAATAGCCGTCAACCTGGCTCAGCAGATTTCAAAACAGAAAGACCCGGAGGGCGACCCCGCCGCTGCAGCCGGGCTGATCATCGAGTCGACCTTTACCAGCCTCGCGGATGCGGCGGCTGCCGTGGTCGACACCTCGTTGCCGATCCGCTGGATCATGTCGGAGAAATTCAATTCCATCGACAAGATCGACCAGGTCTATATGCCGGTACTGATTGTCCATGGAACAGGTGACCAGTACGTACCCTCGCGTTTCAGCGAGGAGTTATTCAGGAAAGCTCAGGATCCGAAACGGTTATTACTCATTGAAGGAGGCAACCACACCAACAGCATGTCCATCGGAAGCCAGGAATATGCCCGGGCAGTACGGGATCTCTTTGGGCTGAAAGGCGCGTACTAGAGATCAGCGCGCCCTGCACTATCAACGAGAACATATGCCACCTCGACTGGGCATCATTTCCGGTGATGTTTGGTATGCCTACGATCCATTTTTTAATCGATCAACTCGAACCGATACTGAATCTGTCGAAACGATCCCATCGAGGAAACAGATCATGAAACGCACTATCGCATTCGGTATCGGCCTCACCGCCCTGGCATTCAACACTCTGGTTGCTGCTCAATCCCTGCCCCAAGCCGCTCAGCTGTACGCAGAAGATGGCAGCCAGTACACCGTGGACAAGATGATCAACCGTCAGACCAAGAGCATTGAAGAACGTCTGCTGACCGAGAACGGCTCCGACCAGACCTTGGGCCGCCTGATCGAGCGCCAGCAAAACCGCCTGAATACTCCTGCCCAACTGGCCGAAGACGGTACTGAGCAGACCATCGACAAGATGATTCATCGTCAGCAACATCAGATCCAGTTAGCTGAAGATGGTACCGAGCAGACCATCGATAAGATGATCCATCGCCAGCAGCACCAGCTTCAGGTAGCCGAAGATGGCACCGAGCAGACCATTGACCGGATGATCCAGCGTCAACAGGAGCACATTCAGCCGCAGCTGGCTGCCGATGATTCACAGCAGACCATCGACCGTTCGCATCACCGCATGCACCGGATTGTCTGATGCTGGCCCCATAAAAAAGCCCGACCAGTTGATCGGGCTTTTTTATATATAACGCGCGTTCAGGCGACTACTTCACACGACCGTTTCACGCGACCGGCTTTTCATCCGGGAGGCCATCGGAGCGGCCAATGTTAGGCGGCGTATCCACCATCAGCTCCTCGGGCACTTCCTCCACGCGGGGGTCAAGCGTAGCGGCCATCGGGCTGACCGTATCCGGCATCGCCACGTGGTGCAGTGGTGCTTCATCCACGAGATGCTCATTTGTTACGAAGCGGGGCTGAACCCAGATGATCAGAATAACCGCGTAGATCGAAATCAGAATATAGAACATGCCGGGACCAAACTGATTCATCAGCGCACCGGCCAGTAGCGGTCCGATACAAGCGCCTACACCATAGGTGGTCAGCAGCATGGCAGAGAGCTCTACACGGCGCGAGGGTTCTACATGGTCATTGGCATAGGCCACTGACAACGGATACAACGTGAACAACAGCATGCCCGTCAAAAAGCCGGTGCCGAGCAGTCCGGCATAGGGCAAGGTGATGTATCCCCACATCGGAATCGCCGCCAGGCAGAGCAGCACGGCGTTGGCGCGGATCAGCTTGCAGCGGTCGACCCGATCGGACAGCCAGCCTAGCGGCCACTGCGCACAAAAGCCTGCCACGATGCACATACCCACGAACATACTCGACTGCGCCGTATCGAGCCCGTTGCGGTTGGCGTACACCGGCGCCAGACCATAGAAGGCACCGACCATCAGGCCAGCGGCAAAGATCGTGACCAGTGACTGCGGTACGCGCTGCCAGAAGAACTTGATTTCAAGGGGCGCGGCGACCAGCTTGGCCGGGTGTACGCGACGCGTCATGGCGATGGGAATCAGGCAGGACGCAAAGCAGATTGCCACCAGCAGCAGCGGCTTGTAATCCAGTGCCGGGTGTACGGCCAGCAAGGCCTGTCCGACCACCAGTCCCAGGTCCACCGCCACCATGTAGCCAGCAAACACCTTGCCCCGCTGGTGGTTTTCGGCCTGCTCGTTGAGCCAGCTTTCAATCACCATGTACTGGTTCATCATCAGGACACCCATGATGAAGCGCAGCACCAGCCAGACGCCCAGATGATCGGTCAGGGCGTGAATGAGTACCGTCACCGTCGCGCCGCCGGCGCAGGCGACGTATGAGCGGATATGCCCTACGTTGGCGATCAGCCGGTGGCCGAGCTTGCCACCGCAGACCAGCCCGAAATAATACGCCGCCATCAGGCAGCCGACCCACAGATCGCCCGCCCCCTGTTCCGTCAGGCGAAGGCCGATGTAAGTGGTGAAGAGGCCGGAACCGGCCAGCATCAGGAGCGTAGCAATATAGAGCGCGGGAAATGTGACAAGCGGGCTGAACATGAGTCGTCTGATTTGAGCTGAGCCAATCCTGGCGGGAAGAGAGCGATCGAAGGCACGGCTATTGGCCGTGGGTGCTTCATCTTTAAGCGCATCGATTATCACCTGGATGATGCGCCATATGCAGACAGACTACCGGCGCCCGGATTTTGTCACACGACAAGTGTTTCAACCGGACGTGCGGGTATTTGATAGAGTACCCCCTTGCCTGATTGGAAAACCGCCATGTCCTCCCGCGCCGAGCAAAAACTGCAAACCCGCCATGCCCTGCTGGATGCTGCGCGCATGCTCATGAGCAGTGGGCGCGGCTTCGGCAGCTTGAGCCTGCGAGAGGTCACCCGAAGTGCCGGCATCGTCCCGGCGGGCTTCTACCGGCACTTTCCCGATATGGATGCCTTTGGACTTGCGCTGGTCGCCGAAGTGGGCGAGACCTTTCGCGAAACCCTGCGCCGGGTACGTCATAACGAAATCGAGCTGCGTGGCGTGATAGATGCCTCGGTCGGCATCTTTATCGAAGCCGTCGCTGAACACCGTAGCCAATTCATCTTTCTTGCCCGGGAGCAGTACGGCGGTTCGCTGTCGATTCGTCAGGCCATCAGTGAACTGCGCCAGCGCATCACTGATGACCTTGCATTAGACCTGTCCCAGCTCAACCGGCTGCCCCACCTTTCGTGTCAGGACATCGATGTTCTGGCGGATCTAGTGGTCAAGACCGTATTCGCCACCCTGCCCGAGCTGATTGATATGCCTGACAAGGGACTGGAGCCGCACAAGACGCCCCAGGCCAAGATCATTCATCAGCTACGCTTCATCATGATCGGTGCCAAGCACTGGCGCGGCCTTAACATGCTGTTCGCACCAAATCAGGGCGAACCCCTGCCCTCCGACCCGCTGTTGCACCGAAATCAGGCAAACTGAGCGCACGATCCCCTGTGCAACGCCGGTGAAACGAGCCGTTGCGTTCTGGCAGGCCGCTTGCTGTAGTCTTCATAAAGCACAGCGGATACTGCCTTATGTTGGTCATTCACACTCGTCTGCCCTCCCCCGATACCTGGCACGAAGAAATTCACCTTGGCTTCGAGGCGCGCAGCAAGAGCCGGCTGCGAACCGTGACGGCCAGCGGTGAAGATGTCGGGCTGTTTCTCGAACGCGGCCAGCCGCCCCTGTTTGACGGTGAAGGGCTGCGTGCCCAGGACGGCCGTATCGTACGCGTCTGCGCCCGCCCTGAGGCTCTTTTGCACATCACCTGCGCCAATGCTCATGAGCTGACCCGCGCTGCCTACCACTTGGGCAACCGTCATGTTGCGCTGCAAGTAGGCGATGGCTGGCTACGCATTCTGGAGGATCACGTACTCAAGGCCATGCTGGATCAACTGGGCGCTACGTGTGAATCGATCCAGGCGCCTTTCCAACCTGAGCATGGCGCTTATGGTGGCGGGCATCACCACTCACACCACGGTGAGGCTGATTTCAATTACGGCCCTCGGCTGCACCATTTCGGGGTGCGGATATGAGCCCGGCCTGGGCGTTGATGCGTCTGGCCAGCCCGCAATTACCCATCGGCGGTTATAGCTACTCCCAAGGGTTAGAGGCGGCCATCGAGACCGGCCTCGTAACCGACTCAAGCTCGGCCCGCGTCTGGCTCGAAGATCAGCTGGAGCTTAACCTTGCCCGCTTCGAAGCGCCCTTGCTGCTAGCTCACTGTCAAGCCGCAGCCTCCGGTGACTGGCTGCGGCTGGCTGAATTGGCAGGCCGCCACTCAGCCAGCCGAGAAACCCGAGAGCTGCGCCTGGAGAGCCGCCAGACCGGTTTTTCCCTGACGCAACTGCTCAAGGACTTGCCCGAACTGGACCCCGAAGCACGCGAGCACCTTTTAGCCAGCGAGCCAACGTTTGCCCTGGGTTGGGCGGTTGCCGCGCGTGCCTGGGCCATTACCCCGGCAGAGGCCGTCTCGGCCTGGCTCTGGGGGTGGCTAGAAAACCAGCTGGCCGTTCTGATGAAAACCCTGCCTCTCGGCCAGCAGGCAGCACAGCGACTGACCTCTGAACTCCTGCCAGCCCTGGACGCAGCCCTCGCAACTGCCCGCGCGTTGCCGGAAACCCTCTGGGGCAGCGCACCGTTTGGCCTGGCGCTCGCCAGCATGGCCCACGAACAACAATACAGCCGTCTTTTCAGATCCTAGGAGAACAAGCGCGATGAACACTCAACCCCTGCGCGTCGGTATTGGCGGCCCGGTCGGTTCCGGCAAGACGGCCCTCACCCTCGCCCTCTGCCGTGCCCTGCGTGATCGTTACAACCTGGCGGTTGTCACCAACGATATCTATACCCGTGAAGATGCCGATTTTCTCGTGCGCAACGAGGCGTTGGCCCCTGAGCGTATCATCGGCGTGGAAACCGGTGGCTGCCCGCACACGGCCATCCGTGAGGATGCTTCCATCAACCTGGAAGCGGTAGACCAGCTCAACCGCCGCTTTCCTGGTCTTGATCTGATCCTGGTCGAATCCGGCGGCGATAATCTTTCCGCCACGTTCAGCCCGGAGCTGTCCGACCTGACTATCTACGTGATTGACGTGTCTGCGGGCGACAAACTCCCCCGCAAGGGCGGCCCAGGCATCTGCAAGTCTGACCTGCTGGTTATCAACAAGGTGGATCTTGCCCCAATGGTCGGTGCCTCACTTGAAGTGATGGACCGTGACGCCCGCAAGATGCGGGGCGAGAAGCCGTTCGTGTTCAGCAACCAGAAAGTGGGCCAGGGCCTGGAGGACATCATCGCCTTTATCGAAAAGCAGGGCATGCTGACGGCTGCGTAGCGCCTCTATACTGCAAGGCAGATACGCAGTAGAGCCAAAAGGGGTTCCCATGAGTCACGCTGCTGCCTTGCACTGGATCATCGATCTGCTGAACGAGCGACACATCCCCTTTCTTTTATGCGGCGGTCTGGCGGCCCATGTTTATGGCGCCAGACGCCCGCTGAACGATATTGACCTTCTGATTCCAGCAGACCGTTTGCAAGAAATAGCCGCTGCCGGCGCTGCTGTCACGACCAAGCCCCTCGAGCGCCGCTGCGAGGAGGGCTGGGATGTGGAATACGTGCAGTTCAAAGTTGAAGGTGTGAAGATCGAGATAGGCGGCACGCCCAGTGCCCGGATTTTCGATAAGGGCCACTCAACCTGGAGAGACCTTGAGGCAAACCTGGCCAAAGCCCGCCCCGCCACGCTGCTGGGCGTAGCCCTTCAGGTAATGGACCGTGATGAGCTGGCCGCCTACAAAGTTATGCTCGGACGCGAAGTGGATACAGAAGACCTTATCGCCCTTTCGACGCCACACCCATGACCTTGGTGACGAGTACCGCTACGCTGGCGCCAAGCAGGCCACCGGCGACCACATCGGAAAAGAAGTGGTAGTTACACAGCAAAAGCCCCACCGGTATCACCGCGGCTATTACTACCGCAAGTCCCCTCAGGCGGGGCCAGCACAGGGCAATCGCCACGGCGGCAGCGTAGGCAACTGTGGTATGTCCAGAAGGAAAGGACGCGTACCAGTCTCCGCCGTGAAACCAGTTGAAGCCATAAGCCTGATTATGGATCAGCGAGGGATTGCCATGGGTCCAGGTCTCCGGCCAATAACGACCGAAGACAGGCTTGAGCGAATCCTTCACGCCCTTGGCGACCAGGACGCTGAAGGCCAGAACGAAGCAGCGGTGACGATGCACGGGCAACAATCGCTGACCGATGCCCAGGACAATGATCAGCAGTACCGCCAGCACCGTCAGCCAGTCCGCCACATGGGTCATCAGGTTGGGCCACGTCAGATGGCGCAGGTCGCCTGCATGGGCCCAATAGGCAATGGGCCGGTCGATCACGCCATATCCCAGCAGGATCAGCACAAGGCCACCTGCCCAAGCGATCAGCAACGATTTACGTGTCACGGTACAGGCTCCTTTCCAGGGTGAGCGGCATTCAGCCCGATACCCGTCCCGTTGGCAATCACGGCGTGCCGGGATGCGGCTCCGGGTAAGTACGCGTCACGCTGATCATGTCGGCATAGGGGCTGTTCCACAACTGCTCATGGAGCTGGCGAATGCGCTCGGCCATGGCGTGATCCTGCATCACCACCTCCAGGTTGCGGGAGTTATCCAGATAACCGCCGAGCCAATTGCTGGTGCCCACCCAGGCCAGGCGTCCATCGATTTCCATCGTCTTGCTGTGAATCACCCGCGCAAAAGGAATGAAACCGCCCGGATCGGCCGGCAGCGTGACGATCTTGACCTGTACATTCGGCAGCACGGCCAGGCTTTTCAGGTAGTCGATCTCCGGTGCGCCCGTGTTCCAGTGGGACACCATCAGCTTGATGGATACCCCTCGGGCGGCCGCCGCGCGCAAGGCATTGTCGATTACCGGGTAATACGGGCGGGTATTGTCCGGCCCATAGGAAAGCGGCGCATAGTCAAGCAACTGCACCCGCACCTCATGCCGGGCCTGAGCAAGCAAACGCGGTAACTCTATCTGGGAGTCACGCACGCCGGGCGGGTTGTAGCGCGCAGGGCTGGCGACCAAGTAATTGCCGGTAGGCGCTGGCTCCCTGCTGGAGTCCTGTCGCGGCTGCGGAATCGGTTTGCCCTCCGCCAAAGCCTGCTGTGCCTGCCAGTCCTGGTTGAAAATAGCCTGTATTTGACCCGCTACCGTGCGGTCGCTGATCCGCACACCTGTTTCATGGATATGCGTAAGGGAACGCCAATCAAAATTCTGGCTACCCACAAATGCCTCGCGGCCATCTACGACCAGATATTTGGCGTGAATGATCCCCCCGGTCAGCTGGCCATACGGCAATACATGCATGGTCAGATTAGGAATACTGCGTAAGCGGTCCAGCGTGGCAGGGTCCGACATCCGCAGCCCCTTCTCTTCCAGCAGGAAGCGAATCGTCACGCCGCGCTGCCCGGCCGCCTGCAAATGCTCAATCACAGTATCCAGTTGCGAACCCGGCTGACCGGACGCATAGAATTGGCCAATGTCGATACGGTGCTGGGCCCGGTCGAACATTTCGCTCCAGACCTCGACCGGGTTACGCAGGTCAGGCGTTGCCAGATCAGTCCCCACCGGCACCGTATGCACCAATTCGAACCCTGGAATCTTGAAATCGGCCCAACTGAGCGTACTGGCGCTGAGCAGAAAAAATCCGAACCACAGGCGTCGAGCGCCACGGATCGGCAAACGGGACAATACAGGCATGGAGGTCTCAAACAAGAAGGAAAAGACTGGGCGAGGACCGACTGGCCCTCGCCGCAACCGATCAGGCGGTACGGTACTGCGCCATTGGCTCTACAGATTGAACGTGGGCTTCATCCACAGGCTGAGCACCCATACTGGCACGAATCAGCAGGATCTTGAGCTGATCGTTGATGCGCTCCAGGCGATCCTGGAAGAAGTTATGAAAGACCACGCAGCCCAGCGCGATGGCAATACCCAAACCGGTCGCAAACAGCGCCGTTCCGATGCCTGCTGAGATCTGACCCGGGTCGGACACACCTGCCGAAGCCAGCGCCTTGAAGGTATCAATAATGCCCAGAATGGTACCCAACAGACCCAGCAGCGGCGCCGCGGTCGTAATGGTTTCGATGATCCATAGACTACGGGCCAGCGGTGCGCGGGTTGCGAGGTACTGCGCCTCGATTGTCTCGTCCAGTTCCTTGCGCGTTCCTCGCTGCGCCTTCTGCGCCAGCACCGGCCGCACCATGGTAAGCGGCAAGCTTTCGCGGCGGGTAAAGGACTCCGGCAGGTCACGGTCGCTGCGTACCTTGGCCGTCAGCAATGACTCCAGTTGGCGCGCCTGTCTGCGAGTATAGGCAAAATACAGGCTCCGCTCGATGATGACGAACAGGGCAATGGCAATAGCGCCGTACATGACATAAAACGTGATGTCATGGAGCAGGTCGGTATTCATATTCAGCACACCTCGTTAAAGAAGGTTCGAAGGTCAGAAGCTGGCTTCCAGGGACACCGTTACGGTCCGCTCGACGCCGACGATGTAAGCCGGGTCGCCGTCGCGGTAGCCGCTGTAGCTCGCTGCGTTGGTCTTGTAGGTGTACACACCGTCCAGATACTTTTTGTCGAACAGGTTGTCGACGTTCAGACGCAGGGTGGCGTCCTTGACGATGTGCTTGTCTACCGGCAGGTATATGCCAGCCCCAAGGTTGAAGATCGTCCGGCCCGGAATGCTCTCGTCATTGGTCAGGTCACCGTAGAGCTTACTGGTGTACTTGGCGCCGAAAGTGCCGTAATAGCGCCCGTCGTCATAACCGATATTGGCTGCCAGCATGTTCTTGGGCACGTTGGCAAACTGCTTGCCGCTGGTAGGCAGTTCCACCGCAACGCCATTGTTGTAGGCAGTGACGTCGTCCTTCTGCTTGGCACGGGTGTACGTGTAGGAGGTGTAGTAATTGAAGTTGTGCGGCAGCAGGCCGCTCCACTCCAGCTCAAGCCCCATGTTGTCTACGTCACCCGCGTTGATATCGGCGTAGTCACCGTTCTCGTCACGCGAGGAGACTTGGCGATCCTTGAACTTCAGGTAGAACAGCGTGGCCGACAGGGCCATGTCTTCCTGGGTGTAGCGCCAACCCAGCTCGTTGCTCCAGCTGGTCTCGGGATTAAGATTGATCGAGCCCTCACCCTGATCGTACAGCACGTAGTTGTACGGTATGCGCATGTTACGGGTCAGGTTATAGAAGAACTGGTTTTGCTCGTCGAAGCGGTAGCCAATACCCAAGGTCGGCAGCACCTTGCTATAGTTCTGGTGACGCTTCTCTGGCAACTCGGTCAGGCTGCCATGGTTGGTCCCCTTGCGATCGACATCCATGTAGGCCACGCCGGCGTTGAGCGTCCAGTCCGGGTTCATGTACCAGGTATCCTGTACCCAGACCTTATGGGCTGGCGTAACGGTGTAACGGTCGCGTCCCTGGATGATGTTGCCGTTGGCGTCGCGGGTCTCGTCCGAGTCAGACCAGACGCTCTCAGGCTTGCCACTGGACTTGAGTGCAATGAACGGCTGGGTCTGCCGCTGGCGGGCGCGTTCATACCAATAACCGAATTGCAGGCTGTGATCGCCCAGGTCCCAGTTCAGCTTGGTCGTGATGCCGGGGCGCCAGGTCTGGGTACGAGACGGCCGATAATAAACGCCGGTATAGGAAAGCCCGTCATTGGCGTAGCTGCTGGCCGTAGGCAGATTGCCCAGGTCGTAGACACCATTGCTGCTGGTTCCGCGGTTGAGCGAATACGCGGTACTGCCTACGCCGCTGCCGTCCCCCCAGTAGTAATAGGGGATGACCGACAGGGACATATCATCCCGCAGGCGGAATTGGGTGTTGAGCACGCCGGTAAAAGTCTTGAAGGGATTCTGTGCCAGCTCGTAGTACTTGGAAATCTTGCCGTTGGAGCCCAGCGCAGGCGGATTGGGGTTAGGATCGTATTTGCGCCCGTACTGGGTGAATTCATTCTTGGTGAGCTGGCTATAGCTGTTGTTGTCCTGCTCATGGTACTTGAGGATCAGGTTGGCCGTATTGCCATCCCCGGCGTCGAAAAAGCTGTTCCATTCCACCTTGTCGGCCCGAACGGCACCGTGACCGCGCCACATCTGACCTTCGGTATGCGAGGCAGACAGCCAGTTGGACAGGCCATTCCACTCGCCTGTGTTCAGACGGGCAAAGGTCTTGTAAGTACCGTTGCTGCCTGCAGTCTGTTTAACAAATGCGCCGGTCTCTTTGGTTGGCCGAATAGTTGTCAGGGTAATGTTGCCGCCACTGGAGCCGATGTGCGGACCGTCGGCATCCGAGGCGCCCTGTACTACGGAGATCTGGTCGATGTTTTCCGGATCGCCCAGCAGGTTGGAATACAGCGCATAGTTGCCCGAGTCATTGATAGGCATCCCGTCAACAGACATGCCGACCTGATCGGAGTTAAGCCCCCGCAGGGTGAAGCGAAAGCCCGACAGGCCCGTGGCGTCTTCGCTGGAGATGTTCAGTCCCGGTGTGTACTTGAGACGGTCGACGGCATTGGCGGTTGCCGTCTGCTTGTTCATGGCTTCGCGAGTAAGGGTGGAGCGCGACTTGGGGCTTTCTTCAGGGGTCATGTACCCGCTGCCCAGCGTGGTCTTTCCTTCGACGCCGATGGTGCCGACATCACGCTCACCGGTTTCCTGCGCCATGGCCACACCATGGCAAAGACCAGAGGCAACCAGCGCCAGGTAAATCCTTGTGTACTTCATTGGAATTCCTCGAATCGGATAATCACTGCATGCTGTAACTGAAGGTGGCGGTAAAGCGGAGCTGGTCCTTGCCGGCAAAGGCCTCGGACGGGAACGGCTTGACGTTCTTGATACGGTTCAGGCTGTTGGTGGCCGCGCGGTTGAGCAGCATGCTGCTGGCCTTGTCCTGTATGCCGGAGTCCAGTACGCGTCCGGCGCGGTCGACCAGCAGCCAGATCACGACATCGCCGTGTGGCCGCTCAAGCGATGCCTGGCGTCCGGTGGGGTACTGCTTGTAACGATCCAGCTCGGCACGCAACCCCTGTACGTAACCGCCTTCCAGTGCCTGGGCATTGACGGTCGGCTTGGGGGGGGCGGCGGGTGCCGGCTTGGCCGCGGCCGGAGCAGGTGCCGAAGCAGGCGTCGGCTTGGCTACCGGTTGCTCGACCTTGGCCACGGCAGGCTTGGCCACTGGCTTTGGCTGTGGTTTCGGCTGAGGCTTGGGTTGCGGCTTCGGCACTGGCTTGGGCTCAGGTTTGGGTTGCGGCTTGGGAGGTGGTGGCAAGGCAGCCTCCTCCTGCTCAACAACAGGCTCCGGCGGAGGCGCATTAACCGGTTCGGCTACAGGCTCCGGCGGTGTAACGACCGGTTCGGGTTCCTGAACAGGGTCCGGTTCAACCAAAGCCAATTCCACGGCCGACTCGTCGTATACCGGCTGAACTTTCAGCGGCGTACGCTGGGCATACAGGGCAATCAGTACCAGCGCAGCAAGCGCAGGTAGCCAGCCCAACACATGGCGGGAGCGATAGAACGTATACATGGATCAGGACTTGCGCGTGGCGATGGAGACGGAGGTAAAGCCGCCCAAACGAAGGGTGTCCATCACCTCGACCAACCGGGCTACTTCCACGCCCTTGTCGCTGTTGACGATAATGGTGGTCTTGCTGTCTGGTTTCTCCTGCGCCTTGAGCGCCACGACCAGGGCATCGACCTGAATGTCCTGACCATCCAGTTGCAGCTCACCGTTAGCGCCTAGCGTCAGGATGGCCTTGTTCTGCGGTTTGAGCTGTTGCGCGCTGCTGGCGCTAGGTAGCTGGGTTTTCATTCCCAATGCCGGGATCACGTTCAGACTGACCAGTACAAAGAAGACCAACAGGAACATCATCACGTCGATCATCGGGATGAGCTCGATATGAGCCTTGCGCTTCTTGGGTTCTTCCCAGGTTCTCATGATGACTGCCCTCCAAAATGATGGGGGCACGCTAACAACCGAAAATGACAGCGGGGTTAAGTATTCTTGACCATTTAAAGCTCTAGATCGGGCTTTTTACTGAACAATCGATACAGCTGTTAACTATCGGATCGGTACAGTGGCCTCTTGCCTTGCTGCATTGGACTGGCCTGTGAGACGGTTCCACTCCCTCATCAAGGAGCAGAATCATGCGAACGCTAGGACTTCTTGCCGGCATGAGCTGGGAAAGCTCGGTCACGTACTATCGCCTTCTCAATCAAATCGCCCGGCAGCGCCTTGGCGGTTTGCACTCGGCACCACTGCTTATGTGGTCAGTCGATTTTGCAAAGGTTGCCGAGCTGCAACATCACGGCGATTGGGACGGTTGCGCCAGACTGCTGGTAGATGCAGCACGCCGCCTGGAAACGGCAGGCGCCGAAGGTCTGCTCATCTGCACCAACACCATGCACAAGCTGGCCGAACCTATCCAGGCGGCAATTGATATTCCGTTGATCCACATCGCTGACGCGACCGCAAAAGCGTTAACGAAAGCCGGTATGCAGCGCCCCGCCCTACTCGCCACACGCTTTACCATGGAGCAGGACTTCTATGTCGGCCACTTGCGCGCCCACGGTCTGGACCCACGTATCCCGGACGCCCCAGGTCGCGAGCGGGTTCACCAGATCATTTATGAAGAGCTGTGCCAGGGCGTGGTTCGGGACGAATCCAGACAGACCTATGTGGCAGAAATCGGCAAGCTGGCCGACCAGGGTGCCGACAGCGTGATCCTGGGCTGTACGGAAATCGGATTACTGCTCAGCCAGAAGGATCTTGCCCTTCCTGTCTTCGATACGACCGAAATTCACGCCGAAGCCGCAATGGATTTTGCTCTGGGTAACGAGACGCTGCCGTAACGCACGGCAGCGTCTGCTCCCTCATTGCTGAAGCACAGAAGCCACGTTGTTCAAGCCATTCTGAACGATGGTCGCCGAGTCATTTCCGCTGTTGAAGTCACCATTGACCAAACCGCCCTGCACCACCGTTGCCACGTTGCCGCTCAGGCTCTGGCTGATACTGGCCTCGTTACCGCCATTGCTCCAGCTTTGCGTCAGGCTGGCGCTGTTGAGGTCACCGCTTTGGGTGATTTCAGCCATGGCCGTCCCAGTGGGGTTGGCCTGGGTGATGTCGGCCTCATTGTCATTGCCAGTCTGGGTAATCTCGGCCTGCCGGCTGCCCCAGAACTGGTCAATAGAAGCAGTGTTGCGATCACCCTCCTGGGCAATCCGCGCCACACTGTCATACACCATAGGCCCACCACCACCTTGGGCGGCCGCGGCCTGGTTGGCATTACCGGTTTGACTGACATCGATCACGCTACGGTCTGCCTGTTGGCTTAGTGTTGCGCTATTGGTAGAACCTAGTTGATCGAGATTAATGGTGTTGGTAATCCCATCCTGATTAATCGAAACGGTATTCTCATCACCAATGGAACTGCCACGCACCGTGGCGCCGAGCCCACTCTGCGCGCTGGTCAGCTGGTTGGTGTTACCCTCCTGGCGGAAAATGAACGACGCATTCGAGCCTTGATCAACCGTCGCGGAGTTGCCATTACCTACTTGATCCAATGTCATCTCGGAAAGATAACGTGAGGTACTCTGAGTGACAGACGCCAGATTTTCGTTACCGTTTTGGGTAACCGTAGCAACAGCTCCCGAATCGCTACTGCCCTGCTCCAGGATAATTGTATTGTTATCGCCTAATTGGGTAGTCTGTCCAACACCATAGCCGGTCTGAGTCACCTGAGTGGCGTTGCCGTTACCCACGCTGGAAGTATTAACGGTATTGGCGTACCACTGTTGCTGGATGGTATGTGTATTGTTGTTGCCTTCCTGATAGACCGTGGCCTCGGAGCCCTGCCCATCCTGCTGATACAGCGACACGCTGTTGTCATCGCCTGCCTGGGTTACAGTAGCCGATTGTGAGCCGCTGTCCTGATAAAGAGAGGCCGTGTTCCGGTTACCGGTCTGGCCCAGATCGATAGTGTTGGAAGAAAACGCAGTGTCCTGAACAGTCTCCGCGACGTTGTCATCGCCGTTCTGGACAATGACAGATCGGCCGAAACTGCCCGTCTGTGTTTGCGTCGCCTGATTTCTTGCGCCCTGCTGCTCCAGCGTGGCCTCGTTGTTGTCTCCTGCCTGATTCTGGGTAGCGGTATTGCTTTCAGCATAGGCATGGCTGCCAATAACCAACATCAAGGCAACAGCCAAGGGTTTTAACCTGAACATATGCACGTCCCTCAATAGCGTTATTGTTGTTGTCCGGGCCTGTATCTCACAGGATCGGACAGGCGGTAACGCACGCCTGGACTACGGCAGTAATTTTCAGGCCCAGACGCTAGAACAACAGGTGCTGCCTCATTCAGGACAACACCTGCACCGTCGGTTATTGCTGAATAACCGAAGCCACATTGTTCATACCGGTTTGAGAGATAGTGGCTACACGCTCACCGACCACTACTTCGCCATTGAGCAGGCCGCCTTGAGTGATACTCGCTACATTACCTACCACCTGCTGGGTAATTGTGGCCTCGTCGAACCCTACCGTGTCATGTTGAGTAATCGAGGCCTTATGGTTATCCCCAGTCTGCTGAATGCCGGCTGTTGTCCAACCCTCAATATTGCTGTGATCTATAGTCGCCTGGTTGGCTGCTCCGGCTTGCTCGATAAAACCTCTCGCCAAAGGCCCAAAGCTTTGATTCAACACAGCGCTGTTTGCCTCTCCTTCCTGAAGGACATAGGCACTGCTGTTAGGCTCGTAATCACTAACGTAATCATCTTGCGTAATGGCAGTCTCGTTTCCTGTTCCGGTCTGACGAACAGACGCGGTATGACCAAGCCCTCTTTGAGAGACAGCTATACGGTTGTTATCACCGTTCTGCTCCAGCCATGCATTCAAGTATGTCCCCACTTGACTGGCTTCTATGACGTTGCCATTTCCAACCATGGCGCCGCCCAAAGAGCCTCGCCAGATGCCTTGGTCTGCAACAAGATCATTGCCAGTGCCATCCTGAACGAACTCAAGCGTTGCCATATCGGAACGTTGAGCCAAGTTGGCTGTATTGCCATCACCTACCTGATTCAGGATCAAGTCGATTTGCCCATACCGCGACGAGGTTTGATAAAGCGTCGCCGCCTGGTTTGTACCCTCTTGGTAGACCTCGATATTGCCCCCGGCGTAGCCTACACTTTGGGTCAGCTCAACCGAATTACCCTCGCCTCGCTGCTCAGCATGCGCAGGTCCGCCTCCATACTGCGTAGTGGTTGCGCTATTTCCATTACCCACACTCGTTACGCTTAATTCATTGCCGTAGCGCAGCTGCTGGATGTTATGGATGTTCCCATTCCCCTCCTGATACAAGCTGGCAACCGAGCCATTGCCGTCCTGTTGGTAAAGCGTTATGTCATTACCATCTCCTCGCTGCAAAACAGTAGCCTGATGTCCGTATCCCAGGTTCTGTTGATTGAGCAGCGCGGTGTTCTGATTGCCAATCTGTTCAAGCCGCAGACTATTTTCAGGAGTAGAAGCCTGGGAGACCTGCTCGATTTGAGCTGAGTTACCGTTACCGGTCTGCACAACTTCCGAGCGACTGAAATCACCCCTTTGAATCTGGACAGCGTTATTACCCTCACCGGCCTGCTCCAGAAGAGTATCGTTGTAGTTACCGTCTTGTGTTTGGATAGCAGTGTTATTTGCGGCAAGGGCATAACTGCCTGAGAGTATCAGCAGTGCCATAACCAAGGGCTTGAGCGTAAACATGTAGAAGTACCTCTATGAGGTCACACGAACGGGCGAACTCTGGCCTTACCAGCCCAGTACTCAGGGCTGGCGCTAACCATGTCAGCGCCAGCTGCTTACATCACTGCTGGGTAATCCTGGCAATGTTTCCTGTACCGTTCTGCAGGACGGTAGCTGAGTTGCCGTTTATATCTACTGGCGTGGCCTGAGTAATGGCAACCTGATTGGAGAAGCCTATCTGGCTGACCGCAGCCAGGCTGTTGTTGCCAGACTGGTCGATTGTGGCGAGGTTACCGTCACCCTCCTGTACGAGATCTACACGAGCGAAATACAGGTCCTGGGTAATAGCAGCCACGTTGTCATTGCCCGTAGAGCGTCCTGTAATGGTGCCGCTGATACTAAACTGATCAATTGTCAGGTCGTTATTATTGCCCTGCTGGGCAAAATCAACCGTACTAAATCCGCCGTTTTGATTGATCGTGGCGGTATTGGTATCACCTTCCTGCGCTAATGCCACACTGGTCGCAGGATAGCGACCTGAGCTTTGGTTAACGGAAGCCAGGTTTTCATTGCCGTTCTGCTGGATTGTGGCTGTACCACCTGAGGAGCCGCCAGTTTGATCCAGGTTGATAACATTGTTATCGCCTGTCTGTATCGCGTCTGCCTGCATTCCGTGCCGTTGTATAGCATTCAGAGCGTTGCCATTACCAACCGTACGGGCTTCAAGCGTATTGCCGCCATAGCCGTTCTGCTCGACATTGTGCGTATTGTTGCTGCCTTCCTGATACAGCGTAGCGACAGCGCCATTACCGCCTTGCTGATACAGCGCTACGGTGTTTGTATCGCCCAACTGGGTAACAGTGGCGCTATGCTCTAGATCGAAGCTCTGCTGGTAGACCTGGGCTACGTTGCTATCTCCTGTCTGATAAAGATCAACCGTATTTCCAAACCCCAGCTGCGTTGTTTCAGCCGCGTTGGTGGCCCCATTCTGAGTAATGGCCGAGCGATGTTCGTTGCCCTCTTGAGTTTGGGTAGCGGTATTGCCTTCGCCCGTCTGCTCCAGTGTCGTTTCGTTGTAATTACCGTCCTGCGTTTGGGTAGCGGTGTTGTTTGCAGCCAGGGCACAGCTGCCGGAGAGCATCATCAATACCACAGCCAAAGGCTTGAGTTTGAACATGAGAGATCCCTCTAGACGTATAAGTTAACCACTAAGGCCCATACCAAGCGCAGGGAATGATCCCTACGCCTGGTTAGGTAAATGGGACCGCTACGCTTGGGCAGGCAGTAACAGCCCCAAATGCTCTACTGACTGCTACTGCTGGGTAATCCTGGCCACGTTGCCGGTACCGCTCTGCATGACGGTCGCTGCGCTCCCTTCACCGAATACACCAGCTATACCGGTTTGCGTCAGCGCAATCTGATTGGCAGAGCCCATTTGATTGACGGTTGCGATACTTCCACTACCGGCCTGGTTGATCGTGGCCAAATTGGCATCACCCTCCTGCACAAGGTCTACCTTCGTGTAGTAGTCACCTTGCATGATGCTGGCAACGTTGTTGTCACCGACTGAACGCCCGGAAATGGCTCCGTTAGTGCTGAACTGATCGACATTCAACTCGTTGTTGCTACCCTCCTGGGTAAACTCAACGACGTCAAAGCCGCCACGCTGACTGATGGTCGACGTATTGGCATCGCCGTCCTGCGTCAGCGTCACTCGCCCAGCAGGGTAGCGGCCCGAGGTCTGCGTTACCGACGCCAGGTTGCTGTTGCCGTCTTGGGTAATCGTGGTCCAGCTTCCGCCCATACTGCCAGTCTGATCCAGACTGATGAGGTTGTTGTCTCCGGTCTGGATAGTCTGTGCAAATACACCCTCATTGCGTTGAATGGCATCAAGCCTATTGCCGGTACCTACCGTACGCGCTACCAGCTCCTTGAAACCTTCACCGTTCTGTTCAACTTCATGGATATTGTTGTTGCCCTCTTGGTACAGAGTCGCCACGGAGCCATTACCGTTCTGCTGGTACAGCGTCACGTGGTTCGTATCGCCCAACTGGGTAACGGTAGCGCTATGCCCATAGATAAAGCTCTCCTGGTAGACCTGAGCTATGTTGCTATCACCCGTCTGGTATAGAGCGACCGCATTTTCAAGTCCTAGCTGTGTCGTTTCTGCCGAATTAGCGGCCCCATTCTGAGCAATGACGGAGCGATGCGCTGAGCCAGTCTGGGTCTGCGTCGCAGTATTGCCCTGCCCGCTCTGCTCGAGGACGACTTCATTGTTATCGCCATCCTGCGCTTGGGTGGCACTATGGCTGGCAGCAAAGGCGGTAGTACCAAGGGAGATGAGAAGAATTAATGCCAAAGGCTTGAGCGTAGACATGAGTACTTTCCTTGATTAGTCGTAAGGCCGATAAGCTGAGCAAAAGGCAAAGCTGTAAAACCATTAACTACTCATGAAGGCACACGTGAAGGCGTGCCCAGTGACTCCTGTAACAGTTGATCGGCAGGTTTGACGTCCAGCATCCCCGGCAACGGATCGTCCTACTCACCCGCGCGAGCACGTATGGCAGTGCCCCACGGTAACAATCTGATCTCCAGCCTGGAGATACGGAGGCGAAGATTCGTGCAAATCTGTCTTTACGAATATCCATCGAACGGTGTAATACGATGAATGGTATTCATCCTAGACACTTGCGCTGGTTTATAAGACAGAACTGTCAGGCACTCGAATCGCCTGGACTGATCTCCACCAACACAATTAAAAACAGGAGCCACCATGCAATTTGTAGTAACCGCCTACGACCATACCGATCCAGAGGCCTTTAATCGTCGACTGGAAAATCGCCAGGCTCATCTGGAAGGAATTCGAGCCATGGCCAAGGAAGGAACATTTATCAGCGGCGGGGCCATTCTGAACGATGAAGGTCGAATGGTAGGCTCAACCGTACATGTCGAATTCGAGAATCGCGAGGCACTGGACCTCTGGTTGAAGAACGACCCCTATGTCACGGGTCGCGTCTGGAATGAGATTGATGTACGGGAAATCAAGCTCGTTAACATCACCACATGATGCAAAAAGGGCACCTTCCGGTGCCCTTTGCTCTTAGGCGTTTTTCTTTTTGCCGACCGCAATCAGCATAAGCGCACCCAGACAGCCGGACGTAATCGACCCCAGCAGTACACCGATCTTGACCGCATCCACCAGTTCTGGCGAATTGGGGAATGCCAGCAGGCCGATGAAGAGGCTCATCGTGAAGCCGATTCCACACAGCAGGCCGATCCCGTACAGCTGCTTCCAGGTGGCATGTTCCGGCAGTTCGGCCAGCCCCAGGCGAATGCTCAACCAGGCAAACGAGAATACGCCCACCTGCTTGCCAACCAAGAGGCCCAGCGCGATCCCCAGCGGAACCGAGCCCATCATGGAGGCAAGGCTCACGCCATTGAACGAGACACCAGCGTTGGCGAATCCAAAGATCGGAATGACCAGAAACGCGGTGTAAGGATGCAACGTATGCTCAAGACGCTCCAGCGGCGGATGCTTCGAGCCGGTACGCAGCGGGATGGTCAGGGCCAGCGCTACCCCGGCCAGTGTCGCGTGTACGCCCGATTTGAACACGAAGAACCACAACACGATACCGACCAGCAGATACGGCAGGATTCGCGTTACGCCCAGCTTGTTCATGGCAATCAGCACCAGCAGGGTGACACCCGCCAGTCCCAACATCGGCAGGGACAGATCTGCCGTGTAGAACACCGCGATGATGCACACGGCGAACAGGTCGTCGAGAATCGCAAGCGCTGTCAGGAAGATTTTGAGCGATACCGGAATACGCGAGCCCAGCAGGGAGAGCACCCCGAGTGCAAAGGCGATGTCGGTCGCTGTGGGAATCGCCCACCCCTGAAGCAATTGTGCATCGTCATGATTGAGCGCGGCGTAGATCACTGCTGGCATGATAGCCCCGCCTAATGCCGCCAGCCCTGGCAGTGCACGCCGCCCCCAGGTGGACAATTGCCCGACCAGCATCTCACGTTTGATTTCGAGCCCGACCAGCAGGAAGAAGACGGCCATGAGTGCATCGTTGATCCAGTGCAGAACACTCATGCCCAGCACGTAGCGCTCCAGGGTGCTGAAGTACACACTGGCCAGCGGCGAATTCGCCACGATCAGCGCAATCGCAGCCACTGCCATTAGAAGCAGTCCGCCGGAAGCCTCGCTTGTCAGAAAGGCCCTGTAAAAGGCCCGGAGGCTATTCGAGCTTCTAATCTTGTTGTCCCGCATCTTTCAACCTCATTCCTGAAAATGTAATAGAAGCCTTAAGGGCTTTTCTTTGATGTGTTATCGAATGCGACCACGGCATTCTGTGGCCATGCGCGCCAGAGCGCTTTGAACAGAGTCGCCAACAGGACCGCAAAAAAGATTCCCCAAAATTCAGGGCTCCGCCAAAGCGGAAAGAATGGCCAGGAAAATGATTGTTGGTTACAGGCTGACTGCACTTGAAAAAAAGAGTGTTAAAGAGAAAAAACAGGCAACACACTGTGTGATGACGCGCCTGATCGCCATAATTATTGCCTTTTACGCTGCGCAGGTTCAGACCAATCAATGGCAAAGTGAATCTGCTTGGAGAGTCGGAGCCCTCAGGAAACAACTGGACGAATGCGGCTCCTGACATGTTTCTCCTTCGTCATCCTGTTTATCGAACACGATCGACAAGGAAATCATATTTTTCAGCCCAATGCTTAACAGCTGTTTTTCATGAAATGTCTGAGCCAGGCAAGCGCACGCTTGAATTCCGACATTTCAGCCATACCACTAGTGCTTGCGGCAGTGTTTGTTGACCTCAGAACCTCCAAGTGCTCCGCCTGAAAGAAAGACTTAATGATCCTGAATGGCTGGATAGGTCAAACTTATGAGATTGATGCCCACATTCAATTAAGTCTAATGTGCATAAGCGAGTATCTTATCTCTCGCCAATTCTTAACCCCTGATGGAGATTCAGTGATGTCTTTGATCAATTCCGAGATCAAACCGTTTAAAGCTACAGCGTACAAGGATGGCAAGTTCATCGATCTGACTGAAGCTGACTTCAAAGGCAAGTGGTCTCTGGTTGTTTTCTACCCAGCTGACTTCACCTTCGTTTGCCCGACTGAGCTGGAAGACCTGGCTGACCTGTACCCTGAATTCCAAAAGCTGGGCGTAGAGATCTACGGCGTATCGTGCGATACCCACTTCGCTCACAAAGCGTGGCACGACACTTCCGACGCTATCAAGAAGGTTCAGTACGCTCTGGTTGGCGACCCGACTGCAACTCTGGCTCGCAACTTCGATGTTCTGATCGAAGAAGAAGGCCTGGCGCTGCGTGGTTCTTTCCTGATCAACCCGGAAGGCCAGATCAAGCTGTGTGAAGTACACGACAACGGCATCGGCCGCGACGCGTCCGAAATGCTGCGTAAGGTCAAGGCTGCTCAGTACGTTGCCTCCCACCCGGGCGAAGTTTGCCCTGCCAAGTGGAAAGAAGGCGAAGCTACTCTGAGCCCGTCTCTGGACCTGGTTGGCAAGATCTAAACGCCAACACACGGTTATCTGCGCTTAGGAGCCGGCTTCCGGCTCCCTCTAGTGCCCGAACGCCCGGGCGGAACACGTCCGGGCGTTTTTATTCCCGAAATTTGTCGAGAGGTAATGCCTCATGTTGGACGCCAGTCTTAAAACTCAGCTTAAAGCCTATCTGGAAAAGGTTACCAAACCCTTCGAGATCGTCGCGTCCCTTGATGACGGCGCTAAATCTCAAGAAATGTTGGGTCTGCTCCAAGACATCGTCAGCCTGACTGACAAGATCACCCTGCGCACCGATGGCAATGATGCTCGCACGCCTTCGTTTGCCCTGAACCGTCCGGGTGAAAACATCAGCCTGCGCTTTGCCGGTCTGCCCATGGGCCACGAGTTCACCTCGCTGGTTCTGGCGCTGCTGCAAGTGGGCGGTCACCCGTCCAAGGCCAGTGCAGATACTCTGGAAGCGATCCGCTCGCTCAAGGGCGAATTCAATTTCGAAACCTACTTCTCGCTGTCCTGCCAGAACTGCCCTGACGTTGTTCAGGCGCTGAACCTGATGGCCGTACTGAACCCGAACATCCGCCACGTTGCGGTCGACGGTGCGCTGTTCCAGGACGAAGTTACCGAGCGCCAAATCATGGCTGTGCCCAGCATCTATCTGAACGGCGAACCGTTCGGTCAGGGCCGCATGGGTCTGGAAGAAATTCTGGCCAAGCTCGATACCGGCGCCAGTGCCCGTGACGCTGAAAAGCTCAGCGCCAAGGACGCCTTTGACGTACTGGTTATCGGTGGTGGTCCTGCCGGTGCTTCCGCTGCTGTGTATGCTGCCCGTAAAGGTATTCGTACCGGTGTTGCAGCCGAGCGTTTTGGCGGTCAGGTACTCGATACTCTGGCGATTGAAAACTTCATTTCCATCAAGGAAACCGAAGGCCCGAAACTGGCCGTAGCCCTTGAAGAGCACGTGAAGCAGTACGACGTCGACATCATGAACCTGCAGCGTGCCGAGCAACTGATTCCTGCCACCGAGGCGGGCCAGCTGCACGAAGTCAAGTTTGCCAATGGTGCTTCGCTCAAGTCCAAGACGCTGATCATCTCCACCGGCGCTCGCTGGCGTGAAATGAATGTCCCGGGCGAGAAGGAATACCGTAACCGTGGTGTAGCCTACTGCCCGCATTGCGACGGCCCGCTGTTCAAGGGCAAGCGCGTTGCAGTTATCGGTGGCGGCAACTCCGGTGTGGAAGCGGCAATCGACCTGGCCGGTATCGTGGCACACGTGACTCTGATCGAGTTCGACAGCCAGCTGCGTGCGGATGCGGTACTACAGCGCAAGCTGCACAGCCTGCCGAACGTGACCGTGATCACCAGCGCCCTGACCAGCGAAGTGAAAGGCGACGGACAGAAAGTGGTTGGCCTGACCTACAAGGACCGCAACTCCAGCGAGTTCAAGTCCATCGACCTGGAAGGTATCTTCGTCCAGATTGGTCTGGTTCCCAACACCGAATGGCTCAAGGGCACCGTCGAGCTGTCGCCCCGTGGCGAGATCGTTGTAGATAGCCGTGGCGAAACCTCGCTGCCGGGTATCTTTGCGGCCGGCGACGTAACAACCGTACCGTACAAGCAGATCGTGATCGCGGTCGGCGAAGGTGCGAAGGCTTCCCTGGCTGCATTCGATTATCTGATCCGCCAGGTGTAAGTTTGACTGTGTACCGCTCTGCCGGTACACAGCATTCTCAAAACGCAGGGTATCTAAGATGCCCTGCGTTTTTTGTTGCGTGTTGATTAGTCTTTCTGGGTATTGCAGGCCGCAAGGCCTCCCTCGATGGAGACGACTTGGGTGTATCCCATGCGCTGCAGGCTTTCGGCGGCCAACGCTCCCCGGTTACCGCCACCGCAATAGCAGACGATCGGTGTGGCCTTGTTGGCTGCCAGTTCGCCGATGTGCATTTCAAGAATTCCCCGACTCATGTGGGTCGCGCCGTCCAGGTGCCCCCGTTCGAACTCGTCTCGCTCCCGAACGTCCAGAAGCAGCGCGCCCTGATCGACCAGTTGCTCGGCTTCAACGGGCGAAACCTGCCGAATACGAGACTTGGCTTCGGCTGCAAGTTTGAGAAAATCGTCTGAATGGTTAGCCATAGTGCATCCTCTCTTCTGCAGCCAAGCTGCTCCTTGTCACATGAATACGACGTGCATTAACAACCCTACTGTTGCACAGGCTAGCAGCACTTCCATAACTGTGCGCTTGAACCGGAAGAGCGCTATCGCTGCCAGGAGTGTGATCAGAGCGGAGAGTAGGTCGAACGATCCGCTCAAGCCCTGCGGCCAGAATACGTGGTAGCCGAAGAACAAGGCCAGATTCAGGATTACGCCGACGACCGCCGCGGTAATGGCGGTGAGCGGAGCTGTGAAGCCCACCACATTATGGGTGGACTCCACCAGAGGCCCGCCGGCCAGAATGAAAAGAAACGAAGGCAGAAAGGTAAACCAGGTCACCAGCACGGCAGCCAATGCCCCGGCGGTAAACATGTGCTCGTCTCCTAATGCCGCCTGCCCATATCCGCCTAAAAACGCGACAAACGCCACCACCATGATCAATGGTCCGGGCGTGGTTTCGCCCAGGGCAAGGCCATCGATCATCTGGGCTGGGCTCAGCCAGCCGTAATGCGTGACGGCGCCCTGATACACGTAGGGCAGTACCGCATAGGCACCACCAAAGGTCAGCAGCGCAGCCTTGGTAAAAAACCAGCCCATCTGGGTGAAGGTATGAGTCCAGCCAAACAGATAGATCAAGCTCAGCATCGGCACGAGCCAGAGAAACATGCCCATGACTAGCAATTGCGCCAGCCGCGACCAGTGAAAACGGGCATGCTCAGGCGGCGGCGTGTCATCATCGATCAGTGCAGGTCCAAATGAAGCCGTCTGATTGGCATGCCCTCCCCCTATCTTGAACCGGTCAGGAGCATACCTGCCTCCGAAAAAGCCAATAACCGCCGCAGATACTACGATCAGGGGAAACGGTACATTGAAGGCAAACAAGGCAACGAACGAAGCCGCCGCAATGGCCCAGAGCCAATGGTTTTTCAACGCGCGCGTGCCGATGCGGTGGGCAGCCTGCAAGACAATGGCAGTCACCGCGGGTTTGATGCCATAGAAGATACCGGCCACGACCGGAACATTGCCCCAGGCCAAATAGATCCATGACAGGGCGATCAGGATAAGCAGCGAAGGCAATATAAAGAGCGCTCCGGCGATAACCCCACCCCAGGTCCGGTGCATCAACCAGCCAATATAGGTCGCCAACTGTTGGGCTTCAGGTCCGGGCAGTACCATGCAGTAGTTGAGCGCATGGAGAAAGCGTCGCTCGGAAATCCAGCGCCGACGCTCCACCAGCTCCTGATGCATGATTGCTATCTGCCCAGCCGGTCCGCCAAAGCTGATAAAGCCCAGCTTGAGCCAGAATAGAAACGCCTGAAACGGGCCTACCGGGGCAGGAGGCGGCAAGCGAGACTCGGAAGAAGGCATGTTGAATCCTGTCGTTGACCAAAACTCGGTTATATCACTTGCCGCTGTCGCCCACCTCTTCAGCGTACCGGACAGATCCCGTCTCTGTTGATCTCAACCGTGATGTGGACAAGCTCTTCATGGACGGAAAGCTGCTGTTTGAAGTCTTCAGGCGAGGCATCACTGGTCGTGGCGATGCTGACGATGCAGGCGTACTTGCCCTTGCCTACCTTCCAGACATGCAGATCACAGATCTTGGCCTCGATAGGGCTCTCTGCGATCACATCCCTGACCTCCTGTACCACCGGATCGTCCATCTGCGCATCCAGCAGCACACGCCCGGTTTGCTTGATGAGCCCAACGGCCCAAATGGCGACCAGTATGCCGCCTACGATTCCCATGACCGGGTCGAGCCAGCTGGCCCCCCAGAGCATGCCGCCAATCAGCGCGACGATAGCAAGGACGGAAGTTGCCGCATCAGTAATGACATGGATGTAGGCCGAACGCAGATTCAGGTCCTGATGCTCACCGTGGCCATGATGATGATCGTGACCATGGCCATGATCATGCCCGTGAGAATCCTTGAGCAGCCACGCACACACCAGATTGACCAGCAATCCCAGAATGGCGATGGCGATGGCCTGCGTATAGTGAATCGGAGCAGGTGTCACGAGCCTGATCACGGATTCATACAGCATCAACAGAGCGATGCCAATCAGCGCCAGCGCACTGGTATAGCCAGCCAGCACCTCCATTTTCCATGTTCCAAAGGCAAAGCGTGCGTCGGTCGCATACCGTCTGGCCGCCGCATAGGCGAACAGCGAAAGCCCCAGCGCCAGCACGTGGGAACTCATATGCCAGCCATCCGCCAGCAGTGCCATGGAGTTGAAGGCCCAGCCGCCCGCAATCTCGATCACCATCATGATGGCAGTAAAAATCACGGCGCGGCGGGTATTCTTTTCCGCCAGCGGGTTTCCCTCGTTGAAGACGTGCGGGTGAGAGCAGGAATGCTCAAGCGAAGATCGGGACATCGGAATGCTCTATCCAGAAAGGCCAGGAAAACAGCGTTAGTATTTGGACCACAGCATCGCGATTTTCACCCATTTTTCCAGGTCCGGGCCTCGCGAGCCTCAATGAAAAAGGCTCGCCGCAGCGAGCCTTCGTTTATTTGCTGGCGAAGTATTCTCGCGTCAGCCGGAGCACCACCGGACTGAGCAACAGCAGCGAGATCAGGTTAGGAATGGCCATCAGACCATTGAGCGTGTCGGCCAGCAGCCAGGCGAAGTCCAACTGTGCAATTGCACCAAACGGTACAGCCAATACGAAGATGATCCGGAACGGCAGAATGGTCTTGGTGCCCGCAAGAAACTCCCAGCAGCGCTCGCAGTAATAGCTCCACCCCAAGATGGTGGTAAAGGCGAATACCACCAGAGCGATGGTCAGGATAATGCCGCCAAAACCGGGCAGCGCCGTCTCGAAGGCCGCCGCTGACAAGGCCGCCCCACTCTGCCCGCTCGTCCAGACGCCGGAGCAGATAATGGTAAGACCCGTCATGGTGCAGATGATTAGGGTATCGATAAACGTTCCGAGCATACCAATCATGCCCGAGCGTACGGCGCTGTTGGTCGTACCGGCTGCCTGGGCGATACCGGCGGTACCCAACCCGGCTTCGTTGGAGAAGACGCCACGCGCCACCCCGAAGCGAATGGCAGCCATGACCGCCGCCCCTGCGAAGCCGCCCGTCGCCGCCGCCGGAGTAAAGGCATGGGTGAAGACCAGGCTGAGCGCATGGGGAATTTCGGACGCATGGGTCACCAGCACGGCAATGGCCGCGATGATATAGCCGATACACATGGCAGGGACCAGGGACGAGGCGACCGCCCCGATCCGCTTGATGCCGCCCAGGATCACGAGCCCCACAACCACCATCGTCACGACACCGGTCAACCACAGGGGCACGGAAAAGGTTGTTTCCAGGGCCTGCGCCATACTGTTGACCTGCACCATGTTGCCAATACCGAACCCGGCCAACCCACCGAACAGGGCAAAGGCGCCGCCTAGCCAGGCCCAGCGCTTGCCCAGGCCGTTGCGGATGGCATACATCGGGCCGCCGACATGCTCGCCGCGCTCGTCCTTTTCACGAAAATGCACAGCCAATACCACTTCGGCATATTTGGTAGCCATGCCAACCAATGCCGTACACCACATCCAGAACAGCGCGCCGGGGCCGCCCAGGAAGATCGCGGTAGCAACACCCGCGATGTTGCCGGTTCCTACGGTGGCAGCCAGGCAGGTCATCAAGGCCTGGAAAGGGCTGATCTCACCGCTTTCGTCGTCGTCCTTGGTCCGGCCCTGCCACAACAGGCGAAAGCCGGTGCCCAGTCTTACGATCGGCATCAGTTTGAGGCGTAGCATCAGATAAAGACCCGTGCACAGGATCAGTACCAGCATGGGCACGCCCCAGACAAGACCATTGAGGTCGTTGACCAGGGTATGGAGAAATTGCACGTAGAACTCCTTACATTCATTCAACGCCAGGAAACGGGCGCTGAGCCATGAGGTCTAGCCAATGAGCGTCGCGCGCTGGAAACCACGCCAGGAAAGCCGAGTACAACTCAGCGGGAAGAAACGCCTGTGCGGTGCTCAATGAGGCTAGCAATAATGCGGCACCCCGGATCAATGGGTAAAACGTCATCCGGAGCGTGGACGGATGCTAGCACGTGTCTTTCGGAACGGGTCGGAAATTAGCACGTCCGCCGCCCTCTCTTCATACCAGGAGCACGCCATGCCGCTTTCCGCTGAAGTCCGTTGGTTTTGGCCCGCACTGCCGGGTACTGATCTGATCGACTGGTTTCACCAGTCCGATCTGTGGGATCAGCCACCGGGAGGCGGAATACGCAAGATGCACCACTACCTCAGGGACGCCAGTCAATCCGACCTCGGTATCAAAACCCGTGGAGACTCAACCGTTGAGGTAAAGGGGCTGGTCATACCTGACTGGCATACCCTGGACGTCTCGCCGTTCAGGGGGCCTGTCGAGTTATGGCATAAATGGCATTCCGAGGCCTTGACGCTGACACCGCATCCTACGGTTGCCGTTCAGAAGCAGCGCTGGCTTCGCCTGTTTACGGTCGAGCAGGCCGCTCTGCGTGAAATCGCATTGGATGAAAACGAATCCCCTTACGAAGCCATGCCGTCCGCAGGCTGTACCGTAGAACTGACTCAACTCTGGGTTGATGGCCATGCGGCCGGCTGGACGCTGGGGCTTGAGGCCTTTGGTGATCGGCACGTTCTAGCAGCACATTTGAACGCGGTGGCAGCCTACCTGGGTACTCGCTGCCCACCGAGATGGCCTGAGGCTACACGCAACCATTATCCCGGCTGGCTGAAGCAGCAGGTGGAGCCTTGACGTTATCAACAGCCGGGCCCTCCCAACGCCCGGCTGTATAGTCTCGTTGAAGCGGTTTTACCGGCCCGGACCGATTGCGGTACAGCTGGTGTCGTTCAGGTGCTTTCTCAACGTGGGCCACTGCGGGCGGCTTTGTCCGTTGATAGGCTCGACGGACAGACTGTAATTCCCCCAACCCGGACCGGCGGCCCAGTAGGTAGCCGGTACGCAATGCTGCTTGAGGTAGGTCAGCATGTTGTCCATGACTACATTCCAGCGGGAATCGTTATCCGGTACGCCAAACTCTCCAATAAAGCCCTTCTTGTTGTTCTGCTTGAGCCACTCCACAAAGGGCTTCACCCGATTGACGCCAGCCTGAGCAGACAAACTGTCAGCGCTCAGCTGGGTGTAGGAACCACCGCCATCGGCGTCGAAATAGACGTGCGCCTCATAGATCAGCTTGTTGACAGGATCCTTCAAGTCCTTGAGAGAGTCGCTCCACACCGGCCACCGTTCGGCGCTGGCCCAGGCATTGCCTTCCACAAAGATCAGGTGAGCCTTGTCAGCCTGCCGGATCCCGTTGATGGCGTACTGCGCCGCGGTAGGCCAGTACGCCACGGCGCCGTTGGGCTCATTCATGATGTCGTAGCCATAAATGGCCGGGTGGCTACCCCACTTCTGAGCGATCCGGTTCCAGACATTCTCGAAGCGATAATACGGTACGCTGCTCGTACCAATGATATGGCCGCGATAGCGCGCATAATTATGCAGATCCAGAATGACCCGGATGTTGTATTTGTGGGCATAGTCCAGTGAACGGGAAATCAGTGCGGCGTAGGTCTGATCGAGGGAATATCCCAGCCCTGGCTGAAGCCGCTCCCACAGAATGGGAAAGCGGACCAGCCTTATTCCTCTTGCACTCCAATTCTTGAAGGTCTCTTCCTTGGCAAAGATATAGTTCTTCTCATTAATACCCGGCAACACCGTACCTGCAAACTCGGCACCTGCCATATTAAGTCCGACGAGATTAACCTGCTCGGCCTGTACCGCTGTACTTCCCAAAGCCAGTAACGCAGTTAATGAAAGTGCCTTAGATACGCCTCGTGTTATACCAAAATGTTGGGTTACAGATAAAAAACTCATATTCACCAAATTGCCAGTAACTTTTTTACGCGCGAGCAATGCCCTGACTCAAAAGAGCCATATAAAAAAGTCCCAATTGACCGGCTATATTGTTTTAGCCGACGGTTATTTCATCCTTACGATGAACTTCCCGACCTCAACCCTGAGTGATGGAAGTATTTGCCAGCTAATCATCGAGCTGGCGACAACAATGAACGGCCTAAAAAGCCGCCATTGAGGGCATGCGTATCGGTGAACAGGCATTGCCCGCGCAGTCGAAACGCAACTATTTGCCAATACCAGGAATGGCGAATAATGAACGGGGTATGAAAACGCCCGCCGAGAGGTATCGCATGGCATCGAAAACGCAGGATCGTTCAGTGCCCGCCACGCCTTTTACAGCACGTTGGCTGACCCGATAAATACCTTGCGCAGGCCAATATCGATACAGGAACCGGTCCTGGGAAAACCCAGCCAGCATGCGGCCTTTAGCCATCATCCGGGTCGTGTTAACCGGGGGGACGCAACCATAAGCGTTTGCGCTGTGATCAGGGCGACCGCTCGTCGAGAGAAGGGAAATTTATCTACTGGATCAAGGATTTAGATCTGAACCCAAAGGGCCCGACAGCAAAAAGCCCGGACCAGTAGGCCGGGCTTTTTCGAACCGCTTTTATTTAAGCGGACCGTATGCGGTGCAGCTGGTATTGTTAATGTACTTCTTCAGCGTCGGCCACTGCGGACGCTCCACGCCGTTGACAGGCTCTACAGCCAGGCTATAGCTGCCCCAGCCCGGGCCTGCGGCCCAGTAGGTAGCCGGTACACAGTTCTGCTTCAGGTAGGCCAGCATGTTGTCGACCAGGGTATTCCAGCGCGGATTGTTATCCGGTACGCCGAACTCACCGATCATGCCTTGCTTGCCGTTCTTCTTCAGCCACTCCACGAAGGGCCTCACACGTTCGACGCCGTAATTCACGTCCAGTTTGTTTACATCAACGGTTTCGTAGGTGCCGCCAGCGTTTTCATCGAAGTAACTATGGGCTTCGAAGATAATCTTGTTGGACGGGTCTTTCAGACTCAACAGGGAGTCGTTCCACTGGGCCCAGCGTGTCGCTTCGGCCCAGCCGTTACCCTCTACCAGGATAGGCCTTACCTTATCGACTGCCCGGACGCCATTGATCCCGTACTGAGCAGCAGTAGGCCAATATGCCAATGCACCGTTGGGTTCGTTCATGATGTCGTAGGCATACAGTGACGATTGCCCACTCCAACGCTGAGCGATGCGGGTCATCACGTTCTGATAACTGCTGTACGGGACGCCGCTCGTACCAATGATCTGGCCGCGATAACGCGCATAGTTATGCAGATCCAGAATGACCTTCACGTTGTATTTCTGCGCATACGCAAAGGTCTGGTCGATCAAGCCTGCATAGGTTGCGTCCAGATTGCCATTGAGCGTTGGCTGCAAGCGCTCCCACAAGATTGGAAAGCGAATCAGCTTGATGCCCCTTGCGCTCCACTGCTGGAAATAGGACTCGGTTGGAAAGATGTAGTTAGTACCGTTCACACCAGGCAGAACCTGTCCGGCAAAATCGGCACCGGACATATTGAGACCGACGAGATCAACCGGCTCAGCCTGGACAACCGAGCTGAACAACGCTCCTGCTGCCAGCACAGGCAGCACTTTTTCAAGACACGAACAGACCTGATTGCATTCAGGACGGACAGAGATTTCATTAAGCTCACCATTACTACTAGTGATATTCAAGGCGCAGAAAGCCAGCCCCTGGATCGGGGAAGTCGACAAGATAAATCTGGCGTACGCCGTGAACCGGCCATGGGTGGCCGAGCCGAGTGTCATCCTTACGATGAAACTTTCCGGCACTCAGTCCTGAGCTGTGGAAAGTATTTGCCAGCGCGAACAGCCGCTGGCGATAGCAACAGACAATCTAAAAAATTGTCTTGCCAGGCAGGTGTGATACAGCGGTACACCGCTGCTTACTTACACCCGGGATGCCAATACCTGATGGCGAAATACCGCTGGAGCTCGCGTGGTGAGCAGCTTCAAGTGTTGAGAAAGCTGTCAGTTTTCCAGCGTCGATCTTTACTATTCAATGTCCATGCCAAACACTGCAATTTGGCCTGAGGCACTGCCTTATCAACGGTCGAAAAATACTTGGGCTGAAGAATCGAGCCCATAAAAAACGGGGACTTAAACGTCCCCGCTCTGTGTTCCCGGATCGGTTACTGGCTAACTACCGTCAGCGCGTTTGGATAACCAACGGCGGAACCGTTGAGAAGCGTCGGGGTGTCCAGGAAGACGCTCATGTTGCTACCCACCATCTGTACTGACTTGATCTTGTAGACCTGCCCATTGGCCAACCGTACCGAAGCACCGGTCTTGAAGGCTGACGTGTTGGCTGTCGTTGCCGGAAGCGAAATCGCAGCCGCCTTGCGCATGACACCGTTCAGCCAATCAGTATTGGTGAAATTGTTCATCGTACTGGTCGCAACAACGGCCGGAGCGGTTGGCGCAGGCGTCGGTGCGGGTGCAGTCGGGGCTGGCGTCGGCGCAGGAGTAGTCGCCCCCGTACCTGCCGCGTCCGCCACGGTCAGCTTGTTCGGGTAACCCACAACGGCGCCATCCAGTGCCGAGCTGTTTACCCAGACGCTCATGTTGCTACCCACTACCTGAACGGACGAGATTTTGGTTACGAGGCCATTCGCCAGACGTACCGAAGTACCTACCTTGAATGCTGCCGTGTTGCCTGATGTCGCCGCTACGGAGAAGCCTGCTGCCTTTCTGTATACACCGTTGAGCCAGTCTGCATTGGTGAAGTTGTTGATAGCGCTCGAATAGCCTGTGCTGGTTGAAGGCACGGTGGGTGTCGGAGCCGGAGTAGGCGTCGTCGCAACCGGTGCCGTGAACGGGCCAATCGCTGTACAGGTAGTGTTATCGATGTACTTCTTCAGGGTCGGCCACTGAGGACGATCCTGCCCATTGATCGGCTCGACCGACAGGAAGTAGCTGCCCCAGCCTGGACCTGCAGCCCAGTACGTAGCAGGAATACAGTTCTGCTTCAAATAAGCCAGCATGTTGTCCATGAGCAGATTCCAGCGCGGATTGTTATCCGGTACACCGAACTCGCCGATCATGCCCCTCTTGCCATTTTTCTTCAGCCACTCCACGAACGGCTTCACACGCTCGACGCCGTAGTTGGCGTCCAGCTTGTTCACGTCGATGGCGGTGTAGTTACCACCGGCATCCTCGTCGAAATACGAGTGCGCCTGGAAGATCAGGTTGTTGGACGGATCCTTCAGGTTCAGCAGGGAATCGTTCCACCATGGCCAACGGGTCGCTTCGGACCAGCCGTTACCTTCGATCATGATCGGCTTGACCTTGTCCACCGAACGAACGCCATTGATGCCGTACTGAGCCATGATGGGCCACTGGGTCATCGAATCATGCGGCTCGTTCATGATGTCATAGGCATACAGGGACGGCTGACCGCTCCAGCGCTGGGCGATCAGGGTCATGATCTGCTGGTAGTGGTTGTAGCTCACGTTACCCGTACCAATGATGGTGCCGCGATACATGGTGTAGTTATGCAGGTCCAGGATGATCTTCATACCGTATTTGTTGGCATAGCCGAACGTACGGTCGATCAGCGCGGTATAGGTAGGGTCCAGTGCGCCACCCAGGGTCGGCTGCAGGCGCTCCCAGATGATGGGAAAGCGGATCAGCTTGATACCCTTGGCGTTCCACTGCTGGAAATAGGATTCAACCGGGAAGATGTAGTTGGTACCGTCGATACCCGGCAATACCTGGGCAGCAAAGCCTGCACCTGATAGGTTTAAACCTACCAGATCAACCTGTTCTGCATGTACAGCAGGGCTGGCCAAGGCTACGGCAGCAGCCAACGGAAGAACTTTCTTAAAAAGACGAGTAGCGCTAATTTTATTTAAAACAAAAGAAACTGAAGTTTTCATCTATCCACCAAACTACTAGTGATATTAGGCACAAGCGCTTCCATAGCCCAGCATTTAAGGGCTAGCGCCAAAAGACACGCTTTCACGTTGAGTTGTATCTAGGCCGAGCCAATAAGTGGCACGGGATTAACTTCATCCTTACGAATGAACTTCCCTGCACTCAACCCTGAGCTATGGAAAGTATTTGCCGGTCAAAACCAGCAGCAACAATAAACAGCGTATTAACCGTTATTGTCGGGCATTGCACTCTTATGAACTTTCTAAAAAATGCGAAAAGTTCAGTCGGCAATGAAATGCCAATACCAGGAATGGCGATGAAAACATTCTTCTTTAAACTAATTAACTTTGCCTTATTAATAATTCTTAAACTTAATAAGGCTTCAAAAGTTGAATGTTCCCGGTGACCCTAACGCGGCGTCACGTCAGTACTTATTCAAGGGGCGTGCCAATCACTAGGAAACAGGCCAGCCAAAGCGATGACCGTTCGTCGCCCGTTTAATTGAACGGCTCAAGGAAGGGGTTTAGCGAGAGATGGGAGAAAAGAAGATAACCGGTTACTAAGGCCATTGAGCCGCAACCCATGACGGCATTATGGTTATTCCTGACGCTATTACTGCGTCATCATTCTGGCATTCTGGTCCTATGTGTCAGAATGCTGACTTCTTGCCAGCATGAGACGAAAAGCTCTTTCAAAAAGACCTTGAGCGTATAAGCTCTCAAGCATAGGACACGCCAATAAGCGGCGCTATATCGTTTCAGCTGTATCGACAGCTACCGTAGACGGCAGAGACATACTCTGCCGTCATTATGCTGTCACTCGCTTCGATGAATGTTGAACCCGTTCCAGGCTTGGCAGGTCGCCATAAGCTCGATCCGATTGATATTGACATGCTTGGGCTGGTTCAAAGCCCAATGGATCGACTCGGCGATATCATCAGGTGTCAGTGGGTCAGTTCCGGCATATACGGCGTCGGCCTTGCTCTTGTCGCCACCAAAGCGCACCACGGAGAACTCAGTCTCGGAAAGCCCCGGCTCGATGTTGGTCACACGGACGCCTGTGCCCTGCAGATCGCAGCGCAGGTTCAAGGTAAACTGTTTGACGAACGCCTTGGTAGCGCCATAGACATGGCTACCCGGGTACGGCCAGTTACCGGCAACCGAGCCCAGATTGACGATGCCAGCGCCCGCACCGTAAGCAATCAGTCTGGGTAATAACAAGCGCGTGCAATACAGGACACCCTTGATATTGGTATCGACCATGGTGTCCCAGTCATCCAGATCGCACTGCTGAGCGGGTGTAGTACCCAAGGCCAGCCCCGCATTGTTGACCAGACCACGCAGGGTCGAAAACTCTTCAGGCAACCCGTTGACTGCCGCCTCGACAGCTGCACGATCCCGAACGTCCAGCACAATCGGATGCACCTTGGTGTGCGCGGAAAGCTCTTCTGCCAACGCGCTCAGGCGATCCTCGCGACGGCCAGTAATGATCAGGGACCACCCATCCTTGGCAAAGCGGCGCGCAGTAGCCGCGCCAAAGCCGGATGTTGCGCCGGTAATGAACAAAGTCGAAGTCATCGATGCAGCTCCTTGAGGTCGAAAGGAAATACCCGGAGAGTAACGCACTCTTTGTCGCTTGAGGCGGTACAGTTATAGCGAAACAGCTCTAAAATCAGCTATTGGCATCCTGGTTATTTTTTGATCAACCTCTCAAGAGCCAGACAGTATAAGGGCTGTGCACAACCATTCAGATGTTATTCACAGGCTTGCTCGCGTTAACCGTGCATAACGTTGCACCCAGCGATTTCTGCATGAAAAACCTGGCGTAGCGACCCTAGGAGCGTGGATAAACGGACGTACTCCAGCGTTGATCATTTTTTGAGCATGCCTCTAGAGAGTTGATGGTATATGGCGTCTGGCCATGTACCCCAAGGTTATACACAACCTTGCTCGCCGAAAACGTGTATAAAACCAGCATCCTGCATTTTAAAATAACCGCTCATTTTTTAACCAATTCTCGCCAGGCCTTGCCACATGCGGCTTGCATGGAGTCTTCCAAGTGTTATCAACAGGCTTGCTCATACTATTAGTGGGTATGTTGATAACTATCTGAGAGTGGTTACTACTGCCCTCTGTACGATTGATCAAAAAGTAACCATCTATCTGTAAGCCTTATATTTTAAGGGCAGCAGACAGGTATCCTAGGGTTATCCACAAGGTGCTCCACGTGTAACGTGGGTAAGTCAGGACCTTGGCCCAATAGAGCAGACTTTAACTGCTAATACATGGCACTAAAGGGTGTTGTTCACACAGATCACATGTTATGCAGTACGTACTGCGCAGCCAGCAAGTCTTCTACCGCATAGCCTACGGATTTGAACAAAGTAATTTCCTGATCATCGCTGCGTACGCCATCCCCTTGCAGAACGTGCCTCAATTCTGTGTTGAGATCGCTTTCCTGAATGACGCCATCACCAAGCGCGAACAGTAAATCGCCCGCCTCCTCCAAAGCACCCTCGCGGGTATCCACTACGATGCGTGCCCGCGCAACGGCTGCTGAATCGGTCTCACGCATAGAGGGAAGAAAGGCACCGACCAGGTCCAGGTGGCAGCCGGGGTTGAGCCACTCGCCCAACACCAGCGGCTCTCGAGAGGTGGTAACACACGTAACCACATCGGCATGCCCTACGCTCTGCGCCAGGTTATCGCTTGCTGAAACCGGATAGCCCTCCCCCTGCAGGCGCTCAGCAAGGGCTTTGGCCTTGCTGTAATCACGCCCCCAGATTTCGATCCGGCTGTAATCACGCACAGCCGTATGGGCACGCACCATGTGGGCAGCTAGCGTTCCCGTACCTACGATGGTCAGGCTCAACGCATCCCGCCGGGCCAGATAGTCAGCCGCCAACGCTGACGTGCAGGCGGTACGCCGAGCTGTCAGTTCCGAGGCTTCCATCAAGGCCAGGGGCTGGCCTGTCACATCATCAAACAAGGCAAACACTGCCGCAACCGAAGGCAGATCGCGTTGGCTATTTTCCGGAAACACAGTCACCAGCTTGACGCCAATGCCCTGCCCTTTCTGCCAGACCGGCATGTTCAACAGCGATGCCTGTCCCTCGGGTAGCGCGTAAGCCTGCCGGTTGGGTGCAGTGCCAGGGTGAGCCAAGCCACTGCGAAGCGCATCGATCAGCCCGGCATAATCCAGAACAGCGGCCACCTCGGCATTGGTGAAAAAGCGGATGGATGACATGGGAACTCCCCTGTTGGAAACACATACTCGACGGCACGCGGCAACGGCCTGCGTCAGTACCATGGAGCCTGACGCAGGCTGAACGGCGGCTTAATGGCCGCCCAGGTAGGCTTCGCGCACCTGAGGATCAGCCAGCAGTTCTTGGCCGCTGCCCGTCATGCGGATCTCTCCCGTCACCATGACATAAGCCCGGTTCGATAACCGGAGCGCATGGTTGGCATTCTGCTCGACCAGAAAGATCGTCATGCCGGACTGCGCAAGCTCACGCAGGATCTGGAAGATCTGCTTCACCACGATAGGCGCAAGTCCCAGGCTTGGTTCATCAAGCAGCAGGAGCTTGGGTCGGCTCATGAGCGCCCGGGCGATGGCTAGCATCTGCTGCTCGCCCCCAGACATGGTCATGGCCCGCTGGTTACGGCGCTCCTTGAGACGCGGAAACAGCTCGAACATACGCTGCATGTCCTCGTCCACATGCTTGGTACCGATGGGGATGGTGCCCATCAGCAGGTTCTCTTCCACACTCATGTCAGGAAAGACGTGCCGCCCTTCCGGTGATTGCGCGATACCGTTGGAGGCAACGAAATGGGCGCTTTTCTGGGTAATTTCCTCGCCTCGGTAGATGATCTGTCCGTTACGCGCCCGCGGCTGTCCAAAGATGGACATGAGCAGGGTGGATTTTCCCGCCCCGTTGGCACCGATCAGGCTGACCGTCTCGCCCTCATTGATGTGCAGCGAAACGCCCTTGAGCGCCTGGATCGGCCCGTAGAACACGTCGACGTTTCTGAATTCCAGCAAGGGCGTAGTCATGCCACCTCCTCCTCATCCGCGCCCAGGTAGGCGGCAATGACCTTCGGATTGTTCTTGATCTCGTCCGGCAGGCCCTGGGCAATCACATTGCCGTGGTCCAGCACGACGATATGATCGGAAATGCTCATGACCATGCCCATGTCATGCTCGATCAAGAGCACAGTGATCCTGTGCTCATCACGCAGATGCCGAATGATGGCCGACAGCTTCTCGGTCTCGGCAGGGTTAAGACCCGCAGCAGGCTCATCCAGACAGATCAGTTCCGGTCGGGTGCACATGGCGCGGGCGATCTCCAAACGGCGCTGCTGACCGTAGGACATTTCTCCAGCAAGGCGGTTGGCGCACTCGGTCAGCCCCACCACCTCCAGCCAGTAAAAGGCTACATCGAGTGCCTTTTCCTCTGCCCGACGAAAACCCGGCGTATTGAAGACGCCCGCCAGTAGGTTGCGGTTGATCCACATGTGCTGGGCTACCAGCAGGTTCTCGACCACGGACATTTCCTTGAACAGGCGAATGTTCTGGAACGTCCGCGCAAGGCCGGCACGGTTCACCAGGTGCGTCCCGCCAAACATCTTGTACCAGAGGCGACTGCCGAACTGGGCAGGGTTGACGAAATCGGTGGGCTGAAACGGCTCCCCCATGATTCTGCCCACGTCCGTTTCGCGCCCGTCAGCGTTGCTTAACACGATACGGCCATCGGTGGCCTTGTAGAATCCGGTCAGGCAGTTGAAGACTGTAGTTTTGCCCGCCCCGTTGGGACCGATCAGGGCAGTAATGGAATGGCGACGAATGCTGAAGGCCACATCGGAAAGCGCCTTGATCCCGCCGAAACGCATGCCCAATCCGTCAACGGTAAGAATGTTGTCGCTCATGGCGCTACTCCCTTGCGAATCGCGAATCCACTGCGGCTGATGCGGATCAACCCGCGTGGGCGCCACATCATCATCACGACCATCAACACGCCGAACACGAGCATGCGGATGTCGCCGAACTCACGCAGCACCTCGAACAGCAGCGTCATGACAAAGGCCGAAATGACCACCCCGACGGTCGAGCCCAGGCCGCCGAGCACCACGATGGCCAGCACCAGAACGGACTCGAAAAAGTTGAACGAGGCCGGGTTGATAAAGCCCTGGTAGGTAGCGAAAAACACCCCGGCGATCCCGGCGGTGGACGCACCGATCATGAAGGCGGAAAGCTTGACCAGAACATGGTTAAGGCCCATGGCGCGGCAGGCGATCTCATCCTCGCGCAGCGCTTCCCAGGCACGACCAATAGGCATGCGGGTAAGGCGATGCTTGATATAGAGCACCAGCAGCACGATGAGAAACAGCACGCTGTAGATGAAGATCATCGTGGCGTTGGGGTTGTAGGAGATTCCCAGCAGCTCATGGAGAGGTACGCCGCCCTCCTTGGCCCGCCGACCGAACTCAATACCAAAGAACGTAGGGGACGGTGCTGAAATTCCATTGGGGCCGTTGGTGAACTCCAGCCAGTTGTTGAGCACCAGACGGATGATTTCACCAAAGCCCAGGGTCACGATGGCGAGGTAGTCGCCGTGCATCCTGAGCACCGGAAAGCCAAGAATTGCCCCGGCCACCGCAGCCATGACTGCAGCAAGGGGAATCATCGTCCAGAAGCCCAACCCCAGGTATTGGTAACCCAGCGCCAGCCCATAGGCACCGATGGCATAAAAGCCGACATAGCCCAGGTCCAGAAGACCGGCGAGCCCGACCACGATGTTCAGCCCCAGGCCAAGCAGCACGTAGATCATGCACAGGATGACCACGGTCAGCCAGTACTTGGTGGCCAGGAAGGGAAAGATCAGCGCGACCAGAATCACGACAGGCAGGATGTACCGCAGATTCGACTTGTGTCCGGGCGGCAGCACATGCACGCCCCCATCGTTGCGCTTGAACGACTCGATCCAGGTACGTCCCCTGGACGTCTGGCCGAACAGGCTGAGCAGAAAACGCCCCGCCATCACCACCGCCACCATGATGCCGACGCGCTGAGGCTCCAGGTTGAAGCCATAACCGTCGAGCACAATACCTACGATGGGCCCGAACAGGATGAGCGAGACCAGCCCGACCATGAAAGTATCACGCAGGATGACCTTGAAATCGAAGGAAGAAGTCTGGGTCATAGCATCACACCTTCGCCACGTGCGGCTTTCCAAGCAGCCCCTGGGGCCGGAAGATCAGAATCAGCACCAGTAGCGAGAAGCTGAAGACATCCTTGTAGTCGCTGTTCACAAGACCCGCGAATTGCGCCTCCGACACGCCCAGAATGATGCCGCCCAGCATGGCGCCCGGCAGCGAGCCGATGCCGCCTAACACCGCCGCAGTAAACGCCTTGATACCAATGATGAAGCCGGCATAGAAGTCGAACGTGCCGTAGTTCATGGTAATCAGTACACCGGCCAACGCCGCCATCGCAGCACCGATGATGAACACGTACGAGATCACCCGGTCGGTGTTGATGCCCAGAATCTGCGCCATCTTGCGATCCTGCTGGGTCGCGCGACACATGCGGCCCAATGTGGTCTTCTGGATCACATAGGTCAAAAGGCCCATGCCCACAATGGACGCAACGATGATGAAGATCTTGGTATAGGTGATGATGACGAAGCCTTCACCGATATGCAGGCGCAGCGCCCCATCGAGCAGCGTTGGTACCCCTTGTTGGCGGGCGCCTTGGGCCAGCTGCACATAGTTTTGCAAGATCAGCGACATGCCGATGGCCGAGATCAGCGGCGCAAGGCGGGTGGAGTTACGCAGCGGTTTGTAGGCGATTCGTTCGATTGCCCAGCCATAAAGGCTGGTCACCACTACACAGAAGATAAGCGTGCCCAGGATCAGCACAGGAAAGGAATGCAGGCCGAAAAAGCTCAACAGGGCAATACCGATGGCTGCCAGATAGGCAGACACCATGTACACATCGCCGTGAGCGAAGTTGATCATGCCAATGATGCCGTACACCATCGTGTAACCGATGGCGATCAGCCCGTATACCGAGCCCAGGGTCAGGCCGTTGATGAGTTGTTGCAGGAAGATACCGTCCACGATGTCATTCTCGCGCAAGCGGTTGAGTAAAGACGCGCCAGGACATCACCTCCGGCTTGGTCAGCCGGAGGTGAAAGACGCATGAACGCAGAAAGGGAATCAGGGCAACTGGTTGTATTTGCCTTTGTCGTCCCACTCGTACATTACGTAGTCGGAGACTTTGAGGTCGCCCTTCCCATCCCAGGACTTTTCACCCAGAACGGTAGGAACGGTATGGCTCTTGAGCCATTCGGAGGCGGCTTCGCCATCCGTGCTGCCGGCGCCCTTGAAGGCAGCCGCCACGGCTTGCAAAGAGGCATAGGAATACAGCGTGTAGCCTTCCGGCTCATAACCCGAGGCGCGCAGCTTATCGACGACGCTTTTACCGGCTGGGCTTTTCAGCGGATCGGCACCAAAGGTCATCAACACCCCCTTGGTATATTGCGGGCCACCGGCAGTCGTTACCATGTCAGCCGAGACGATGCCATCACCTGAAACAAACTTGGCGTTTACGCCCTGCTCTCGCATCTGGCGGACCAGCGGGCCAGCTTCGGGGTGCAGACCGCCAAAGTAGACGACCTCGGCCCCAGAGGAGCGAATCTTGGTTACCAAGGAGTTGAAGTCCTTCTCACCACGCGTCAGGCCTTCATAAAGCACTTCCTTCACGCCGCGCTTGGCCAGCTGAGCCTTCATGGCATCCGCCAGGCCCTGCCCATAGGCATCTTTGTCATGGATAACGGCCACTTTTTTTGCCTTTAGCGTATCCACAATGTAGTTGGCTGCCACGACCCCCTGCTGGTCATCACGGCCACACATGCGGAATACGCCTGCCAGACCGCGCTCGGTGATTTGTGGATTGGTTGATCCAGGCGTGATGGAGATTATTCCTGCCTCATCGTAAATCTCTGACGCTGGCAGCGTATTGGAGGAGCAGAAGTGGCCGATCACCGCCTTGACTCCTTCGGAATCGACCAAACGGTTAGCCACCGCTACCGCTTGTTTGGGCTCACAGGCATCGTCGCCCTGTACCAGTTTGATCTTTTCACCATTGATACCACCCGTGGCGTTAATGTCCTCAGCCGCCAGTGTTGCACCTTTCCAGAACTGCTCTCCATAAGCGGCGTTAGCGCCAGTAAAGGGACCTGCAACACCGATGATGATATCGGCCTGAGCCAAAGCGGAAAACGAAAGAGCTGAGCCAATTGCGAGAGCCAGAATGCCTTTTCTGTAAATCGTCGACATGGGAGATTTGCTCCAGAGGGTTAGGTTGGCCCTCTCAAACCAGCAATCCACATGCCAGCGCTCTGATATCGTTAAAAATCTTCAAAATCATAGGTTTTTTTAAAAAATCAGAGGATTTTGCAAGAAATCGGCGAAATGCTCCGCCAGCCTGCAACTAAAGCAGCGCTTGCCTATGTGTAAGGTCACTCACGAAGCATCGTTCAGGACAGCGAAACGGCCTAGATGCACTGTCCTGATCTTGTCATCCTCACCCCTTGCACCAATAAGTAACACTGCGAGTTACACCACAATTCGCAAACACTGCCCCGCATGATAAAGACTAAAACCTGCTTCGTAGAGCGGACTTCGCCATTGCCCTACTGGGTTGTGATCCCAGGGGACAAAGGGCATCGGTAGCACTTCGCTGTCACCGCTGCACAAGTAATGGGCAAAGGCCTTGCCTACAACGGTACCGGTCGTTACACCGCGCCCGTTATAACCGGTCATGGCGAGCAAACCGGGTGCCGGTTCGAACAGGCGCATCAGATGATCAGGCGTAAACGCGATGCATCCTGTCCAGGTGCATTCCCACTCGATCTTGCCAAGCGCAGGGAAATAATGCTGCTGAATGCGATCAGCCCAGGCCTCTATGAACCAGCCCGGACGGCTCGCCATATTGCCCAGGCTGCCCAGCAACAGGCGTCCCGCTGCATCGCGCCGGATACTGCTGAGCACCGTGCGAGTATCCCAGGAGCCCTGCGCGCCGGGCAGGATAAAATCGGCTTCGGGCCCCAACGGCCTGGAGGCGACCTGATAGTAATACCCCGGAAAGAATTGATTGCGCAGGGTAGTCCACTCGCCTTCGGTATAGGCGTTGGAAGCGATAAGCACCTGCTCGGCCAGCACGGCCCCCTGCCTCGTCACGACGCACCACTGTGAGCCCTGACGCTCAAGGCGAGTAACCGGTGACTGCTGATGGAGCTGAACACCCTGCGCTAATGCCGCGCGGGCCAGCCCAAGGCTGTAGCCCATCGGGTTGATCGTGCCGGCACGGCGATCCAGCAGCGCGCCGGAGACATGGGCGGTGCCACAGGCCTCGATGCAGGCAGTACCGGTCAGCAATTCAACCGGTGCGCCTCGCCGTTGCCACTGCTCGGCGCGGCGTTGCAGGTCAGCAAGGCCCTTGCCGTTATGCGCCATGTGCAGTGTGCCCTGGTGCTGCGCCTGGCAATTGATGCCGTGGCGCTCGATTAGGGAGAAGACCTCATAGGGTGCGTTCCCCATGACCTTGAGCAGCTTTTCCCCTACCGCGGGCCCAAGCGTAGCGACCGCCTCGTCCGGTGGAATCCACATACCGGCATTGACCAGCCCGACGTTACGGCCGGAACCGCCATGCCCCACTTCATAGGCTTCCACCACCACCACACGCCTGCCCTGCTCCGCCAGATGCAGGGCCGCCGAAAGCCCGGTAATGCCTGCACCGATGATGCAGACATCAGCCCTGGATTCGCCTTTCAAGGGTGGTGCATTGAGGGTATTAGGTGACAGGGTTTCCCACAGACATTGCTGGCGGAGCGGCATAGGTATTCCTTCACACAATGACGATATGAACCGTTAACCTTGAGGGTGAGGGTTTCGATGGGTATCGCCAGGGCCCAACCCATCCTACGAGACCGTCCCGGCAGTCCCGCATCAACACCCTACAAAACTACCCGGTAGGGTGGATTGAGCGCAGCGATACCCATCACTTAAATCCCACCTCAATCAAACACGATCCCCTGCGCCAATGGCAGCTCGCGGGAGTAATTCACCGTGTTGGTCTGGCGACGCATGTAGCTCTTCCAGGCATCGGAGCCGGACTCGCGGCCGCCGCCGGTTTCCTTCTCTCCGCCAAAGGCCCCTCCAATCTCGGCGCCGCTCGGGCCGATATTCACGTTGGCGATGCCGCAATCACTGCCCACCGCAGACAGGAAAGACTCGGCCTCGCGAATGTCCGTCGTGAAGATGCAGGACGACAAGCCTTGTGGCACCGCATTGTTCATGGCAATGGCCTCGCTGAATTCACGGTAAGTCATCACGTAGAGAATGGGGGCAAAGGTTTCAGTCTGCACCGACTCGCTCTGCTCGGGCATCTCGACGATAGCCGGAGAGACGTAGTAACCGTTCGGGTACTGGTCCGCCAGCTGACGCTCGCCACCAAAGACCACACCGCCCTCACCCTTGGCCTGCTCCAGGATGCCCTGCATGGCCTGAAAGCTCTGTGCGTCGATCAGCGGACCGACCAGATTGCCTTCCAGCGGATGGCCGATACGCACCTTTGCATAGGCAGACTTCAAGCGTGTCGCCAATTCATCCTTGATGGATTCATGGGCAATCAAGCGGCGCAGTGTGGTGCAGCGTTGACCGGCCGTACCCACAGCGCTGAATAGGATGGCGCGAACTGCCATGTCCAGATCGGCACTGGGACCAACGATCATGGCGTTGTTGCCGCCCAGCTCCAGCAGCGAACGGCCAAAGCGAGCCGCCACACGTGGCCCCACTTCACGACCCATACGGGTGCTGCCAGTGGCGCTGACCAAGGCCACGCGTGGATCATCCACCAGCGCTTCACCGCTGGTTCGATCCCCTACGATGACCTGGCTCAGGTAATCCGGTGCATCGCCAAAGGCTTTGACGGCGCGTTCAAACAGCGCCTGACAGGCCAATGCCGTCAGCGGCGTTTTTTCCGAAGGTTTCCATACCACAGAGTTACCGCAGACGATGGCCAGGGCGGTGTTCCATGACCAGACCGCCACCGGGAAATTGAACGCACTGATCACGCCCACGACGCCCAGCGGGTGCCAGGTTTCACGCATGTGGTGACCGGGACGCTCAGAGGCGATCGTCAGGCCATACAGCTGGCGGGACAGGCCGACGGCGAAGTCGCAGATATCGATCATTTCCTGCACTTCACCCAGCCCCTCCTGAGTGATCTTGCCCGCTTCCCAGGACACCAGCTCGCCCAGGTCGGCCTTGTGCTTGCGCAGCTCTTCGCCCAGCAGGCGGACCAACTCACCGCGACGTGGCGCCGGTACGGCGCGCCAGGCCTGGAAAGCCTTGTCGGCCCGGGTGATCTTTTGCTCCACCTCGGCGGCGCTTTCCAGCGTGACAGCGCCAAGCTGGCTGCCGTCGATAGGTGTGAACACGGCATGGTTGCCGTTCTGGTAAAGGCTTGGGTCAACGCCGAGACGGCTGAGCAGTGCATCAATCATGGCTGGCTCCTTAGGTCATTATGGGTTCAGTATTGGCCGAGAAGCGGCTGCTCAACAAACGACCTTTGCTCGGTTTATCATTCCTTTTTTTCATGAACGTTCTGCACGCAGCCTTAAACCTGCGCGCTGACTCAGGTTGGAGCTGTCATGTCCCGTCGCCACATACCCTCGATCACCGCCATGCAATGTTTCGAGGCCGTGGCACGGCACCTGAGCTTTACCCGTGCCGCCGAGGAGCTGAACCTGACCCAGAGCGCGGTGAGCAAGCAGGTGGCTCAGCTCGAAGAACAGCTGGGCCATCCGCTTTTTCGACGCGTACGCCAGCGGTTGCAGATGACTCCAGCCGGCTCGCTGTACCTGTCTGAAGTCACCAAGATTCTCACGCAGATCGAGATGTCGACCCATTACATGCGCTCCTATGGAGGTGAAACCGAGGTGCTGCGTGTAGCAACGCCTCCGACCTTTGGCGAGCGCTGGCTAATTCCACGTTTAAAAGGCTGGCGGCTACAGCATCCGATGATCCACCTGGACGTGCGTCATGAGGTCAAGAATATGGATGTCAACGAGCCGGCCTGTGACGTGGCACTGTTCGCCGGCCAGGGACGCTGGCCCGGTGCTGAATGTATTCCGTTGATGACTGAGGACATGGTGCCGGTCTGCGCACCCGGTCTCTGGCCCGAAGGGCACCTGAGCGATCCGACGCAGCTGGCCGATTACATTCTGCTCCAGAATGCAGCTCGCCCCGAGGCGTGGCACGAATGGTTCCAGAGCCAGGGCCTTCACACTGAACACAGCTACCACGGGCCGCGCTTCGACACCTTTACCATGTGCATCCGCGCGGCGCAGGTGGGCTGCGGTGTCGCCCTGGTGCCACGCTTTCTGATCGACGAGGAGCTGGCCGAGGGTAAGCTGGTCATTGCCTGGCCGCACAGCATGACCAGCCCACATACGTATTATCTCGGCTATCCCGAGCATGCCGCGGAAGTCCCCAAGATCCGAAAGTTCGTCGCCTGGATACGCGAGCGGATCGATACGCCTACCGTTTGAGTAATGCCGTTATTGGCACGGAGGTGTTGTGAAGGCCTTGAATGAGGCCGGGACAGAATGGGCCCAACGCACATCACCCCCGGCTCAAAAACCACTCCAGGTCCACCGGGTCGCCCGGCTTGAGCTGCAGGCGCTGACGCAGATCGTCGAACAACGGATCGTAGTCGTGATGCCAGGAAAAGACGCAGGCCGTACGCGGCGCCAGTCCATAGCCCCGCAGGCGGCGGCTGATCACTGACAGAAAATTGCAGGCCACATCGCGGCGCAACTCGAACGTTTCGCGGACGGTCTGCTCACCTACTGTACCGTTGAGGTCGAACCTTACGACCTGTTCGCGCGACGGAGGCGTCACCTCATAGGTCAGGCTCAGGCGAAAGGCTGGCTGTTGCGGGTTACCCAGCCGCTGCACGTCAAGACGACCCGGCTCGTACATGATTTTTACTCCTCCCGCCGCTTGGCAGATTGCGTTCACATCAGACCGTTTGGCGGTCTTCTGGCTAGCGTAATGGATCTGCACGGCCAAAATATGCGCCGCAGAGCACTTCATTGCTTCAGGTCAATCCACAACGATCTATTGAGGCATTGATCTCCAATAGCGCGTGTTCAAACAATCGTTCGTCTCCTTGATCCAGGTCATTAGCCATTTTTCCTGCAGGTTCCTAATAGGCTCAAACCCGTAAGGAAATGCCGTCATGACCACAGCACAAACACAACAGTTAAGGCTGGGCGCGCTGACTGCCCTCGTCGTGGGATCGATGATCGGGGGCGGCATTTTTTCACTGCCGCAAAACATGGCCCAAAGTGCCGGCGCGGGCGCCGTGCTGATCGGCTGGGCCATTACCGCTGTCGGCATGCTGACCCTGGCCTTCGTTTTCCAGACCCTCGCCAACCGTAAGCCCGAACTGGATGCCGGTGTCTACGCCTACGCCAAGGCAGGGTTCGGTGACTACATGGGCTTCTCTTCCGCCTGGGGTTACTGGATCAGCGCCTGGCTCGGCAATGTCAGTTACTTCGTGCTCCTGTTCAGTACGCTGGGCCTTTTCGTTCCGGCGTTTGGCGAGGGCAACACGCCGCTGGCCATCCTGTGTGCCTCGGCCGTCCTGTGGGGCGTACATTTCCTGGTCCTGCGCGGTGTACATGAAGCCGCCTTCATCAACCTCGTTACCACAATCGCCAAGATCGTTCCGCTGGTGATGTTCATCGTGCTCGCGGGCGTAGCGTTCCGTCTGGATATCTTCACAGCGGACTTCTGGGGCACACCGGATTCAGGCAGCGTCATGAACCAGGTGCGAAACATGATGCTGGTGACTGTGTGGGTCTTCATCGGGATCGAAGGCGCCAGCGTGTATTCCGCACGTGCCGAGAAACGCCGTGATGTGGGTAAGGCAACCGTGATCGGCTTTCTTGGCACGCTGCTGTTACTCGTGCTGGTCAACGTCCTGTCGCTGGGCGTCATGAGCCAACCGGAACTGGCCGGACTCAAGAACCCCTCCATGGCAGGCGTACTGGAGCATATCGTTGGTCATTGGGGTGCGGTATTGATCAGCGTAGGGCTGGTGATCTCGTTAGCCGGGGCCTTGCTCTCCTGGACATTGCTCTGCGCCGAGATTCTCTATGCCGCCGCCCGCGACAACACCATGCCGCGTTTCCTGCGCAAGGAGAACGCCAACCATGCGCCCAGCAATGCACTGTGGCTGTCCAATGGGCTGATCCAGCTGTTCCTGGTGATCACCCTGTTTGCCGCCAGCACTTACACCAGCCTGCTGTACCTGGCCACCTCCATGATTCTGGTGCCGTACTTCTGGTCGGCGGCCTATGCCCTGCTGATCGGCGTACGAGGCGAGTCCTACGAGGCCGCCTCCCGTGAACGCAGCAAGGACCTGATCATTGCCGTCATTGCCATCCTCTACAGCGCCTGGCTGCTCTATGCCGGCGGCATGAAATACCTGCTGCTTTCCGCCCTGCTCTATGCCCCTGGCGCAATCCTGTTCGCCAAGGCCAAACACGAGCTGGGCCAGCCCGTTTTCACCGCTGTTGAAAAACTGATCTTCGCCGCCGTCGTGCTGGGCGCTGCCATAGCAGCCTACGGTCTGTACGCCGGCTTCCTGACCCTGTGACAAGGAGAACAGACATGACCGTTAACTCAAGCCCGCTCGGCGTGCATTCGGAAGTCGGCAAACTGCGCAAAGTACTGGTCTGCTCGCCCGGACTGGCCCATCAGCGCCTGACCCCCAGCAATTGTGACGACCTGCTGTTCGACGATGTGATCTGGGTAAATCAGGCCAAGCGCGATCACTTCGACTTTGTCACCAAAATGCGTGAGCGTGGGGTGGAAGTGCTGGAGATGCACAATCTGCTCACCGAGACCGTGAAGAATCCCGAAGCGCTGAAGTGGATTCTGGACCGCAAGATCGTACCTAATCAGGTCGGCATAGGCTTGGTCAACGAAACCCGTGCCTGGCTCGAAAGCCAGGAGCCCCGCCATCTGGCCGAATTCCTGATTGGCGGTGTGTCCGGTTCGGACCTTCCCGACACCAGCGGCAGTGAGATGGTCAAGATGTTCCGGGATTACCTGGGCCACTCCAGTTTTGTGTTACCGCCCTTGCCCAACACCCAGTTCACCCGTGATACCACCTGCTGGATCTACGGCGGCGTCACGCTGAATCCGATGTTCTGGCCAGCCCGTCGCCAGGAAACACTGCTGACAGCGGCCATCTACAAGTTTGCTCCGGAATTCGCCGATCAGCACTTCAACATCTGGTATGGAGACCCAGATGTGGACCACGGCCTTGCCACCCTGGAGGGCGGCGACGTCATGCCTATCGGAAAAGGCATATTGCTGATTGGCATGGGCGAGCGCACCTCGCGGCAAGCCATTGGCCAACTGGCGCAAAACCTGTTCAAGGCAGGCGCAGTGGAGCGGATCATCGTGGCCGGCCTCCCCAAATCCCGTGCGGCCATGCACCTGGATACCGTGTTCAGCTTTTGCGACCGCGATCTGGTCACTGTCTACCCGGAAGTGGCCAATGCCATCGTGCCGTTCAGCCTGAGGCCGGATGAAAGCAAGCCGGGCGGTATCGACATCCGCCGCGAACCCAAACCCTTCCTCGATACCGTGGCCGAAGCGCTGGGCCTCAAGGCGTTGCGCGTCGTGCTGACCGGTGGTGACAGCTACGAAGCTGAACGTGAGCAATGGGATGACGGCAACAATGTGGTCGCCCTGGAACCCGGCGTTGTGATCGGCTATGACCGCAATACTTACACCAACACCCAGCTACGCAAGGCAGGGGTCGAAGTCATCACCATCAGCGCCAGTGAGCTTGGCCGGGGCCGGGGCGGCGGCCACTGCATGACCTGCCCGATCGTACGTGACCCTGTCGATTACTAGTCCTACCCGCCCCTACCGGAACCTCAGGAGAATTCACATGGCTTTCAACATTCGCAACCGCAACCTGCTCAGCCTGGCCCACCATACTCCGCGGGAGATCCGCTACCTGCTGGACCTCGCCCGCGACCTCAAGCGCGCCAAGTACACCGGCAACGAGCAGCAGCACCTCAAGGGCAACAACATTGCCCTTATCTTCGAAAAGACCTCGACCCGCACCCGCTGCGCCTTCGAAGTAGCCGCCCATGACCAGGGCGCGCACGTCACTTACATCGACCCGACCTCCTCCCAGATCGGCCACAAGGAGACCATGAAGGACACCGCCCGTGTGCTTGGCCGCATGTATGACGCCATTGAGTATCGCGGCTTCAGCCAGGAGACGGTGGAAGAGCTGGCCAAATATGCAGGCGTGCCGGTGTACAACGGCCTGACCGATGAATACCACCCCACCCAGATGCTGGCCGACGTGCTGACCATGCAGGAAAACAGCGACAAACCGCTGCATGACATCAGCTACGCCTACCTGGGCGATGCACGGAACAACATGGGCAACTCACTGCTACTGATTGGCTGCAAGCTGGGCATGGACGTACGCATCGGCGCGCCAAAGGCCTTGTGGCCACACGAAGATTGGATCAAGGAGTGCAAGGCCATCGCCGAGGAGACTGGCGCACGCGTTACATTGACTGAAGATCCCAAGGAAGCGGTTCAGGGCGTCGACTTTGTGCATACCGATGTCTGGGTGTCCATGGGCGAACCCGTGGAAGCCTGGGGTGAGCGCATTCAGTTGCTCCTGCCTTACCAGGTCAACAGCGAGCTGATGAAGGCGACCGGCAGTCCACGGACCAAGTTCATGCATTGCCTGCCTGCCTTCCATAACGCTGAAACCAAGGTCGGCAAGCAGATTGCCGAAAAATACCCGCACCTTGCCAATGGTATCGAAGTGACTGATGACGTATTCGAGTCGCCCGCCTCCATAGTATTCGAGCAGGCAGAGAACCGGATGCATACCATCAAGGCCGTTCTGGTCGCTACTCTCGCTGACCTGTAAGGAGTCGCACCATGCGTATCGTCGTCGCTCTGGGGGGTAATGCCCTGCTTCGCCGAGGCGAACCCCTTACCGCTGAGAACCAGCGGGAGAACGTCAGGATCGCCACCGGGCAACTGGCCAAGATCGTGGACGGCAACGAGCTGGTCATTGCTCATGGCAATGGCCCCCAAGTCGGGCTGTTGGCCCTGCAGGGTGCGGCCTATACGGACGTAAGCCCCTACCCCCTGGATGTGCTGGGCGCGCAGACCGAAGGCTCCATTGGCTACATGATCGAGCAGGAGCTGGGCAACCTGCTTCCGTATGAGGTGCCGTTCGCCACGCTGTTGACTCAAGTAGAGGTGGATGCTGCCGACCCAGCGTTCCAACATCCCACCAAACCCATCGGCCCGGTCTATAGTCGGGAGCAGGCCGAACAGCTCCAGGCGGAAAAGGGTTGGACCATTGCCGCAGATGGCGACAAATTCCGCCGCGTGGTAGCCAGCCCCCAACCCAAACGCATCTTCGAGATTCGCCCGATTAAGTGGCTCCTGGAAAAAGGCACCATTGTCATTTGCGCAGGCGGCGGCGGGATTCCCACCTGCTATGACCACCACGGACGCCTGAAAGGTATCGAGGCGGTCATCGACAAGGATCTCTGCTCATCCCTGCTGGCGCAGGAGCTGGACGCGGACCTGCTGGTGATTGCCACTGACGTGGACGCAGCCTATATCGAATGGGGCAAGCCCGACCAGAAAGCGATTGCCCAAGCCCACCCCGAGGCCTTGGAAGCGCTCGGGTTCGCGGCAGGCTCCATGAGGCCCAAGGTCCAGGCGGCCTGTGAGTTTGCCCGTAAGACCGGGAAGACGGCTGCCATCGGCTCGCTGTCGGACATCGAGGCCATCACGCAGGGTCGCGCCGGAACACGGGTCACAGTGGAGGCGGAGGACATCCTGTATCGATAAACCCTACAGAAACGAAAAGGCCCGGATAAACCGGGCCTTTTCATGAGCGGAGCACTCAGCTGATGGTCATCAGGCTAGCGTTACCGCCGGCTGCTGCGGTGTTGACGCTTACCGCGCGTTCGATAAGCAGACGCTCCAGCGGAATCGCGGTTTCGCCCTGGGACAATCCCTGAACGCCCACGATCGGACCGCTACGCTGGGCTGCCTGCTGGCAGACCTGACGCAACTGATCGGAGTCACCGTGATGCAGGATGGCATCGAAGTGTTCCTCGTCCTTGGTCCAGTCGGACGTCGTTTGGATACGAGCCTGAACAGCCTTGGGCAAACGACCACGCAACGCACGGGACAGATCGTTCTGCACCCACAGCGCGGTGCTGCCGACTGCCAGTACCGCTGCCAGCTGGGCCATCAGATCCGTCTCGTCATCCGCCAGACAGAGCACACGCTCACGTGGCAGCAGGCTGTAGGTGTTGCGCTCACCCGTCGGACCGGCCAGCAGGCGAGTCACACCGCTGACGGTCTGCCTGGCGAATGCCTGGCACAGCTCGGCCAAATCGGTGTTGTTCTGCTCGCTTGCCCACTTCTGCAACGCTTCGAGCGGCTTGCCCTGACGCTGTTCCATTTGGGTACGCAGGGTCAGGTCAGACGGACTTTCCTGATCGTCACGGGCAAACGCCTGGGCCACTCCGTCTACCGGACGGGTAGACAGGAGGCGGTACAGGTACACCGGACCACCGGCCTTTGGACCTGTACCAGACAGGCCTTCGCCACCGAAAGGCTGCACGCCGACCACTGCGCCTACCATGTTGCGGTTGACGTAGAGGTTACCGGCCTGAGCCTTTTCCACAACCTGGGCAATGGTTTCGTCGATGCGGGTATGCACACCCAGCGTCAGGCCATAACCCGTAGCGTTGATCTGATCCATCAGGCGGTTCAGGTCCTGACGGGCATAACGCACCACGTGCAGCACCGGACCGAAGATTTCACGCTCCAGCTCATCCAGGCTTTCCAGCTCGATCAGCGTTGGCATTACAAAGGTGCCGCGATGGGTCGCGCCATCGTTGTTGCGTGCAATCTGGTAAACCGTACGGCCTTTGGCGCGCATACCCTGGATGTGCTTGTCGATGTTGGCCTTGGCTTCGGCATCGATCACCGGGCCGATGTCTACGGGCAGGTTATCCGGATTGCCGATGCGGCATTCAGCCATCGCGCCCTTGAGCATCTCAAGAATGCGATCCGCCACGTCTTCCTGCACACACAGGACGCGCAAGGCGGAGCAGCGCTGACCGGCGCTGTCGAACGCTGATGCCACGACGTCGGTTACCACCTGCTCGGCCAGTGCCGAGGAATCCACGATCATTGCGTTCTGGCCACCTGTTTCAGCGATCAGCGGAATCGGACGGCCATGGGCATCCAGACGACCGGCAATGTTGCGGGAAATAATGTTGGCGACTTCGGTCGAACCGGTGAACATCACGCCTTTCACACGCTCATCGCTGACCAGTGCCGAACCTACGGTATGGCCCTGGCCTGGCAGCAATTGCACCACGCCTTCCGGCACACCGGCTTCCAACAGGATGCGAACAGCCTGAGCTGCGATCAGTGGTGTCTGCTCGGCAGGCTTGGCCAGTACGGTGTTACCCGCCGCCAGCGCAGCCGCGACCTGACCGGTAAAGATCGCCAGCGGGAAGTTCCACGGGCTGATGCATACGACCGGACCCAGCGGACGGTGGGTGTCATTGGCGAAATCACGACGCACCTGGGCGGCGTAATACCGCAGGAAGTCGACCGCCTCACGCACTTCGGCAATGGCGTTGGCAAAGGTCTTGCCGGCTTCACGAACCAGCAGGCCCATGAGTGGCTGAATTTGCGCTTCCATCAGGTTGGCCGCGGTTTCGAGCACGGCGGCACGCTGGTCCGGCGGCGTGGACTGCCAGATCGGTGCAGCGGTCAATGCACTGTTCAGCGCATTGTCCACGTCCTGGACGCTGGCGTTCTGCACATAACCCACCACGTCACGGTGATCGGCTGGGTTCTGGATGGCCTGGGGAATGCCTACTTCAGCCGGGCAGCCCAGCATGGGCGCTGCACGCCATTCGGTGTTGTTACTATGTAACAACGCACCTGACAACGAGCCCAGTCGATGCTCATTGGCCAAGTCAATACCGCTGGAATTCAAGCGGCCTTCGCCATACAGCTGGCTGGGCAGCGGAATGCGTGGATGTGGCAGGCCTAATTTGCCTTCTTGTGCTGCGATCTGCTCGATCGTCACGACCGGATCGGCCACCAGCTCTTTCAGGGAGATGGAGTGGTCGGCAATACGGTTGACGAACGAGGTGTTCGCGCCGTTTTCCAGCAGGCGACGCACGAGGTAGGCCAGCAGGGTTTCATGCGTTCCCACCGGCGCATAGATACGGCATGGGCGGTTCAGCTTGCCATCGGCCACCTTGCCGACGACCTGCTCGTACAGCGGCTCGCCCATGCCGTGCAGGCACTGGAACTCGTATTGCCCGGGATAGTAGTTCTGACCTGCGATCTGGTAGATCGCCGCCAGGGTGTGGGCGTTGTGGGTAGCAAACTGTGGGTAGATCGCCTCTGGCACCGCTAGCAGCTTGCGCGCACACGCCATGTAGGACACATCGGTATACACCTTGCGGGTGTAAACCGGATAACCTTCCAGACCTTCAACCTGGGCACGCTTGATCTCACTGTCCCAGTACGCGCCTTTCACCAGACGGATCATCAGACGGTGACGGCTGCGGCGCGCCAGATCGATCACATAATCGATCACGAATGGACAACGCTTCTGGTAGGCCTGGATGACAAAACCAATCCCGTTCCAGCCAGCCAGGCTGGACTCGAAGCACAGGCGCTCCAGCAGATCGAGGGAAATTTCCAGGCGATCAGCTTCTTCGGCATCGATGTTGATACCGATGTCGTACTGCTTAGCCAGCAGGGTCAAATTCAGCAGGCGCGGATACAGCTCGTCCATGACGCGCTCGTACTGTGCACGGCTGTAGCGCGGATGCAGGGCGGACAGCTTGATAGAGATGCCCGGGCCCTCATAGATGCCACGGCCATGAGAGGCTTTGCCGATGGAGTGAATGGCCTGCTCGTAGGACGCCAGATAACGCTGGGCGTCTTCTTCAGTCAGGGCCGCTTCACCCAGCATGTCGTAGGAGTAGCGGAAGCCCTTGGCTTCAAGCGCGCTGGCATTGGCCAGGGCTTCGGCAATGGTTTCGCCGGTGACGAACTGCTCGCCCATCAGGCGCATCGCCATGTCCACACCCTTGCGGATGACCGGCTCGCCGCTTTTGCCGATGAGGCGATTGAGCGAGCTGGAAAGACCCGCCTCGTTGTGGGTGGAGACCAGCTTGCCCGTTAGCAACAGTCCCCAAGTCGCTGCGTTGACGAACAGTGACGGGCTGTTGCCCAGGTGTGGCTGCCAGTTGCCCTTGCTGATCTTGTCGCGGATCAGGGCATCACGGGTGCCCTTGTCCGGGATACGCAGCAGCGCTTCGGCCAGACACATCAGCGCCACGCCTTCCTGGGAAGACAGAGAGAATTCGCGCAGCAGGCTCTGGACCATGCCGGAGCGGCCACCAGCGCCCTTCTGGTTACGTAGCTTTTCAGCAATGCTGTACGCAAGCTTGTACGCGGCATCGGCAGTAGTTGCAGGGAGACGCGCCTGCTCAAGCAGCATGGGCACCATCTCTTCTTCCGGACGGCGATAAGCGGCCGTCACGGCAGAGCGCAGCGCAGACTGCGGCAGAATGCTTTCGGCAAATTCAAGGAATGGCTGATAGACCGGATCAGCCAAGGCTTCTACTACTTCGTTGTCACCTTCGCCCAGTCGTGCTGCAATATTCTGCAACTCGTCGACACTTACACCTTTTTCCAATGTTTCCAGGTACGTGTAGATTGCCTGTTTGATCAACCAATGGGGTGTACGGTCGATAAGGCGAGCGGCCTCTTTCAAACGTTCACGGGTGGCTTCGTCGAGTTTCACGCCTAGCGTAGTAGTAGTTGCCATTGAACAGCCTTTTTAATTGGAAGTGCTACACGGTGGCGGCAAGCATAGAGGCTACCTCTGCATGGTGCAACCAGGTGCAACCCAGGAAACCGACAAAGGCGCAACCGTCTGTCTCTTGACCGCCGGAAGACGCCGTCCCATCTCGTTAGAACCTGTCTACATCAAGGCTTCAAGCCTACCAGTACAAAATAGCCTGCTCACTCTTGCGTTATGTTGATTTGCCGCTTTTATGCTGAGTCGGACGAGCCGCAAAGGCCGGGTTGCACCTAAGCCTGCTTTGACCTTCTGGAAAGCACTGGTGGTAGCGACAATACCCCTACGATGTATAAGAAAATACGTGACTTGTATATTGTCTGCCCGCATTATTCGATGATCATGACGAAACCGTTTCTCATTCAATGAATAAAAAACAGCAGGTTGCAGTCGATACGACCGATATGGAAGAAAGCAGCGAAATCAACTCGCCATTTCTGGACGAGGTGATCGGCTATGCCTTGCGTCGGGCTCAGCTGAAAGTCTTCCAGCATCTGATCAATGAGCTGGAAGCCTATGATCTTCGCCCCGCCCAGTTCACCGCCCTTACGCTGATCGAGCAGAACCCGGGCCTCATGCAGGCCGAGCTGGCGCGCGCACTGACCATCGAGCCACCGCAGATGGTTATCATGCTGAACAAGCTGGAAGCGCTGGGCCTTGCGCTGCGCATACGCTGCAAGGCCGACAAGCGCTCCTATGGCATTTTTCTAAGCAAAACCGGCGAGACCCTACTCAAGCAGCTCAAGGACGTGGCTATCCGCAGTGATAACGAGGCCACCGCCGCCCTGAGTACCGAGGAGCGACAGCAACTGCTGCACTTGTTGCACAAGGTCTACCGGTAGCCCGGCGCATTACATTTACGCGGGCTGCTTGTGGGTGCGATGGGGCAGGAAGGAACCGGCCTTCAGTGACCGCTCGATGTCTTCCAGGCTTCGTCCACCTGTTTCCGGGACCAGGAAGAAGATGAAGACCCAGCCCAGGACATTGAGTCCGGCGTAAACCCACATCGCACCCCCTACACCCAGCCATTGCGTCATAGTCAAGGCAGTCCCGGTCAGCAATAGATTGGACCCCCAGAGCATGGCGGCATGAGCACCGGTCGCCTGATCCCGAATAGCCAGCGGATAGATTTCCGATCCGGTCAGCCAGCCTACCACCTGGATGCCGCCTGCGTTGAAGATCATGAAGACGATCAGGCAACCCACTACCCACCAGCCCTGCGAATCGCCCGCCAAATTGAAGTGCAGCACGGCGCCCAATACCAGAAGCGCCACCACTGCCCCCGGAATCATCGCCAGGCTCAGCGTTCGACGTCCGACCTTGTCGACAATCAGCTTACCGATTACCGTCATGACCAGATAAGTGATTGCCACGCCAAGGGCTGACCACAGCGCAGCGGACGTGCCAAAGCCGGCATCCTTCAGAAACGTCGGCGTGTAATAGATCATCATCTCGATACCGCTGAGCTGGGTAAACGCCGCTACGCCCAGGCCGGCCACAAGCGCCGGTCGTAACCACGGTTGGCGCATGGCCCGCCAGCCTGTTACCGAATGCTCCTCCTTCTTGTCCACAACTTCCTGGATATCCGCAATCTCTTCGCGCACCTCCCCCGTGGTATCCCGTACCTTGGACAGCTCATGCCTAGCCTCTTTTGGACGGTCCTGCTCGACCAGCCACCGCGGACTTCTCGGCATTCGGGTCATGCCAAACAACAGCGCCAGCGAAGGTACAAGTGCAACCCCAATCATCCAGCGCCAGGTAAAGAGGTTCTGGCCGGCCACCCCCACAATTGCAGCCAGGAGAATCCCTACACCAATGGAAACGTTGAAATAGGTCACCAGGCGACCCCGCTTTTCGGGAGGTGCCAGCTCAGCGATGTAGGTGGGGACAATTTGCGTCGAGCCGCCGACTGCAAAGCCCAGCACCAGGCGAGACAGTCCTAGGCACCAGACATTGGGAGAGATGGCAGCAGCAACCACCCCCACACAATAGATACCCGCCACGATCACGATGGTCAGCCGACGCCCAAGCCTTGCCGACATACGTGTCGAACTCAGGGCACCGATTACCGCACCCAGCAAGATGGCGGCCGTGACAAGCTCCTGGGCGCGGTGGTTAAGCTCGAAGTCCTGGGCAATTTGTGGAAGGGCACCGGAGATGATGCCCGTATCGTAGCCGTACAACCCTCCGGCGATGGCTGCAACGGTAGCCACCATTGCCATATAGGCCTTGGGCTTGATACGGCTCTCGTTTGCGGAGCTAACAGCGTCTGCCATGAAGTTACCTGTCATATGGGAGGGATATGAAGGTATGGAGAGAGCCGTTACCCATGTGGTTCCGCCTGCCGCATGACGCTTGCGGTCAGCCTTGACACGATCAGGGTCTTACAACCGCTCAGACATAGCGCTTTCAGCGCTCAAGGGCCATAAAACGATAAACAACCCCTACAAAGAAAAGCTGACGAAATGCCTGCACATCGCCACATTGTGTCTGCCGTTTTCACACCAGTTACTGCCGATCCCGACCGTTTCGCTAATGCCTCCTATAAGGCAGGTAAAGGTGCCCGGCTCACCTTAATGGTGTCTGCGGCCTGGGCAATATTGACCAGCAGATAGTCAAACGCGAAGCGGGCCGTTTCGCTTTTGGTTCTATAAAATGCATCTTCCTGACGGGACTCGGTCAGCCGAGCCGTACGTGCCCAGACAAATGCCAACCCTAACCAACCCTGTAAGCGGAGATAATCCAACGCAGCGCGATAGGGCCATTCCGAATCGCTGGAACTCATCAAGTCCGCTGTCACCTGCCAAGTCTGGTGGCAGGCCTGTCTTAACGCCTCACCGTAAGACTTGCACGAAGGCATTGCCAAACACCGCTCGGCTTCTGCCTGATAGTGCTCCAGAAGCCTGCCCAGTGCTGCTCCCCTGTCACCAATGACCTTACGCACGAGCAGGTCATTGGCCTGAATTTCGTTGGTGCCCTCATAGATCATGGCGATCCGGCTGTCGCGCAGGGTCTGCTCGATGCCAAAGTCTGTCACGTAGCCATAACCACCCAGCACCTGCAGCGCCGCACTGGCCTGCTGAAACCCCTGCTCGGTAAAGAATGCCTTGATGACCGGTGTCAGCAGCGATGCCAGTTGATGGGCGCGGGCGCGCTCATCGGCCTCTGTCGCATGCTCGGCCAGATCCAGCAGATGCGCTCCCCAGTACCCCAGCGCCCGCATTCCCTCGCTGCAAGCCCGTAGTTCCAGCAAAACGCGTCGCATGGCCGGATGATGAACAAGCAGATCGGCTGCTTCAGCCGTCTCTTCAGAGCGCTTCGGCGCGCGCATTTGCCTTCTTTCCGAGGCATAGGCAAGTGCCTGTTGATAGGCCGACTCGACATGTCCCAACCCTTGCAACCCTACATGCAGGCGTGCCGAATTCATCATGACAAACATTGCCGCCAATCCCCGATGGGGCTCGCCAATCAACCAGCCGCAGGCCCCCTCGAAACGCAAGGCACAGGTTGCACTGCCCTTGATACCCATCTTGTGCTCCAGGCTCTCGCAGTACACGCCATTAGCCGTGCCCTCAAGCACCTTGGGCACCAGGAACAGGGACAACCCGCGGCTACCGACAGGCGCATCAGGAAGGCGAGCCAGTACGAGATGCACGATGTTGGATGTCAGATCATGTTCGCCACCCGAGATGAACAGCTTGCTGCCGTCGAGCAGATAGCGCCCCTCCTCTATCGGCTCTGCCCGGGTACGAATCAGGCCAACGTCACTGCCGGCCTGGGGCTCGGTGATGCACATGGTGGCAAGCCACTCGCCACTCACAACTTTATTAAGGTAAGTCTCCTTGAGCGCTTCTGAGGCATGGGCGCGCAAGCACTCGTATGCACCATGGGCAATACCGGGATACATGGCCCAGGCATGGTTGGCGGAAACCAGCATTTCCTGAAGCGCCGCGTCCAGCAACTGTGGCAGGCCCTGCCCTCCCCAGGCCGGGTCACAAGCCAAGGCGGGCCAGCCACCCTCGACATAGGCCTGATAAGCCTCGGCAAACCCGGACGGCGTCGTCACCTGTCCATCCTGCAGCTGGCAGCCCTGACGATCGCCCGAGGCGTTAAGCGGCGCCAACCTGTCGGCACTAAAACGCCCCGCTTCCTCCAGGATTTGCATGGATAGATCAGCGTCCACTTCGCTAAAGGCTGGTATTACAGACCAAGTCGAAGGAGCATCGAGCCATTCATTAATAACGAACCGCATATCGCGCAGCGGAGGGTGATAGGCCATGGCATCCTCTTAACGATAGTTCGGGTTTTCAATCAGCACCGCCATGCCTTGCCCGCCGCCCACACACGCGGCGGCGATGCCATAGCGTTCGTGGTTGGCCTGTAGCTGTCGCGCCAGGGTAAGCGTCAGGCGCAGGCCGGTTGCGGCCAGGGGATGTCCCAGCGCAATCGCACCGCCACAGGTATTCAGCCTTTCCGGATCGATATCCAGTTCACGCTGGACAGCTAACACCTGAGCGCCCTGCGCCTCGTTGATCTCGAAGCGAGCGATCTCCGCCAGCGTCAGCCCACTGCGCTCGAGCAGCAGGCGAATGGCCGGCGCCGGACCGATACCCATTACTTCTGGAGCAACCCCGACCGCGGTAGCGGCCAACAGGTTGGCTAGCGGTGGCCCGTCTGTCCGGCTCGACCTTCTGGCCACGACCATCGCCGCAGCACCATCAACCACTGCACAGCTGTTGCCTGCCGTTTGCACACCGCCCCCATGAATCGCGGCGAGCCGGGCCAGGGCCTCGAGTGACGTAGGCCGCGGATGACTATCGACAGCGACAGAGGCGATACGACGTGGCAATTGAATACCCCGTGCGCGATACCCTTCCAGCCGGAATTCTTCTGTTTGCACAGGGACAATTTCATCCGCAAACCAACCGGCCTCCTGTGCTGCCAGCGCCCGGTTGAAGCTTGCCAATGCATAAGTATCAACCTCGGCACGCGTAAGGCTGTAGCGACGGGCCAGATTTTCAGCGGTGCCAATCATGTCGATACCCGGTGCCGGGTCCATCAGGGCCTCCCAGAGAAAGTCCTTGAACTCCACCGAGGCTCCCAGGCGAAAACCGCTCCGGTGCGTATAGGCCGCAATGGGATTGCGAGACATGGACTCGCTGGCGACGCACAAGGCGATCTCGGCCTGACCCAAGCCAATCTGTTCACCCGCCTGACGCAGCAACTCGAAACCGGTGCCACAGATACGCTGGACTTGCAGGGCCGGCACCTCTAAGGGAACGCCCGCATAAAGGCCGATGTGTCGGGGTAACAGGTAAGCATCGAAACTGGCCTGAGCGACAGACCCTGCCAGAACGCTATCGACCTGATCCGGCGCCACGCCACTGCGCGCCAGTACCTCACGCGCGACCTTGATGCCCAGGTCAATCGGTGAAACCTGCCCCAGCGCGCCGCAGTAATCTACCCAGGGTGTACGGACACCCCCAAGCAGCACCACGTCGTCGAATGCAGAATACAAGCCCTGTTGTCGCGCCATGGCAGTTTCCTATTTGAGGCGGTACACGCGAATCAGTACGGCATTGCGCTGCAAGGGTGCCCTTTCGACGGTTCCGGCATAAACGTAGCGATTCAACCAGCCGTAAGGGCCATCTGGGGCGGTAATGGTCAGTGTGGAGAAGGCGTAGGGCTTGGTATCCAGCTCGTGGATAAGGGCCTGATTGTGGATCGTCAGGATCGCGCCATCATGGGTGCGCATCTCATACAAAGCATCGAGCTGCTGGACGCCATCGGCACGGACCAGCTGCCGATCCGCCCCGCCCGGCAAGACCTTGCCACGCAGCCTGGGACCGACGAAACGCCCGCCGGTAATCGGTACGATACGACGCTCCCCCAGGGGGCCTTTACCCAGGGACACGGTATCGGCAATCTCCACGGTCGCCTCGTAAACCAGCTCCGTCTGGGGAGCCACACCGGTGGCCGCTTGGGCAGTGGTCATCATCGATAAAAGCATCCATCCGGTGACGAGCCCCATCACGGTACGCGCCTTGACCCCCACAGAGTTGTTCATCGCGCTGCCTCCATCGCCTCGAAACGAACAACCGAGGCGTCATTGCCCTGGCAGATTGTCTTGATCCGATCCGCTCGCCACTGCAACACGGCGCGCTGGTTGATCGAACCCTTATCCGTGATTTCACCTCGATCGATAGAGGGCGGCTCATCGAGCAGGCAGGCCCACTCCACCCGGCTGGCACTGCCGGTTGCCTCTCGATTGAGCCGCCTGAGCAGCCCGGCAAGCCAGGCGCGTACTGAAGGTGAGGCCAGCACATCGGCGGACGAGGCATCATCACCCAGGCCGGACAAGGCTCGGCACTCAGGCAGACGGGGAAAGATCAGCAGGCCAAGACAGTCGTGGTCCGGGCCGACAATGACCGCATCTTGCACATAGGGCGCGCCTTCCAGCACCACGCGTGTGCGTAACGGCCCCACGCTGACAAACACACCGGACGATAGCTTGAAGTCTTCGGCGATCCGCCCATCGAACATCAGCCCCAGGTGCGGCTGCTGCGGGTCCGCAAACTTGAGCGCATCGCCGGTACAGTAGAAGCCTTCTTCGTCAAAGGCCTGGGCGTTGTGCTCTGGTGAGCGCCAATAGCCCGGCATCACGTGCGGCCCACGAAAGCGTGCCTCGAGCTTACCATCCACCGGCACCAGCTTAACCTCACAGCCCGGCGCCGGTAGCCCGACATAGCCCGCCATGGACAGTGGCCCGGTGGTAAAGGTGCAGGACGGCGCCGTTTCAGTCATGCCAAGCCCGGCCATCATGCGGATACGCTCGCCGCAATGCCGCTCCGCTACACGATCCAGACGGTCCCAGACACTTTGAGAAAGCCCTGCGGCGGCAAAGAAGAACAACTTTATCTTGGCGAAAAAACGCTCACGCAACTCAGGATCATTTTCCAACGCAGTAACCAACTCCTCCCAGCCCTTGGGTACGGTCAGGTACGCGGTAGGTGAAATCTCCCGCAGATTGCGCAAGGTTTCAGCCATGCCCTGCGGCGTAGGCTTGCCCTCATCCAAATAGAAGCTGCCGCCGTTGTACAGCACGATGCCGATGTTGTGGCTGCCGCCAAAGGTATGATTCCACGGGAGCCAGTCCACCAGCACAGGCGGCTCCTCACCAAAGGTGGGAAAGGTTTGCAGCAGCATCTGCTGATTGGCGCAGAGCATTTGCTGAGTAGTGACTACCGCCTTTGGCAGCTTGGTAGAACCGGAGGTGAAGAGAAACTTGGCAATGCTGTCCGGCCCTGTGGCCTCAAAAGCCGCATCCGCCTCGGCGCCGCCGGGCTGGGCGAGCAACTCCTCGAACGCAATACAGAGCCGCCCGTCAAGATCACCCCGCGTCAGGATCACGGGCACCTCCGCTGGCACACGCGCCTCGATGGCGCGGCGGTACAGCTCACCGTCACAGGCGAACACCATGCCAGGATCAAGCAGATCGATTACATGCTTGAGCTTGCCCAGATCCTGGGAAAGCAGCGAATACCCTGGTGAGACCGGGCAATAGGGAATACCTGCATAGAGCGCGCCCATGCACAGCTGAAAATGTTCAAGATCGTTCCCGGACAGGATGACCAATGGGCGCTCGGCAGAAAGCCCAAACCCCAGCAGGGTCTGTGCGATGGCACGTGCGCGCTGGAGCATGTCGGCGTAGGTGATGCGCCGCCACTCCCCGCCCTGTTCACGTGCCGCTACAAAGGTTTGATCTGGCCGTACCCTGGCCCAATGAACCAGGCGATCAAGCAAGCGCTGCGGTAACGGCGCTAGGGGTTCCAGAGCCTGCATGCGGATAGTGCCATTCTGCTCATGGCGGATGTCTACGGCCGGATGGCCGATCGACACCGAACGGTATCGGGGCTTGGCCGCACCGACCTTTTCAATGCACAGCTCGGACTCGCAGTTCACGTCGCATACCTCCTGTTGGCACGCAGGGGCCGAGCACGACTGAATTCGCGCACCAGGCCCCATGCATGGCCAGCCTGTTTCAGGCCGGTGTTGTCATTGTTGTTGCCAGGAATAGTGTGGGTTCAGATGGGGTAATGTCGGGGCGTTGTCTGGAGCGTAATCCAGCGCAGCTGGGTAAAATGCTCGACCGAAGCCGCCGAGCCAAAACTGCCATAGCCGCTGCCTTTCACACCGCCGAACGGCATCTGGGCTTCGTCATGCACTGTCGGCCCATTGATATGGCAGATGCCGGACTCGATCCGCTGAGCCAGCCCCAGAGCGCGGTTCACGTCGCGGCTGAACACGGCGGCAGACAGGCCATACTCGGAGTCGTTGGCCACGTGCAGCGCCTCTTCGTCATCCTTTACCCGAATGACTGACACCATCGGGCCAAAGGACTCTTCGCGGTAAAGCTTCATGTCGGGCGTTACGCCATCGATCACAGTGGCCTGCATCAGGCAGCCATTGATCTCTCCGCCTGCCGCCAGACGCGCGCCCTTGGTCAGGGCGTCATCCATCAGGGTTTGCAGGCGCTCGGCCGGGGCCCGGTCGATCAATGCCCCCAGGACCGAGGTACTAGCCTGCGGGTCGCCTGCAAGCAGCGTTCTGGCCTTGTCGGCCAGCTTGCTCACGAACGTATCGGCAATGGACTCGTGCACGATTAGCCGCTCGGTCGACATACAGATTTGACCTTGGTTAAAGAAAGCACCAAAGGCAGCAGCCTCTACCGCAGCATCCAGGTCCGCATCGTCCAGCACCAGAAGCGGCGCCTTGCCGCCCAGCTCCAGCACCGCCGGGGTGAGATGGCGCGCTGCCAGCTCCCCGATGATCTTGCCTACTCTTGTGGAGCCCGTGAAATTGACACGGCGTACCGCCGGGTTTGCAATCAGTCGCTCGACGATAGCCGGCGCATCCTCTGGTGCGTTGTGGATAACGTTAATCACTCCGTCACCCAGCCCGGCTTCATGAAGCACATCACCGATCAGGGCATGCACGGCCGGGCACAGTTCGGAGGCTTTTAGCACTACGGTATTGCCGCAGGCCAGCGGCATGGCGATCGCACGGGTCGCCAGGATGACCGGCGCATTCCATGGTGCGATGCCGACGACCACGCCACAGGGCTGGCGCACCGCCATGGCCATCGAGCCAGGCAGATCGGAAGGGATGATCTGTCCGGTGATCTGGGTTGTCATGCAGGCCGCCTCACGCAGGATGCCGGCGGCCAGATGGACATTGAAGCCATACCAGTTGGGCATGGCGCCCGTCTCGCCTTGTCCAGCCGCCACGAACTGATCCGCGCGACTGGCCATGAGTTCAGCAGCCCTGAGCAAGCGTGTCCGGCGCTCATTAGGGCCCAGCGCCGCCCAGACCGGGAACGCTGCCTGGGCCGCCGCGACAGCAGCATCAGCGTCTTCAAGGCTGGCTGCGGCTGCGCGAGTGACGGCTTGCTCGGTCAGCGGATTGCGACGCTCGAACTGACGCCCATTGGAAGCCTGCACATGACGGCCACCAATCAGCAGGGAAACCTCGTACATGATGCGATCCTCGTTTTTGTAATTGTCAGGAACTGCACATAACAGCATACGTCCGAACGCCCGCCTGGGCAGCTCAGTAGCTACACAGGCGCAAGGGTATCCGGCGTTTTAACGACGGTAGGTTTGCAGACCCGGCTTGATGCTTTTCTCATCGAGGAACTGCTTCATGCCTTCTTCACGGCCATGCTCGGGATCGCGCAGGCGAGCCTGGTCAAGCTTGGCGTACAGGTAGTCTTCGTTCTGCTCCCAGTTGAGTTCACGGCAGCGCTTGAAGCCGATCTTGGCCGCCCGCAGCACCACCGGATTCTTTTCAAGCAGCTCACGCGCCAGGGTGACGGTTTCCTCGCGCAACTGCGCCAGCGGGACACTCTTGTTGACCAGCCCCATCTGGGCAGCCTTGACCCCATCGAAGGTACGCCCTGTCATGATGTAATAGAGCGACTCACGATGGCCGACTGTATCCGCCATCGCCTTGCTCACCAGATTGCCAGGCGGAATACCCCAGTTGACTTCGGAGAGACCAAACGTGGCCTCATCGGCGGCAATGGCCAGATCACAGGCCACCAGTGGACTGAAGCCTCCGCCAAAACACCAGCCGTTGACCATGGCAATGGTCGGCTTGCTGTACATTCGCAGCAGCTTCCACTGCCATTCGGAGGCCTCACGGCGGATTTTTTCCTGAAGAATCTCAGGGCCTGCATCCACCTCGCGGAAGTACTCCTTGAGGTCCATGCCTGCCGTCCAGGCATCGCCGGCCCCGGTCAGTACCACTACCCCGGCATCGGCATCCTGTTCCAGCGTTTCCAGAATCTCGCGCATTTCCCGGTTCAGCGTCGGGCTCATGGCGTTGCGCTTTTCGGGACGATTAAGGGTCACCCAGGCAATGCCCTCTTCGACCTTCACCTCTACCGTTTTCCAGCGACCTTCGTAATTACTCATGGCGGAACCCTTGTTGTTGTGCTTCTTGTGAGTCCAAGCTAAGGCAGAAAAATAGTTATGTCAATTAACTATTTTTAGCTTTTTATAATTATTTATGCCCCTCCTATGCCGCTAAGATCCGGTCTCCTATAGGCATGTTTTGAGGCGTCATCCAAATAGTTAATCCAATCAATCACTTGAGAAGATAGGCGTCATACACCACAGCCTTGCCCAGGCGCATGGCACTGCCAACGCCGATGGCCCGATTGAGCCAGCCATACTTCTCGGCGCTGGTTTCAAATGTCATCGTGACTTTGAAAAAGTATTTGCTCGGATCGACAGGCTTTCCGGCGGCCACATCCTTCATCACCTCTGGCGGACCGTAGCGGTACCCCTTGGTTTGCAGGTAAACAAGCGCGCCGTCATCGGTCTTGAGCAGATAGCGTGTATCGATGACGGCCAGCCCATCGTCGGTCACGACCTGCCAATCCGCTCCGTTGTTAAGAATTTCCCCCTTAAACGATGGCCCCTCGAAGCGGCCACCGGTAATCGGGATGATTCGGCGCTTGCCCAGCTCGCTCGTCTTGCCAAGCTCCCAGACAGGCGCCGTCAGATCGACTTCGAATCGGGCCAGCTTCTCGAGCTGTAACGGCGGCGGATCAAAGGCTGGTTTCTCTTGCACCTCATCGGCCAGCGAAGTGCCTGATAACAATGTTCCAGCCGTTAACAGTACGGCTGCAAATAGGGGCTTGATCATGGTTTCTCCTTAATGAGCCGGTTCACCTGCCAGCACACCTGTGCTGACTGGCTTGGCGGCCTGTCGGTTGAGCAGGCAGAGCACAGACGCCGCAGCGATCAGCACGCCGGGGGCTGTTGCGATGACCAAGGTCGATGCCGCGCCGCCCATGGCCAGTACCTGACCGGCCAGGAGCGGACCGGCCATGGCGCCTAATCGTCCAATAGCCACGGCTGAGCCCACCCCGGTCGCTCGTACGGCCGCCGGATACACCAGAGGCGCCAGCGCATACAGCACCAACTGGCCGCCCACTACAAAGAGGCCCGCCAGGAATCCCGCCATGATGACCCCGGCAAAGCTGCTCGAAAGCCCAAGCCCCGCCAGTCCGGCCAAGATACCGGCGTAGATGGCGACCACGACGATTCGGGGTTTCCAGCGGTCCATCAGCAGACCGAACAGGACCGAGCCGATACCGCCGCCGATATTGAACAGGATCTGCACCGTCACGGCCTGGCTGCGGGTGAACCCCTGCCCGACCAGCAGCGATGGCAGCCAGTTGAGCAGCATGTACATCACCGTCAGGGTAAAAAAGTAGCTGACCCACAGCATCAGCGTGGTGGATGCCCTTACCTGATGAAAGAGGCCATCCCAGGTGCGAATGGACTGCTCGGTTGCCCGGGCCGCCTGCCGGCTTTTGACGAACGCCGATGACTCCATCAGATACACGCCCAGCAGGGGCGCCACCAGAAGCGGCGCAAAGCCTCCTACATAAAATACCGTCCGCCAGCCCAGCCCGGTCTCCAGCAGACCAACAATGGCCGCCAGCGCACCACCCAGTGGTACACCGCAATACATCAGGCTTACCGCTGTATTGCGGGCACGCTCGCCGGCCGACTCGGAGGACAGGGCAATCAGGTTGGGTAACGCCCCACCCAGCCCGATGCCGGTCATGAAGCGTGCGATCAACAGGCTCTGCATATCCCAGACATGAGCGCTGGCCAGCGAAAAGAGACCAAACAGCACAACCGAGGCAATCAGCACCTTTTTGCGCCCGATCCGATCGGCGCACCAACCTCCTAAAAAGGCCCCCGGTAGCAAGCCCAGAATGCTGGCACTAAAGACCAGCCCCATCTGCGCCGGCTTGAAGCCAAACGCGGCAGCCATACTGGGCGCTGCGATGCCCATGGCCTGCAGATCCATTCCCTCCAGCAGAGCCACCACAAAGCACAATCCTATGGTCAGGCGTGTACGGGCATCAGCCATCCCGAGCGTAGTCATAGCGAAACCTCCTCATGGGTCAGGCGCATCAGAAACGGAACGTTGTTGAAACCATGCCGAAGTGGGTATCCGAGCCATTGGCCTGCCGCACGGCCTTACCTGCCTGGAAATAGCTGTATTCCAGGTCCACGGTCAGGTTGGCGGTCGGTAGCCAGCGCAGATTGTTGCGAAACAGGTTGCCCGTCTTGGGCGATGAGCTGTTGGGCGTTCCCGGTACATAGGACATGCCCGGCAGATAAACGCCATCGCGGGTGCTTTCACGCCAGACGGCAAAGGCACCGGCTTCCAGCTGCAGATACTCGCGTGGGGCGAATGTCAGCAGCGGGCCGATCAGATACATGTTCGAAAGGGTGGTCAGCCCCGAATCCCCATAAAAACCATTCTTGGGAAACAGCGGATCGAACGTACCAACCTTGTCATCGCCAAAGCGGTCATCACCGCTGGCTGCATCAAAACGCACCGCCAGTCGCGGCTTCCAGGGCTGCCTGAAGGTATACCCCGTCTCGCTGCTGATACCCCAGGCACGAATACTCGCCTCTTCCAGATGACCACCCTGGTAGGCCAGATCCCACGACCAGTCCCAACCGGCCTGCTTGCCAAACAGCCGCACGCCTCCGGTGTAGCGCTTTTCGCTTCCGGTCAGCCCATCCAGGGTGCGCTCGTTGGTTTCCAGGCCAAATCCGTATACATCCATTTTCAGGATGGCTGTCAGCGGTAGCGTGCCGTACAAACCATAAAACTTGACGTTATTGTTGGAGCCATCATCAAAGCTGTCTTCGCCTGTCTCGACGGGACGCAAGCCAAAGGCATCGAGCTTGTAGCCGCCGGGACGGGAATAGCTCAGGCGTACCCCATCGAAATTGAGCCGGATATTGCGTGCATCACGGTAGGTAACAAACGCCTGGTTGCCGTAACCCAGCTCTTGGCGCCCTACCCGCGTCATCAGCCGCCCGCCCAGGGTATTGGTATTGATGTCGATAAAGGCCTGATGCAGCTCCGTCCTGCTCTGGTCATACGGCCCGTAAAGCGCCTTGTTCCAGGCCCGGGTGTTTTCCAGCTGGACGAACGCACGGACTTGGTCATCCAAGAGATGCAGATCACCATGGACCTGAAGCCGTTGCTGAATGTAGGAATCCTTGTTCACACCACGCAGCCCAAAGACGGGGTTATTGATGGTATCCGCCCGGTAGCGCGCTTCCGCACCAAACTGGACCCAGGCCGAATCGGACAGCCGCTGATAACGGAGCGGATCAAAAAAGTCGCTCCGCTTGGACGCATCGTCCAGAAACCGATAGTCCTCCGCCCAGCGAGGCGGCCCGGGTGGAAGAGGACGTGCTTTTTCCAGAGCATTATCGAGCGGCGCAGGACGCGACTGTTCCAGTACCACTGAAGGGGCAGCCTGAACCGCCAGGGAAACTCCGGATAACGCAACAGCAAGGCATGAGGGCGCCAGCGCGCCGGCACGCCAGGAAAGCGATAAGGACATGACCGATACCTGTTTATTGTTGTTGTGGATCAGTGCTGGGAAACGAAAGGTCTTGGTCAGCCGGAGAGCAGCGACACGTCGTTAACGTGCCGAGGTAGCCGAAAAACGGTATGAATACGGAAGGTGAATAACGCAGGGTAAGCGGGTGAATCGGTACGAATGAACATAGACTAGCCCCATATTGTTTTTATTATTAACTTTTGGATGAATGCCGTTGGCTTCATCTCTATGTGCTTGCCTTCTGGATACTTGACGTCAGCCTGCCTACCGTCAAGACATTAACGGTCTTAACGATCGATTATCGAACGTTATAATTATTAACTATTTAGATGGCTAAGCATGCAAATGGATGTATCGCGCGCAAAGCAGCATGCCAGACAGGAAGGGATAGAAAAGGCGAGAAGATAGGCAGAAAACCGCCACCCCCTTAAAGGCAGATGGCGGTCAGACGGTCAGAAACTTATCTTGCCTGCACCAGCCTCGGAAGGCACCTTGGAGGCCACGAGGGAAGCCGCCATCTTGGTGTACTTGTAAGGAGGCGTCCAACCGATATTGGAATCCCATGAGCATTTCATGGAAACGCCATTGATCAGCGAGCCGGCGTCCTTGTAGACAGAGCCGCCATTCTTGGCGGTGATCTTGTCACAACTGCTAATGCCGCTGATGTTGAAGGCATTGGCCTCGGACAGAATCGCTGAAGACTTGCCTACTCCATGGGCGGAGTAGAACGGATAGACCGCGTCCTTTGTATTACCTGTGTGCAGGTTGTTGTACAGGTGTACCTGACCAAACCGTACACGCGGCGCACGCTGCGTAACGTTCTCGAAAACCGAGTTATGGATAGTGACCTTCAACTTGCCCTTGTCGGTCGAGCTGGCACTGTCGCTGGAGCCGATCAGGATGTTCTTGTCGTGCAGCTTGAACACGGTGTTGGAGATGGTGACGTAGTTGGCGCCCTTCTTCACGTCCAGCGCCCCGTCATGATGCTGCACATGGCGACCCTTCTTGATCTCGCTCGGATCATCAGGGCGGCTACCGTCGGTAAACGTCATATGGTCGATCCAGACGTTACTCGCGCCCTGCACCGTGACGCCGTCGTACTCGGAGTTCCAGTTACCGGCATCGCCATCATCCGGATCGAAAACCGGCGTGGGGTCCCACGGATTTTCGATGGTCAGGTTGCGCATGATCACGTTGTTCTCCTTGATCATGAAAAACCCGTTGACGATCTGCGCAGTAGAGCCCAGGCCCACAATCGTGGTGTTACCAGGCACAACCAACTCAGCACGCTTTTTCATCTCGCTGGTACTGGTATAGGCCTTGCCTTCACTGATATCGATCTTGCCGGAGACCTTGATGATGCGGCTGCCGGCCGAGGCCTTCAACGCGTTCTTCAGGTCATTGGCGGTGCGTACGGTATAGATATTGGCGGAGGCTGCAGCTGCGCCACCCTTGGTTCCCCCGTTTTGCGTAGCCCAGCCTGTACTGGCCGCCTCACGCATATCCGCTGCAAAGGTGCTGGCGGCCGCGGTCAACAGCACCACGCCTGCGCCCAGTAAAGCCGGCTTCTTGAGCGAGCCTGATTTTATGGTCATGTACACGTCCTTACTGTTTAGTGTCTGTAACGCGCACGCAGGCTCAACGCAAATGAGTTTCACTGCAATAATGTCATATTGGAATTTTTAGATTTCTAAAGATAGCTCTCAACCAAAATGAGTAGCGTCTCTGCTTTCGTCTGTCGACGCGTCGAGGTTCCATGACATGCAGGCCGATAAACGACGCACAACGGCCTGTGTGGTAGACAAGAAACCCCTCTAGCAAAAGCACCAGAGGGGCCAGAATCGTCAGCAGTCAATCAGAAACTGATTTTGCCTGCGCCAGCAGAAGACTGAACGCTGGAAGCTACCAGCGAAGCGGCCATCTTGGTGTACTTGTAAGGGGGCGTCCAACCAATATTGGTGTCCCAGGAGCAGGTCATCGTGGCGCCGTTGATCAATGAACCAACGTCCTTGTAGACAGAGCCGCCGTTCTGCGCAGTGACCTTGTCGCAGCTGCTGATACCACTGATGTTGAATGCATTGGCCTCGGACAGAATCGCTGAAGACTTGCCGACACCATGGGCCGAGTAGAACGGGTAGACGGGATCCTTCGTATTGCCGGCATGCAGGTTGTTGTACAGATGTACCTGCCCGAAACGTACACGTGGGGCACGCTGAGAAACGTTTTCGAAGATCGAGTTATGAATAGTGACTTTGAGCTTTCCGCTGTCCGTCGAGCTTGCGCTATCACTGGAGCCAATCAGGATATTCTTGTCGTGCAGCTTGAAGATGGTATGGGAGATGGTCACGTAGTTCGCGCCCTTCTTCACGTCCAGCGCACCGTCGTGATGCTGTACATGCCGCCCGTTCTTGATCTCGTTTGGATCATCCGGACGGCTGCCATCAGTAAAGGTCAGATGATCAATCCAGACATTACTGGCCCCTTCGATGGTGACGCCATCGAACTCCGAGTTCCAGTTACCCAGACTACCATCATCCGGATCCCAGACCGGCACTGGGTCCCATGGGTTCTCGATAGTCAGGTTGCGCATGATCACGTTGTTCTCCTTGATCATGAAAAACCCGTTAACGATCTGCGCAGTAGAGCCCAGGCCCACAATGGTCGTATTAGCCGGTACGTTCAGTTGTGCGCGGCTTTTCATGTCGCTGGTCGTGGTGTAGGCCTTGCCGTCACTGATATCAATCTTGCCGGAGACCTTGATGATACGGCTACTGGCGGAGGCTTTCAGTGCATTCTTGAGCTCTGTTGCATTGCGTACGGTGTAGACATTGACCGACGCCGCCGCCGCGCCGCCTTTCGTACCGCCATTCTGCGTAGCCCAGCCGGTACTGGCGGCTTCCAGTACGTCAGCGGCAAAGCTGCTTGAGGTCATGACAGACATCAACAGACCCGCGCTCAACGTTAGTACCTTGAGTTGCCCACACTTCATCTTCATCTTGTTTTTCCTACGTTGGGTTCACTGCTACTCATCTATAAATCTAAATACCGGCATATTGCTATTAGACTGAACAAAGACATCTTCGAGAAAGCACCCTGAGCCATAACGCTCAGGCATTTAATGCTTCAAAAAGGAATGTTTAAAGCCAACCGAGACGAACGCTGGCTCGCTAGAAGTTGATCCTGCCTGCGCCGGCTCTCACGGGTACGGCAAGCGGTACGAGTGAAGCTGGTAATTTGGTGTATCGATACGGCGGAGCCCAACCGATATTCGGATCCCACGAGCAGGTCATTTTCCGACCATTGATAAGCGAACCGACATCCTTGTAAACCGTGCCACCCCAATTGGCCGTTACCTGTTCACACCCGCTGATACCGGAAATCGCGAAGACATTAGCTTCCGAGAGAATGGCGGAGGACTTACCTACTCCGTGGGCGTAAACAAAGGGATAAACAGCGTCCTTGGTGCTACCAAGATGAAGGTTGTTGTACAGATGCACCTGCCCGAACCGTACCCGTGGTGCGCGCTGGCCTACATCCTGAAAAACGGAATTATGGATAGTGACTTTCAGCTTGCCGCTATCTGTATCCGCGCGGTTATCGCTGTTACCGATCAGGATGTTCTTGTCGTGCAGTTTGAATACGGTATTGGATACAGTGACGTAGTTCGCACCCAACACTACATCAAGAGCGCCGTCGTGGTGTTGGATATGAACACCATTGCCGATCTCATTCGGATCGTCCAGGCGCCCGCCGTCCGTAAAGGTCAGGTGATCGAGCCAGACGTTACTGGCACCGCTGATCGTGACGCCATCGAATTCCGAATTCCAGTTACCCAGATCACCGTCATCCGGATCCCAGGTAGGCGAAGGGTCCCAGGCATTTTCGATTGTGAGATTACGCATGATCACGTTGTTCTGCTTGATCATGAAGAACCCATCTACAATACCGGCCTGCTTGCCCAAACCAATAATGGTCGTATTACCCGGAACATTCAGCAGGCCGCGTTCGGCCATGTCGCTCGTACTGGTAAAGGGTTTCCCGTCACTGATATCGATCGTTCCGACAATCTTGATGATGCGCCCACTGCTTGCAGCGTTTGCACTTAGCGCCTGTTTGAGCTCAGTGGCAGAACGTACAGTATAGATATCGGTTCCCATGGCGGCAGAGCCTCCGCGTGTACCGCCGTTCTGGGTTGCCCAGCCGGACGTCGCCACTTCGCGCATATGGGCTGCCAGACTGCTCGTGCTGACTGCCAGCAACAACACGCCTGTCACCCATGTAGATCTAGCCTGCAGAATAGACTTAGTTGTCATACCAGTTTCCTGTTTTTATTAGTATGGAATTGCCGCTTACAACAGAATTACGCAATAAAACCTTAAATGTGACTCTAGACGATAGCCATATGCTGTATGTCGTCATACCACAATAGTCCATCTTAATTTCTTGTAAAGCAACTGCCCAAGATAAGTTTTATCGACAGCTGGTCGGCTGATGAACGAACAGAGGCGTCATCTCAAGATGCAGGATGACTAAATCATGAGACGTAAGGTAGAGGGAAGCCGTGGCTATATAAATTTATAGAGTGATAGATAAAAATATCGCAAATCAGAAGAGACCAAGCAGTCCCCTCTCAAAAAAATTTCACTAAAAATCTTAAATTTCAATAACTTAAAGTTAAAGACAGCGTTTTTAAAACAATGGCACGCCCTCTGCTATATCCAGGGATATGAAGGTTGCAGCGTGTTTGCCTGCATCTCACAGACAACCCATGGAGTAGCGTAGAAATGGATAAGCAGAATTATCAGCTTCTTGAAGTAGCCAACGGCAAGCCTATCAAGATGTGGACCGAAGGCGTCCCGGTCGAAGGCGATGCCAAACAGCAACTGATGAATACAGCCAAGATGCCGTTCATCTTCAAACATCTGGCAGTAATGCCGGATGTCCACTTGGGTAAAGGCTCCACTATCGGTAGCGTTATCCCAACTGTGGGCGCCATCATCCCTGCGGCGGTGGGCGTCGACATCGGCTGCGGAATGATCGCGGCGCGCACGTCCCTGATGGCTTCAGACCTGCCCGACAACCTGCAACCGCTACGCAGCGCCATCGAAAAGGCCGTCCCCCATGGCAAGACTTTTGGCCGCCGCGACCAGGGCGCCTGGCAGAACGTACCTGATATGGCCGATCATGCCTGGTCCAGCTTGGCCAAGCGTTTCAAGGCCATTACCGATAAATACCCGAAACTGGAAAAGACCAACAACCGCAATCACCTGGGCACCCTAGGTACCGGGAACCATTTTATCGAGGTCTGCCTGGACGAAGCCCAGCGGGTCTGGTTCATGCTGCATAGCGGCTCGCGTGGTGTTGGCAACGCCATTGGCAATCTGTTCATCGAGCTGGCAAAAAAAGACATGCAACAGCACATTGCCAATCTCCCCGATAAAGACTTGGCGTACTTTGAGGAGGGCAGCAAGCACTACAACGATTATGTCGAGGCTGTCGCCTGGGCGCAGGACTTTGCCAAACAGAACCGCGCCCTGATGATGCACGCAGTGATCGATGCGGCCCGAAAGGTCATCACCAAGCCGTTTGAGGCAAACCTGGAAGCGGTCAACTGCCACCATAACTACGTGCAGAAAGAACAGCATTTCGGTCAGGAGGTACTGATTACCCGCAAAGGGGCGGTATCAGCCAAAAAGGACGAATTGGGCATCATTCCCGGCTCCATGGGTGCCAAGAGCTTTATCGTTCGCGGCCTGGGCAACGAGGAGTCATTCTGTTCCTGCAGCCATGGCGCCGGACGAACCATGAGCCGGACCAAGGCCAAGAACCTGTTTACGGTCGAGGACCAGGTACGCGCCACCGCACATGTGGAATGCCGAAAGGATGCCAACGTCATCGATGAGATCCCGATGGCCTATAAAGACATCGACCGTGTAATGGAAGCCCAGCGCAGCTTGGTGGAAGTGGTGCATACCCTGCGTCAGGTGGTATGCGTCAAAGGCTGATCAGCCTCACTGGACGAATGAAAGCAGACTGAACTGCATGATAAAGAAGGTTTTAACCATGGAAGAACTACAATTAGACGGGTCGATCGGCGGTGGTCAGATCCTGCGTAGCGCCTTGAGCCTGTCCATGATCACCGGACAGCCGTTCAGTATCATCAATATTCGTGCGAAGCGGAGCCGTCCTGGCTTGCTTCGCCAGCACCTGACTGCCGTGCAAGCGGCCGCCGCAATATGCGATGCGACGCTTGAGGGTGCGGAGCTGGGCTCGCTGAGCCTGCGTTTTCAACCCGGCGCAATCAAGGGTGGTAATTATGAATTTGCCATCAGTACGGCGGGCAGCTGTGTACTTGTCTTGCAAACCGTGTTGCCCGCCCTGCTCAGGGCACCTGCCCCTAGTCGCCTGAGACTGAAAGGCGGAACGCACAATCCTGCTGCACCACCAGTCGACTTCCTGCAAAAAGCATGGCTACCGTTACTGAAACGGATGGGCGCCCATATAGAGCTGGACCTCATCCGTCATGGCTTTGCTCCTGCGGGTGGAGGTGAGATGACGGTAGTGATCCAACCCAGCAGGTTGAGTCCGCTGATATTGGAAGACCGTGGTCAATTGGTCAGCCAGCAGGCGCAAGCGCTTCTGGCAGGCCTGCCCGAGTCGATAGGCACGCGCGAGCTGAAGCAAGTAACACAACGTTTGGGCTGGTCTCAGGACAACCTGCATACCGTTCAGCTACAGAAGGCGCAGGGGCCTGGAAATGTAGTGCTAATCGAACAACAGTACGAGGCGGTTACCGAGGTGTTCGCTGCGTTCGGGCAAAGCCGCGTCAGGGCAGAACAAGTCGCCAATCTTGCCATTGATGAACTGCTTGCCTTCGAGCGCAGCGGCGCTGCCGTAGGCGAACATCTGGCGGACCAGCTCTTGCTCCCCCTGTTGTTGGCAGGCAGTGGTCGTTTTACGTGTCTATATGCGTCTGAGCATTTGCGTAGTAATGCCGAGGTCATCCAGCGGTTCTGCCCGGTCCGCATCGTGATCGAACCCTTGAGCGGTGACTGCTATGAGGTACGGTTAGAGTCACACTAGGCCCGAAACCAAAAAAAGGCGCCTGACAGGCGCCTTTTGTATAAACAGGCTGCCTACTTTTGCAGCTCTTGAATTCGTTCCAGCAACGCGACCGTTTCAGGTGCGCCCATACGTTGTGCAGCTGCAAGAGGCGTTACGCCGTTAGCATCCTGGGCGTGAATATTGGCGCCTTTTTCGATCAAGTATTCAGCGATTTCGGCCCGATTGAACATCGCAGCCATCATCAGTGCGGTCTTGCCATCCGGGGACACGCCTTCCACATCGGCACCCTGCTCAACCAACAGCTTTACCATTGGCAGATTGCCCTTGAAGGCTGCACCCGCAATAGGACTCTGGCCGTTATCGTTGCAGATATTCGGGTCAGCGCCATGATCGAGCAATGTACGTACCGCATCGAGCTGTCCATGGTAGCTGGCCAGCATTAGCAGTGTGTCACCTTTGCTGGTGCGTAAGTTGGGGGGCAGCCCCTTGTCCAGCAGCTTGCCTAATGTGACTGCATCGCCACTGCGCGCCAAATCGAGTACTTGATGGGCGAACTCAATCGCCTGGTCTTCAGAAAGTTGTGCGTCGCGGTTTTCTTCAGTCATCTCGCTTCCTTGATATGCGGTAATAACAGTGCCGTTTATTGCGACTGCGTTCCGCCATTTTAATTCGTCCTGATGAGTGCCGGGGTGAAGAACGTATCTATCGGCTCACGCAAGGTTTACATAAGAACCCTGCATGGCAGGGTGTGGTGTCAGACCACAGCCAAGCCATGCACGGGTAATCATCTAGCAGAAAAGCGTCAGACTTCTTTCTTCTGCGTAGCCATGCCAGAGCCCAGATCAGCCCCAGTCAGAGGGTTGCTGGCCGGATCGGACGCTGTGCGCTTGACCATCTGCTCGACCACTTTCATGTCTTTGGCAGGCAGATTGACAGTAGCCAGACCATCACCGCCATCAACAGCAGGTTGCGGGCTTTCTACGTATTCCCACTCGCCACCCTGGTTCCAGGGACCACGCATATCGCCTTCGCCCTGGGACATGCTGAAGTACACGCTGGCAAATTCCGGCTTGCCTGGCAGCTTGCCCTGCGGGAAGTTCGGCTGCATGGAGTGCAGAGCTTTCTCGAAGGACTTCTGGTGAGCGATTTCGCGCGTCATCAGGAACTGTAAGGCATCTTTCACGCCTACGTCGTCGGTGAGGTTGATCAGGCGCTCATACACAATCTTCGCACGCGCTTCGGCGGCGATGTTGGAGCGCAGGTCAGCAGTCGGCTCAGTGATGGTATCGATATAAGCTGCTGTCCACGGTACACCTGCAGAGTTGGTGAGCGGTGCGCCACCACCGTACAGAACCGATGTAATGTGAGAATCGTTACCCGCTCCGGTAATGCTACGGTACAACTCGGCTTCTTCTTCGATGCCTTCGGCCAGCTGGCCTTTGTTGCCCTTGTTCAACATACCGACGATGGAGCCAATGATTTCCAGGTGGCTAAGCTCTTCGGTCGCGATATCCATCAGCATATCTTTACGACCTGCATCGTCTTCGGCCAGACCCTGGGTGAAATAGCGCATCGCAGCCGCGAGTTCGCCTTGAGGACCGCCAAACTGCTCAAGCATTAGATTGGCCAGGCCCGGGTTGGGACCAGCTACACGAACGGTATACTGAAGTCGTTTGTTATGAACGAACATACAGCTCTCCTATCCAGATTTAATCACGCTGTCCTTATCCCACTACTTCCCTTTTGGTTTTGATGACACCAATGGTGTAGGAGCCTGCTTAACGACGTCATGTACAGGCTCTGTAGAAGTGGAGGCAGTTTGGCTCCAGATAGTTCAGAGCAGGCGACCATTAGCCTGAATGCTTTTATCTATCAAGCTAATTAGAAAGTCTTATTGAGCAAACGCAGCGAAGCGGCTTTAGGCCAGTATTTTCGGAGCCTGCAAGGCGTTTCCGTGTCATTACAAGCAGGCTTTAAATGGCGCTTTTCATCCTTTAGTTCTCTCTGCCGCTGGTCGGCTAAAAATCTTTCCCTACCTTGTGACTCACTCGTTCGAAAACAGACCTATCAGTCACTGATTGAGACAAATCTTTCACGGCTTCTCCTATTGCTGCTCCGTCTATGACGTCATCTGCTCCATTCGTCGAAGCACAACCTAATATGATTTAAGAAGGTTGATAGACTTCACAGATTCCCTTCTCTAGCAGGATGCTAATCAGCCAAGGATTGGTCAGGTTTTTTGATTCTCGATTGCCGCTTATCCCTGGGCAATTCCAGCGAATACATCCCTACCCCTCTTTCTTCGTTGCATACGGCAAACGCTAGAGCAGTGTGATCTGCTCGCCTACGGTTATTACTACACACAGACGGAGTGACGGTAATAGCCTCAACTTCAGTAAAGAGAAGTACATGAAAAAGAAGGTTTTGATTGCAAGCGCCATTAGCTTGTCGGCTCTAATGTCTGGCTGCGCAACCGAAGAATCCCGAACCCTGGAAGTTGCCAAGGTGACCTCCGCTCAAAGTGTCTACCAAGGCATACGCCAGCCTGTTTCCGTAGGTAAATTCGACAACCGCTCAAGCTATATGCGGGGCTTGTTTTCAGATGGTGTCGATCGTCTCGGCGGTCAAGCTAAAACCATTCTGGTGACCCACCTTCAGCAGTCCAACCGGTTCAATGTACTGGACCGTAACAACATGAGTGAAATAGCGCAGGAAAGTGCCCTCTCGAAAAAGGGCCAGCAGCTGCGTGGTGCTGATTATGTAGTTACCGGCGACGTAACAGAATTTGGCCGCAAGGAAGTAGGCGACCAACAGCTCTTTGGCATTCTTGGTCGCGCCAAATCACAAATTGCCTATGCCAAGGTCAACCTCAATATCGTCAATGTTCGTACGTCCGAAGTGGTTTACTCAATCCAGGGTGCCGGTGAGTACAGCCTGTCCAACCGGGAAGTGGTTGGCTTTGGCGGGACAGCCAGTTACGACTCGACGCTGAACGGCAAGGTACTGGACCTGGCCATTCGCGAAGCAGTCAACCGCCTGGTTGAAGGGATTGATAGCGGTGCCTGGAAGCCCGTGCAATAAGCTTTACGTTCTAAGGAATGGATATGAAAAGCGTTTTACAGCCCTGCGCTGCACTGTTGTCGCTTACCTTGATCGCGCTGTTGAGCGGCTGCGCTGAACAGCCCAAATCGCTTTATTACTGGCCTGGCTATCAGGATCAGGTGTATCAGCACTTCACCAAAGAAACCGGCCCTGAACAGCAAATCATCGCGATGGAGGCCGGTTTGCAACAAGCCCGCTCCAGAGGCCTAACGCCTGCGCCTGGTTATCACGCACAGCTAGGCATGCTCTACGCCGAAGTAGGCAAAATGGATCAGGTCCGCCAGCAATTTGAAACTGAAAAGACCTTGTTTCCAGAGTCCACTGCGTACATGGACTTCCTGATGCGCAACTTCAAGAAGTAGGAGCTATCCCATGCGCAGTTTTTATCTCAAAGCGTTGTTTATCCTGTCTGCTTTCGGCTTGCTGGCAGGTTGCGCTAACCAGCAGCAGCCCTATGACTACACGGCCTTCAGGGAAAGCAAACCGGCTTCCATTGTCATTCTGCCGCCCGTAAACAAGTCGCCCGATGTGAAGGCGACATACAGCGTACTTTCACAGCTGACCTACCCTCTGGCCGAAGCCGGTTATTACGTTTTACCTGTCGCCCTTGTGGATGAAACCTTCAAGGAAAACGGCCTGCTAACCCCTGACGAAATGCAGGCGGCACCGCCTGCCAAGCTTCGTGAAATCTTTGGCGCAGATGCTGCCATGTATGTGGAGGTCAGCCGCTATGGCAGTACATATGCCATCATCAGCAGTGAGACGGTTGTAACGGCTTCCGCCAAACTCGTCGATTTGCGCAGCGGCAAATTGCTTTGGCAAGGTGCAGCAAGCGCAAGTACAGCTGAGCAGCAGCAGAACAGCGGTGGCGGTCTGATTGGTTTACTGATCACAGCCGCTATAAACCAGATTGCGAACTCGATCAGCGATAAAGGCCATGAAATTGCCGGAATCACTAGCCTTCGTTTGCTGTCGGCTGGCCGTCCCAACGGCATCCTGGTAGGCCCACACTCGCCCAGCTACGGCCATGAGCCCATTGCAGGACGCTAGTCAGAGCCTCTTATTGGGCGGATTGCCAAGCAATACCGCCCAATGCCTGTATTACCCCGCCTACGCTGAAATACACGCAGCTGAATGGAGGACTCGATGAGCAATCAGAGGCTTATCGAAACGAGCAAATTTCTGAGTTACGTCCTCAGGCATGAGCCTCAGGCAATCGGCATAGCGCTCGATAGCGAAGGTTGGGTTGAGATCACCACGTTGATCGCAGGCGCGGCCAGACATGGCCGAGAACTCAACGAGCACCTGATACGAGAAGTTGTGGTTGGCAACGATAAAAAGCGCTTCAGCTTATCGCCCGACGGAACGCGTATACGGGCGGCTCAAGGTCACTCCACCTCACAGGTTACTCTTCAGCACATCCAAAAAGTACCTCCCGAACGCTTGTACCATGGTACAGCTGTCCGTTTTCTGGAATCGATACGAAAGAAAGGTTTGATTCCAGGCTCACGCCACCACGTTCATCTTTCTGATAATACCGATACTGCCATCAATGTCGGCAAACGTTATGGCCAGCCGGTAGTGCTGGTTATCAGAGCCCTGGATATGCATCAACAGGGCCATCGATTCTTTTAGGCTGACAATGGCGTCTGGCTGGTAGAGCATGTGCCTGCTGATTTTATTTCAGAGCCATGAGCACAGCTGGCTGATAACACGCCTCACGGCTCATTTTGGGAAATACATGTTCGCTTCACGTCCCCTTTTTTACCTGCCCCCACTCCAAGCCGAACTTCGCCAGATATTTGCGTAACCGATCGGCATCGTTCGGCTGGGCCTTGGCCTGTCGTGAGACGCCGAACAGTCGACGCCCCGCGTCAGACAGGCTATCCGCCTGCTGGCAGATGCGGATGACAGACGCGAGCTGCAGACGATCAAAGAGGTCCATTTCCTCGGCCCGGTCGCCCAGAAGCAGATCCAGCCCATCGCTTGACGACTGAAGCCCCCAGGCACGGCGCAGCCGGTTGATCTCCTCCTGCACGTTTGCCTCATCGATTCGTCCGCTGTCCGCCAGAGTCGCCATGCGTGTAATGGAGGCGGACAGCTCGCGGAAGTTGCCGCTCCATGCAGCCTCGCTGGAAATGGCAAAATTCAGGTAACGACGCCGCGCTTCCAGATTGAAGCGCACCAGGCGTCCTTGCTCCCGAGCGTGACGCTCCAGCTCAAAGTCAATGTTGGGCTCAATGTCCTCTCGCCGCCCCGCCAACCCGGGTAAGTCGAACGTCCAGAGATTGATGCGGGCAAACAGATCCTCACGGAAAAGCCCTTCCGCTACGCGGCTGCGCAAGTCCCGATGCGTGCCCGCCATCAGTAGAAAATCACTGGTCACTTCTCTATCCGAGCCCAGCGGAAAGAAGCGCTTTTCCTCGACCGCCTTGAGCAACATGGCCTGCTCATCGAGGCCCAGTTCACCAATTTCATCCAGAAACAATACACCGCCGTCAGCCGCACGAAGTAGCCCTTCGCGCGCGCTCTGTGCGCCAGTGAAGGCCCCCCTTGCATGACCAAACAAGGTAGACATCGCACCGTCGCCCCTGAGCGTGGCACAGTTGACCTCGACAAAGCGTCCATCCACCTGATGTCGGCTGCGCTTGAGCTCATAAATGCGGCGCGCCAGAAAAGATTTGCCAGCCCCTGTAGGCCCTATTAGCAACAGAGGTGCCTTGGAACGTAAGGCGACGCGCTCGATCTGCTCGATGGTCCGGTTAAAGGCCATATTCCGTGTTGCAATGCCTGACTTGAGAAAGGCCAGACCCTCCAGGCGCTCATGCTGAAACCGGGTAGCGATACGGTCATAGCGAGACAGGTCAAGGTCGATCAGCGCATGGGTTCCTGATACCTCATTGCTTTCATCACGACGCCTGGCGGGTGACGTTTGAATGAGTCTTGCAGGCAAGTAGCGGGCCTCGGTCAACAGAAACCAGCAGATCTGTGCGACATGCGTACCCGTCGTGATATGCACGAGATAGTCCTCATGCTCGGTATCAAAGGCATAGTCCACTGCAAAGTCATGCAGTGCGCCATACACCTCTTCGAAATCCCAGGGATTACGTAGCGACAAGGCATGCAGGCGCACCTCGGTTTCCGGCGATACCTGATGGATATCTTCTCTCAGCCGCTCGGCAAGGTTCACATCCCGCGCATCAGTGCCATGAATCAGCTCAAGCCTGTGGACAAGCAGATCCTGCTGCTGGCATAGCCCAACCGTTGGACGCCATTTACTCCAGCGATTGGCGCCCTGGCCTACCCGATCTAGCGTCGAGCCGATAAAACCAATGGCAACTGTTCTTTTGCCTGACATCCCTATCTCATTTATTAAGCGAAGTGACCAATACTAAACAGGTTCCGGCCCTGGCGTCTCAATGGATCAATCGGCCGGGCTTAGCAGAACTGACTCTAAGCCTATCAGGCACCCGTCGCTTCTGCGCAAAACAGGGCCATAACCTTCTGTCTCTCTTACTGCCGCGAAGCAGAGAAACCTGGAATGCTTCCTGCCGAATGCCACTCTCGTATTACTTGCATCAAGGCACTATCGCTCCGGCGCTAGCGGTATAAAAGCACCGACATTCAGCCAGCTAATCAATAACCATCTATCAATTAGCTAGCTAACAATTATTATCATTAACCTCAATCTGAATTCAAGCGAGCTTGCCACGTAACATTATAGCGTTATGTTCAGGAGTATTTTATGACTATCAAAGCACGCAATCGCTGGATTCATTCTTCTATTTTTTCTGTATTGGCTGCCTTTTCTTTTCACGCTATGGCAGACACCAGCGGCCCTATTTCTACAGCCGGTATCACTGGCAGCTATGATCAGTACAAGCTGAAGTCCAACCTGGGCTCGCATAATGGACATTTGCCTAAAGCTGGCGTGTTCTATAACTACGGCAACAAGATGACCGGTGAGGAAGGCTTCATTTATCAAGGCGAAGCTAAGGTCAAGTTTGGTGAAAGACACAGCAATAAACTCAAGGAAGCTCAAGGCGATGTCGATCTTGGCTGGCGCATGGCCATCGACAACACCAACTATCTTGATGCTCTGGTAGGTGGCGGCTATGGCTGGACACGCTATGAGCCTGATACCAGTGGCGAAGATGTCAAGCTGACCACCAAAGGTGCATTTGCTAAGGCTGCACTGGGCTATAACCATCAGTTTGATGAGGCGACAACCTTCCGCCTGGAAGCCGGTGCACGCCGCACGTTCAACGCCCGGGCTCGCCTCAAAGTTGAAGATGTAGGCAGCGACCGCGTTGATCTTCGCGACCGCACCAATCCATACGCCGAGATGAGCGTACTGTTCAACCAGGGTGCCAACTCCATGCCTGTCATGGTCGGCGTTTACTATGTTCATAATGAATACAAACTCAAGAACAACCTCGACGTCGCCGACGATGTCAAACTCAAGGCCAATGAATACGGTGCAAAAGTAGCGCTGGCTTTCTAACGTTTGGCTATACGCCTATCGTATTCGACGAAACCCGAGGAAACTCGGGTTTCGTTCTTAATGAGATATCGCTTACTCTGCCGAAAGACTTCGATCAATAATTAATTGAATCACCATTTTACAAATAACATTAAAAAAGTTGTACATCACTAATACACGCCGATCTAATTGATATCGATTGGCCACCGCATTATAAACAGCGTGCTGGCTTACCGAGGCCACAATTGCTTGTCTAACGATTCCTATACTGGCTAACTTAAGATCATTATTCATTCAGTGTTAAGCCAGAAGTCCATGCCTTTAGCTTTTCAGTCAGATAAGTTTCTTAATGTTTTTTTCAATAACACCCCTTACCTTCCTAACGTATAGGTAATGGCCTTTGGTCAGCCTTGCTCATACACACGCTCCGTTCGGTCTTTACATTTTTATTTCCATTGGATTTGATGGAGCATTCACTGGAGCATAAAGCCCCCATCTGAAAGGACTCATGCCATGGAAAGCACTGAACGTCACCCACTATCCACTGAAATGCGTACTCGCGTTTTGCAAGAACTTGCTCAGCTGGAGCAAGAGCGCAACGTTACCGTTTTGTATGCCTGTGAGTCAGGCAGTCGGGCCTGGGGTTTTGCCTCGCGCGATAGCGACTACGATGTACGCTTTATCTACGTGGAAAAACCCGACTGGTTCATACAGGTTGACGCCCCGCGGGACGTTATTGAACGCCCCTTGAGCGATGAACTGGATATCAGTGGCTGGGAGCTGCGCAAAGCACTCGGTCTTCTGCGCAAATCCAATCCAACCCTGCTTGAATGGCTCGATTCACCATTGGTGTATCGTAGCGAGCCAGCGGAAACAGCGCGGCTCAACACATTAGCCGAAGCGTTTTACAGTCCACCAGCAGCTCGTAACCATTACCTTTCAATGGCCAAGAAAAACTTTCGAGGCTATCTGCAGAATGAAACGGTTCGCTTCAAAAAATACTTCTATGTACTGCGTCCTCTACTGGCCGTACGCTGGATCGATCAGGGTCTCGGACGACCGCCTATGACGTTTCATGAGCTGTTATGTACGGTGGATGACCGTGCCCTGCTTGCTGAAATAGACGAGCTGCTTGCACTGAAGCGAAACGCCGACGAGGCTACTTACGGCCCTCGCCGACCCGCTCTGCATGCTTTCATCGAAGAGCAACTGGAACGTCCTGTGCCCGTTCTGGAGCGAACCGCAGAAGATAGTCGCCTACTGGATGACTACCTGCGGGACGTCGTGAGGCGCCATGCATAACACTTGGTGGCGCTGCTCTTGAACTACCCTTGCAGGCGGCCCATTGGCCGCCTGCAAGGTGCCAGATACGCTCTATTCACCCCTACCTACCTTATTTAAAGCACATGGACGTCTAGCTTTGACGCCATGCTTACCGACAGGAGTCGGTCCTGATCGGTAGGTATACAACCAAGTCATTCAGAAGTCCTATGACAAGGAAGCGGCTTTCCTTCCCAGGCTCGCCAGGCCGCTTCCCAACCCTCATTATGATCAGCCTCAACGGTAATAATAGAGATACACGCTTGATCTCCAAACTTGCCAGCGAACGCTTTCGACAACTGCCACGGCACAACAGTATCGCGACTACCTACCAAATGCCGCTGCGGAATGCTGCGTAATCGCGCTTTATAACTCGATGGATCAAGTGAGCCGGACATAGGGCTTAATTGGTGCCACTCAGTCCAGGCGACAGGGTCCAGATTGCCCGCCAATGTCTGAATACTCACAACATCGTTACGCTGCCCAGCTAGTAACAGCGCGATAGCAGCACCGCCTGAATACCCTACCAACTCTACCTTCGTTGCTTGCGTACGCACCTTCAACGCATCCAGCGCCATGCTCATGCTACTGATAACCGCCTGGCTGAACCGTTGGCTCGTCCAGACTGCAGTAGAGCAGCCATTAGACATTATGAACTGACACGGCCGCGCCAAATAAACTGCGCCACCGGGATCTGACATCGCCAAGCGCGCCATCAACAATTCATGGGGGGTGGGGTCAAGACTAGGTTGGGAGGCGGTAGCCCAGGCATGCCCGTCTCCCTCAAGGTAAACACGCAAAACGGATCTGGGATTGAAATGTGCAGGCAAGACTGTCTGCAAAGGGAATGCTTGAGTGGAGAGTGTCTCAAGTCGATAGCCTGCTTGTTCAGCTAGGCCGCCAAGCTGCTCTCGTGGACTTGTGCAGCCGCCCAGCAGAGCGATAACAAGCAATACGCCCAAAGTGCGGTAAAAAGACGCCAACATAAAACTACCTATCAGGCGGCCCGCTGGATCAGCAGGCCGCCTGTACTCATTAGAATGCGTAGCGCGCTTTCAAGAGGAAGGTATCAGACTGGTAGCCTGTCTTTGCCGTGTAGTTGTAATTCGCACCCACACTGACGGCTCCCAGCTGGTAATTAACCCCTACACCAGCCTCATAGGTATCACGAACAGGAGAGGCTCCCGTCGTAACGAAAGGCGTACCACCGAGCAGGAACGATGAAGTACCACTGACACGATCACCAATGAAATCGTGGTAGGCCATCAGTGTAGCTTCAGGTTGAAGGTTGCCTTGCGCCAGCGGGAAATCAGCCGCTACACGCAGACCGGCACCTAGCTCACCTACTTCATAACGCTGTGCGTTATTACGCAGCGCTGCTGAAGAGCCCTTTTCACTATAGCCATCAATTTTAACGTTGCTATAGCGCGCAGCCACTCGCGGTTCGAGCAACCACTGCTCGGCAAACGTGTAGGAATAACCTGCAAGCGCATTCAATCCGAACAGCTCACTGTCGTAGCTGCCCTTGGCAACCGTCTCGGCGATATAGCGCTTGCCATCGTTATCGTTACGACCATAAGTCAAACTGCCGTCAACGAACCAGTTCTGCCAGTCATAGCTGCCATACAACGTAAAGGCATTCCCCTTCACATCCGTTTTATTACTCGTATCGGATGTTACGTTCGAGTTGAGATAGCTATAGGCAACACCTACCGTTGTACGCTCATTGAGCTTACCGTCAGCCCCAATAGCAATGCCGGAACTGTTAGCCGAGTAACCTGCAACGCCATCACGCTGATCCTGATCGGACGTATTGCTCAAGCCTTGAACCCAAACGCCTGTCTCGGTCAGCACATCACCAGACGAAAGCCCCGAACGCATGCCTCGGACTCGGCTGCCAATAGCGCTGTTAACGAGGTTCTGGCCTGCAACCGCCGCCTGGACAGAGCCACGGTTGACCTCAGGACTCAACCGCTCAGCCAGACGTGCTAGCGCCTCCTCGGACCCTGCATTGGCAAACGCCTTGAATACCGGATCGCTTGCCGTCAACCCGCCGATAGTGTTGTTCTTGAAGTTATTGACCGCGTCACGTGCGTTCTGCGATGCGCCCACATTGGCCAGATCAGCGTCGACCTGCTTATCTTCCTTCAGGCTGACCACTGCGTTAACGGTCTGGGCGTCCGTCGCGTAACTGTCCACCTTCAATAAGGAGGACGCGCTGGCAACACGCAGCCCGTTATCCTGCACCTGCGTGGCCTTGACCAATGTGTACTGCGTACCCGAAGCACTTGGCGTAAAGTCCTGCGGCTTTGCACTTAAGGCAATGCTGGAACTCGATGCAAATGCCGCCTTACCGTTAACGGTCAGGTACGCCGCGCTGGGATCAACCGCATTGGAAAGACGCATATCGATAGTGCCACCTGAGGCAACCTGCAAATCGCCGTTGATCGACGAGCCTGCCTGCTCAAGATTCAACGAGCCACCCGATGCAATATCGACACGCGGCGCGGCGATAGTCCCGCCACTGTACTGAGCGCTGCCTAAAACATTAACAGCAGCCATATCCAGCACATCGCCGTCGATACGTCCACCTATCCAGTTAAGGGTTGCAAGGCTACCGCCATCAATCGCCGTCTGACCGCCCTTGATCAGGCCGGCACGCTGGTTGATGGCAAAAGGAGAAAGCTGCTCACCTGTTACTTCAATAGCAGTACCGTCCGCCTCAATAAGACCTGTATTGATAATTCCTTGTTCAAGCGCAGCATTGTTTGCAAAGGTAGTTCCTTTGAACACAATACCTTTCGAGTTTTCTCCTGCCACTCGGATAGTTCCACTGTTGGAAAAGAAATCGATCTGCCCGCCGTACAGAACAACCGCAAAGGATTGATTGCCAATGGCTTCCATAGTGCCTTGGTTTTCTATGCGCAGCGGTGATGTAGGAGCTTCAATATCAAAGGCATTAGCAGAATAACCTTGGGCACGAATGAGGCCTGTATTGATGAGCTTGCCGCCAATGCTTACAGGCGTATCGCTCTCGCGATCAAGAATAAGCCCTGTTGCATAAGGTGTTCGAACATCGATTGTTCCACTATTAACAAAGTCTTTTCCGATAGTAGTGCCGTGTAGATAAATACCTTCGGCCTCGCTGTTATCAGAAGCTGCTGTGATAAGTATGTTACCCGCATTGATGATCGAGCCGGAAACCATGGCTTTACCGATTTCGATGCCTTCAGCATACTCAACATTGCTTAGCGTAATGTTGCCTTTATTAATCAGATCTCCCGCAATGACTGAGTTTGCAACGGAAGGATCAAAAGGATCCATTGTGATTCCACTGCTTCTGGTAAGGCCTGAGAAAAAATAGTTTCCCTGAGAAATTAAAGAGCCCTGGATATTTGCACCCGTGAACTCAACGCCCATTTTGTCGGTGCTACTCTGCTGATTACGCTGCCCCGTTAAATTAAGCGATTCTGTAACGGCTTCGCTGTTCCACAAACGATATCCATTACCTAAATCATATTCGAGCGCATGTGCTTGAACAGCCATAGCGGAAATGACTGTTGCCAGTAAGCTGCGACGAAATAAAGTCCTGTTCATAACTACATCCTGATGAAATGATTAGGTATTAAAAAAGCTCAGCCACAGGTCAATGCAGCTATACAAGCGGGAGGAAAAATAAAAAATGGGGTAAACCAGAGGCGGAACTGAAGAGCAGGCGTCACAAAGGCACTTGCATAAGGGTATGAAGGGCTTCCGGCAAAACTAGATAGGCTATAAGCGGCAGGAGGCATGAGGCTGGATATTTTGACTGCACTCATACTCTTGATTCCTCATCCATGGCGTACAAACGCTTTAAAGCTATTTTCATCCGTGAAATCTTCCGGTGTCTTTGTATCTATTCAGATACATCTCGGCATTTTATGCAGAAACTTGAGGCAGACTTACCTGACTTGGACAAGCGGTTCTATTCATGGAGCGGAACAGCCTTGCTGGCATTTATAGACAGGACAACAGCATGTCATGATCACCGATCAGCACCGCATCAAGCTGGCTCTCAAAGGACCGCAGCCCAGACTATCGCCCATACCATAATAAGAGACGTACGTTAGCGACAGAGATCGAGACGCCGATTGGCAACACACCTTCCGAGCCACGGGGATTACCGTGTACCTGAAAAATGCCAGCACGCTAGAGAACGCGGCAGCTATGGACAACCACTCCTCGACCCGGAACACGCAGCATTATAACTGACGCCTAGATGATATCTAGCCTTGATGAGGTCGAGCGAATCCGACTATAGGCGCTTGTGCTGAGCGGGCTTATACAGTCGTACCTCACTATATCGCTATAGAAAGCTGTACTGCTTCTGATAAACCGGTAGTGGCTCGATAGGTAGCCATGCCCCTGGAACATAAGGTGTATCCAGGGTTATTTGATATCCGTGATATCAGGCCGTTTGGGCGTGGATAACGGCGTATGCAGACACAAGGTTATCCATATAGCTACTTTTATGCTTTAAAAGGGAATTTGTTAAATTATAGACTTTATATCTATTATATGCATGCAAATTCTTTGCAATAAATTTAAATTCTACCCATTAAAGAAATGCCACACCTAGAAAACTTAAATACATTATAAAAGCAAATTTTATACAACCCATCTCCTCAATCTAGAAAAGCTGAATATCTAAGCTTTAGCTTTGATAAGCAGTTTAAAACCGTATCTTTTTCATCATTAAATTCTTTTACATATGTTAATACAGCCACTTCCATAGCGCTTACAAACTCAGGCACAGAAATTGAAGAGCTGTCCACATCACCTATAAAGAAGGAAACCTCATTAAACTCTGACGGGTCATCCCAGTCTTGATCAAGTAGATAAAAGAGACCTCCTCTAACATTAAAACCGAACCCCTCGACGCATCGCTTAAAATCCAGTAAAACTTGTTTTTCTTTCAACGATAGCTGATGAAAGCAAGTAAAAAAATCTCCATAAAATATGCCACAACAATCCAGCTCAGATTCAAGCTTTTTTAGCTAAGTAAAAGTCATAAATTATTCCTTTCTTCGACCCAAACGATACAGTCCTATGACCGTCGCCGGGACGACATCAGCCTGGATGAGGTTTAGCGGATCCGACCGAGCTAGTGAATTAAGATTTACCATATAAACTGGGAAATACTTTATTTATATCTTTATTAGGTATTAACTGGCCTTTGGAAAAGTCTAGTACATTAGAAATAACAATTATACCTCTCAAGGAAGCAGGGATATTTGAAATACATGCCATTCTTGTAGGAATCAAATGCCTGAAATAGTCTCCCATTTCAGTTGAACCATTGTAACCAACAGGATAGTCTTCGCCAAGACTATCCCCTTCAACCGCATGATAAATGTAAAAGCCTTTTTTAGACGGAACGTCATATTCTCTAATAACTGGGAACTGAGGGTCGGGCTTTTCATTTATAAGGCTTTGTATTTCTCTTTTATTTGAGCAGCTTCGATAAGTGCCTGCAGAATAACAATCTAGAATTGTTTTCCCTCAATATCATATTGAAACTCACTGTAAGCAGTGGATTCTTCCCACATAAATTCGCTGAATTCATCAAGCTTTTCTTCTACGCCTTCTAAATCAAGAAGCAGCCGAGGAATATCACTCCAACAGTTATTTATCATAACTGAAATATAGCCATTTTTATCGGCGGCGAATCATGTAACGATACTACCGAATCCTGGTTTCTAATTTTTATTTAAAGTACCCATTTACAAATACTTACCTAAACTTGGCGAATAGCGAAACTTATACAAACCGTTTTATTCGAAAAACAGCTGCCATCTCAATAAAGCCATGATTGCCATGGCAAAAACCAAGCATAGTATTGATCCTCTACAGGTCTCGCCCTATAAAGGTACGTTACGCTTCCAACCCATGAGGACGACCATGAAACGAATGACAGGGATAGCCATGACGCTGGCACTGGTGAGCAGCTTGGCGCAAGGGGCGTTTGCCGCCGATGGGGATGAGCCCATCAAGGCGTTGGGTATTGGATCCAAGACCTGCCGCGACTTGCTCAGTACCTGGAGCGCTGATAAGCCGTATGCCAGTGAGTGGGTGTCGGGTTATTTCACCTTCTTCAATGAGTCCACCCGCAGTGGAATCAAGAATATTTCAGAAGGCATGGATGACAGCCTGCGCATGCAATGGATCAGTGATTATTGCCGCAAACGTCCGATCGATACGCTTCAGGATGCCACCGAGGCGCTGGGCAAGGAGCTGGTGGATTATCGCCAGCGCATGAACCAGTAAGCCGCCCTTCTCATGAGGCGCTCTGGCGGGTGCTTCATGGGTAAAACTGCTTGACTCGCTAGCAGCATCAGCCGACGCTCAACGTTTTCCTTTTTCTGGAGCCACCATGTCGGCCTCTGTTGAGCATCTTGCCCCGGCTGCAGTTTTCCGTCATTTCGCAGCGCTTTCCGCTATCCCCCGCCCCTCTTTCCACGAGCAGGCTGTTGCTGATCACTTGATGGCATTTGCCGGTCGCCATGGCCTACAGGCTGAACGCGATGCCTTGGATAACGTCATTATCCGCAAGCCAGGTAGCGCTGGTTATGAGGATGCGCCTGTAACCATCCTGCAGGGGCATACCGATATGGTGTGCGAGAAGAACGAAGGCAACCCCATCGACTTCAACCGCGACCCTATCTCGCTGCGTATTAAAGGCGACCTGCTTAAGGCTGATGGTACTACCCTAGGCGCCGATAACGGCATTGCCGTGGCGTTCATGCTGGCATTGCTGGAAAGCCGCGACATTCCGCACCCTCCACTGGAGGCTATTTTCACGTCCCAGGAAGAAGTAGGTCTCAGAGGGGCCTCGAAACTTGATACATCCGGCCTGAAGGGTCGCTTGTTTCTCAATATCGATAGCGAAGAAGAGGGCCTGCTGTTTACCAGCTGCTCGGGTGGCAATCGCAGCGATATGCGTCTTCCGATCCAGTGGAGCGACGTTCCTGCCGGCTCAAGAGCCATGAAACTGCACGTACGTGGCCTTAAAGGGGGACATTCAGGCCTGGATATTCATACGCCACGTGGTAATGCGATTCTGTTATTGGGGCGCATCCTGAGTGATCTGCTGGCCAAGCACGATCTCCGTGTTGCGCATGTACAGGGAGGCTCGGGCAAAAGCAATGCAATACCCCGCCGCGCTGAAGTTACGCTGCTTATCTCTCCAGACAACATCGACGCTTTCGACGCCACCTTGAAGACATGGTACGAACGGCTTTCACAGGAATACGTGACGGCTGACCCCGGTCTTGAACTCGCACTAGAAGCCGCGTCCATGCCGGAGCGCTGCTTTGCCAAAACCACGACCACGGCCCTTAGTGAGGCCTTGATCCTGATGCCCCAAGGTGTTCAACGCATGAGCCCGGATATAGCCGGCCTTGTAGAAACCTCTACCAATCTGGGCACTCTGGACATCGTAGGCGACGAAATCAGCTTTGGCAGCGCCAGCCGCAGTTCGCAGCCTTCGCAAATGGAGGCGACCGTTGCCAAGCTCGAGGGCCTGGCACGGGTGATCGGTGCACGCTTCGAACTGCATGATGGTTATCCTGCCTGGCCCTTCCGGCCGGAATCCCCTTTACGCGACCTGTTTGTTGAACGCTTCACCGCTCAATATGGCCGTGCTCCTGAAGTGGCAGGAATCCATGCGGGACTGGAGTGCGGCGTGTTTAGTGCCAAGCTGCAGGATGTCGACATGATCTCCTTCGGCCCGGACATCCGTAACGCACACTCACCCGATGAATGCCTGAGCATTTCGTCTACCGAGCGTACATGGACGCTTTTCCTGGATCTGGTGGCGCATATCAAGCCGGGCTTCAAGGTTTCCTGAGACCCGTTGAGCCTGACCGCTCGTCATGGTGTCTGGCCTATTGCAGGCACCATGACATATATCAATACCTTCGCCTCGCAACCTTATTAGGCTGAGTCCATCGATTCGTGTCTTTGCAGCGGTATCAGCGCGGTGGTCTAGGCTGCAAGCAAGCCCTCCGCCGAGAGGCGCTGCTATCGATAACACTAGCCTGATGACAACAGGGCCGTCTTTTGCAGCAGCCTGAGAATACGGTAGGAAGCCTTATGAGCCAGCCTTTATCACCTGAAACCATTGCCATTATCAAATCGACGGCACCTGTCATTCAGGAGCATGGCGTTGCCATTACGACCCGCATGTACGAGCGTCTGTTTGTCGACCTAGACATAAAGGCGCTGTTCGACGAAGCCGCCCACAAGTCGGGCGAACAACCCAGACGCCTAGCTGCCGCCATCCTGGCCTTTGCCAAGAACGTAGACCATCTGGAAGCGATTCAGGGTGCAGTGGACAAGATCTGCGCCCGGCACGTAGCCACACACGTCAAGGCCGAACACTACCCTGCAGTTGCCAATGCCCTGCTTCCAGCCATCAAGGATGTACTGGGTGATGCGGCCACTGACGAGATCCTGAATGCCTGGGGCGAAGCCTATTGGTTCCTGGCAGATATCATGATCAACCGTGAGAAAACGCTGTACGGCGAAGCCTGCTAACAGGCAGGCTCCAGCAAAAGGCCCGCGCTTGGCGGGCCTTTATTTTAGTGGACGTGCGGGTTCATATCGTCCGGGCCGTGATTTGCTATCTCTGTAACAGGAGGCTCAGCCAGCAGGTGGGTCCCTACGCTTGCATCTAAAACCTCATGCTCCATGGTCTTTTCCTCTTCGCTCAACTGCTTGGCAGAGACAGGACTTTCCCTTCGTAGTTGATCAAGCTCATGAATAATGGGATCGAGCTGTGTACGAGGGTTACGGAACCAGTCCACTGACCAGATTCGGCGGATCCGCCAGCCCAATTGCTCCAGGACGCTTTGACGCAACCGATCCCGGTCCCGCGCGGACTTGGCTGAGTGGTAAGCCGCCCCATCACATTCAATTCCCATCAGATAACGTCCTGGCTGCTCAGGATCACGCACGGCCAGATCGATGAAAAAGCCTGCCACACCAACCTGCGGCTCGCAGGTGTAGCCGTGGCGGGACAAGGCGTCCATGACGGCAATCTCAAAGTCGCTGTCCGGGGCGCGTGCGGTTTCTTCCACGCGCGGCAGATACCCCGTCTCGGCATAGTGCAGGAAGTTACGCAGCGCGTGTACGCCACGACTCGACGTACCGGTAACGAGTACATCCGATGCCGTGAACGACGTGAAAATGTGCATACGCTTCTTGGAGCGAGTGAACAAGACGTTCAGCCGTCGCCAACCCGAGTCGCTGTTGATCGGGCCAAAGCGCTGGGGCACCTTGCCACCGGCCTCCATGGGGCCGTAGGTGAACGAGATGAAAATGACGTCTCGCTCATCCCCCTGCACGTTTTCCAGGTTCTTGATGAACAGCGGCTCGGCCAGTCCCGCATTACGCTCCCAGGCAAGCTGAAGCTCCGGGTTCTGCTTGGCGCGCAGCTCCAGTAGGCGCTCGATTTGGTCAGACTGCTTGACGTTCATCGCAACCACGCCCAGGGACTCCTGTGGGCGATTGAGCAGGTGATGCTCAATCGCTGCCACAACTGCCTCGGCTTCCTCTACGTTGCGCTGCTCGACGAAACGGCCGTTGCCGATACGCTCAAACTTGACGCCAAACTCAGCCGACTCGCGATGCGGTGAGGGATAGACCACCAGGTTACCGTCATAGAAGGCCGCGTTGGAAAACGCAATCAGGCTTTCATGCCGCGAGCGGTAGTGCCAGCGCAGGCGGCGCAGCCGGAACAAGGGCATGGCCGCATCCAGGATACTTTCGGAATCCTGAGCGAGGGACAGGTCTTCATCTTCTGCGTCGTCTCCCGTTCCCTGGCGTGCAAAGAAGTTGGTGGGCGGCAGCTGTTTCGGATCACCGACGACTACGAGCTGACGACCGCGGGCAATGCTGCCCAAGGACTCTTCGGGACGCATCTGCGAGGCTTCGTCCATTACCACCAGATCAAACTCCACTTCGCCCGCGGGCAGGTATTGCGCTACCGCCATCGGACTCATCATGAAGCAGGGCTTGAGTGCCTGCAGTGCTTTGACGGCACGCTGCATGAGACTGCGAATCGGCTGATGGCTGCGCTGTTTGCTGGCTTCGTGCTCCAGCAGGGCCAGCTCGGTGCGCTCCTTCACCTTGCCGGAGTTGTTGCCGGCAGGCACTTCTACCTGATCGATGTCGTACGCCACCTCGTCGCGCTGAATCTGTTTGAGCGCCTGGTCGATTTCGGCAAAGCGCGCTCGAATAGCCTCCTGTTCCTTACCGGAAAACTGCCCCAGCGCTGGGTTATCCTCTAGGATCTGGCAGGCCCAGCGGTCCAGCAAGCCCAGCAGGCAGCCGTCGGCGCATTGATCTGCAGTCAGTCGCTGCCGCTCAATGGCCACAACGGTAGACTCGAAACCAAGATCAGCCAGCCGGCTACGCAGTCGACGGTATTCGAACCAGTGATCGAGCAGGTCTTCACGTTCGGACGCCCGGCGCAAACGTGCTTCCAGCGCCTCGAATGTCGGCTCCGTAACGACCTGCCACCACTCGTCAGGCTCGATTTCTCCTCGCACCAGAAAGGCGTCCAGACGGTCCTCCCAGGCTGCCATGGCCTGCTGAATGACCGCAGCCTGCTCTTGCCACTCCTGGATCAGGCGTTCGGCGCCGTCCGCGTCCTCCTCGGCCAGACGTGCCATCAGATCACGCCCAACAGACAACGCCAGCAATGGCCGGGCAAGCTCGACGGTATGACGCCAGGAGTTGAGGGTGGCGCGGGCGCTTGAGGCTTGCTCAAGGGTCGGTAGCTCGCGGCCTTCCAGCACAGCCGCAAGCTGCTGGTCCTGACGCAGCTGGGTAGCGCTTTGCTGCCATGCCTCCAGGGTTTTGATCTGTGCCTGCAACCCATTGAGCGTTGGATTCTGCTCCCGAACATGGGGCAGCATCGCTTTGAGTGCCCCACCCACGCTCTTGAGCAGGCGGACCAGCACACCGTCAGCGGCCAGCAGCGGCTGTGTGCGCAGATCATGAGCATCAAAGGTAAACAGGGTTTCGAGGTCCTGCCTTAAATCCTCTACTTCTCCCAGATAGGCCAGCAGTGTATCGGCCTCACCCTGTAACGCGGCGATGTCCGCAGCGTCTGCCTTGGTCAGGTAATCCGCAATCCATACCTTGGCACCAAAGCCGCGCCCGCAGGTTTCACGGACCTGACGATACCAGGCGCGCAGACGCAAGAGCTCATCGACTTCTGTTTCTAGCCCTTTGAACAGTGGCCCCAGCTTTTGGGCATAGCCGGTATTCTGCGCCAGCGCCGTGCTTTCACGCTGAAACGCGACGGCCTCCACCAGCGCGTCGATGCCTTCGCCCAGCTTCACACCGGGCCGTACCAGCGTCAGCAGTTCTGCCTTGGCCGCTCGCCACTCGCCCTTGAACCAGCGCAGCAGAGACGCATCGGACAGCACGCGATGCAGATCCTCCAGACGCTGGCTATCGGGCAGGCGGCTGAACGAAAACACCTTGGATAGATGCTCACGCTGACGGCGCAGTTCGGGCAGCTGATCCGCGAGCTTGGAGAGCAGGATATCGAGCGCCTCGTCTTCATAGCTTCGCTGACGCGCCTCGACCAATTCGGCCGGCAGTGCCTGCGCCAGGAGAAGCAACGTACCCAGCTGCTCCAGTCCCTCCCGGTCGCTTATCCACTCGCCTGCCGCGCCCTGCTCTTGCAGGTGTTGCACGGCCGTATTGACCTGAGCAGCTGCCTGCATCAGGTCGCGGGTTCGCTTCATGAGGTCCAGCGCCTGTGACAGGTCCAGCTCTCCTTCCACATGCAACCGTAGCGCAGCGCAAGCCCGGTTAAGCAACTGGCAGATATCGGCGGAACGAATGGCGTCAGGCTTGAAACGGCGCGCCAGGGCTTCCTGCCCCTTGAGCAAGGCATCGAACCGCTCCAGCCAGTCACCCAATGCTGTACAGGATGATTCATCCAGCAAGGGCAGCAATGTCCAATCCTCGTCGCCTTGCGGGAGGATCAACGCGGGAAGGCGCTCCGCCAGATCAGCCAGTGCCTGGGGCGTGAACTGCGCGAGCGCCGGTGCCCCCATCCGTTCGGCCAGTGGAGCCCTGAGCGCAGCAAAGCGGGTCAGCGCTTGCCGGGCATGCTCAAGCGACGACATAAGGCCTTCCCGCTCGGTGCCGGTCAAACGGGTGAGGCGGCAGCCAAACCAGGGATGGGTTTCCAGCCGTCCCGGCTCGCCAGCTTCCTGCGCAGTCTTGCGGTAGTAGATGGCGTAAAAGTTGGCTTGCTCTTCCAGCTGTACACGCGAAACAGGCAAGTCATACACAGGATGCAGTTCGGAAGGCGCCACAGGCAGGCTCTCACGCAAACGGGTCGCCTGCATGAGAATCTGATGCGCCGTCATGCCAACCTGCTCGTAGGGAGCATGCAATTGCTCGACATAGCGGTTGAGCTGTCGCTTCAGACGTTCATAGTGCTCGATCTGAGCCTGTCGCTCCTTGGGCGAACGAAAGGTACCCCGTTTCTGGATTCGCTGGCGGATACTGGAGATCACCGCCTGCTTCTGGCTTTTATGGCTGTGCAGCTCCAGGCAGAAATCACCCAGCCCTGCTCGCTCTAGACGATTCTTGACCACCTCCAGCGCTGCGCGCTTTTCTGCCACGAACAGCACCTTCTTACCCTGAGCCATGGCCGCCGCGATCATATTGGTAATGGTCTGGGACTTGCCGGTACCAGGGGGCCCTTCGATGACCAGGTTTTCACCCCGGATGACATCCACCAGCGCACTATGCTGGGAGCTGTCCGCATCGTCGATCAGCGGATAATGCTCGTGCACCTCGGGCAGTTCATCAATTGCGTATTCAGCACTGAATCCAGCCTCGGCCAGAGGCTCCTTTTCATCCACCGAGGCGCCTGTCAGGCGCTGTACCAGCGGATGCGTCCCCAGCTGCCCGTCGCTCCAGCGCTCCGAATCAAGATCCAGATACATCATCAGCTTGCCGAATTCGAACAGGCCGAGCGAGGCAAACCGGCGCACCTGCCAGGTAGGCTTGGCCCTGAGGATTGTATCCTGTACCAGACGGAAATAGGCCTCGGGCGTCAGCTCTTCGGTGATGGAGGGCAACGCAATTCCAAAGTCCAGTTGCAACTTTTCCCTGAGCGACAGATTGGTCAGGATATCTTCGCCGGTGTACTGGATACGGTATTCGAAGGTCGCGGTTTCCGCGTTGAGCCTGCCTTTTTCCAGCTGCACGGGCACAAGCATGAGCGGCGCCAGACGCGTACTGTTGCTACCGGCTACAGATTCGTCCCATTCCAGAAAGCCAATGGCCAGATACAGGATATTCGCACCGCTTTCTTCCAGCGCGACCCGTGACTGGGCATGCAGAATCTGCAGGCGCGCCTCGAGTTCGGGCGGAAAATAAAGGCTCTGAATGGACTCATCCGAGTGCTTGCGTTCCCGGATCTCCTCCAGCACGGGAGGCTCTTCGATCAGGCCCCCTTCGTTTTCAAGCCGCAAAAGGCTGTCATCCACGACAGGCGCCTCGGCCAGTGTCGGCATGGGAAGTTCATAGCTGGAAGCCATGCCCAATACAGCAGCCCACTCGTCTGCAGTAGGTAGTTTTTTAACTTCGCGCATTTGCCCCGTACAGGGGTCTTTTTCCAGAAAGCCATGCTGCAGCAGCAACGCTTGCGTAGGCTCAGGCACGGCCGCAAAGCGCATCGAGCGCTCGGAAAGCAGCATCTCGAACAACTGGTCCGGAAGCTCGTCGATCACGCGAACGAAACGCTTGCTCCGCGCATGGGAAAAATTGAGCAGCCGGTTACGGGCGCTGAGATCGAGCAGACGGCTTCGCAGCCGCTCGAGGTTGGAGAGATGGCTGACGGATGAGCCTGTAGTGTCGTCCACGAACAACGTCCTCAAAACAGCAGACCGACAGCCAGGCTGTCGGTATTCAAATCAACGGTCATCAATAGATAAGTCAGTCTGTCGGTGAAAAGATGAAGAACAGAAAACACTGACCGTAATGGCGAGCGCCATACACTGTGCGCTTTAAAGCGCCTTGATCCGCAATGTATCGATACACATCAGATACTGTACATAAATACACCTGAAAAGCACGCGATATCCGGAAAAGTTCTGCTTAAAGCATGGCAATTTCTTGAGACATGGTCGGACATGGCCTTATCCGTGTAGCCTAACGATGCATTTCTGCCTGCAACAAAGCCGCAGAGCGGCTCCAACAAGCCCTGTGCATATCACCGGTGCATAACGACTGCCATGAATAACCTGTCTGCCACCCGATTCGAATCCCTTCGCCTTGCCAACGGCCTGACCGTCATTCTGGGACAGGTGCCTCGACTCAAACGGGCCTCGGCCGCCATTCGGGTCGCCGCAGGAAGTCATGATGTGGATAGCGCATGGCCCGGGCTTGCACATTTCCTTGAGCACCTTATTTTCCTGGGCACGCAGGTCTATCCCGCTGATGAAGGCCTGATGGCTTACGTGCAACGCCATGCCGGGCAGGTCAATGCCAGTACACGGGATCGCACCACGGACTTTTTTTTCGAGGTGCCACCTGCCGCGCTGGAAGGCGGAGTTGCCCGTCTGTGTGACATGCTCGTCCGCCCGCGTCTTGCCCACGAAGATCAACGCCGCGAGCGCGAGGTTATCCATGCCGAGTTTATTGCCTGGTCAAGGGATACCCGCACGCACCGCCTGACGTGGCAGATGCACCCATTGTCGCGCCGCCATCCTGTCACAGCATTCCATGCGGGCAACCGCTACAGCCTGCTCGTGCCCAACCTGCGTTTTCAAGCAGCACTGAAAGGCTTCCACGAGCGCTTCTATCAAGCCGGACAGATGACGCTGGTCTTGGTCGGACCACAGCCCCTGGATGAACTACGCCAGCTGGCAGACCGTTACGGCGCTAGCTTCAATGCGGGGGCGCGTATCGAGCCATTATCGCCCCCTGCGCTTCTTCCTCCAGAACGCATCGCACCAATAGAGCCTCCGAACACAGAGACGCTCAGTTTGCTGTTCGCCTTGGAAGACCTGCCCGCTGATAGTCGTGAGGCCATTAATTGCCTGGCTCTCTGGACGCACGCCGAACATACCGGCGGCCTGATAAGCACCTTGCGAAAGAAAGGATGGATCAAGACGCTGACGCTGGAGCCGCTCTATCAGTTCAGGCAGCAGGCGGTACTCGCTGTTGAAATAGCCTTGACCAAGGCAGGCATTAAAGCGTCATCACAGATAGCTCATGCCTTTTTCGACTGGCTGACGTTCCTGGAACGCCAGCCTGATCTGACTGAGCTACAGGCGGAGTACACGCGCCTCGCGCAGCGAACACGTGCTACCAGCGCCGCATTGCCACTGGCCCGGTCACTTCTCGACGACGGGTTGAAAGCACCAGGTCTATCAAGCGCTGGCGTAACCGCTTTGCGACACCTGCTCGGGCACTTGAAGCCTGAACATAATTTGCTTCCTGCTCCAGGCGCATGCGAGCGTCAGCAAGCGCCAGCCCTGAACTGGACGCTTCCACCGCTCAACCCGTTCCTCGTGCCTGCACAGATCGAGACGGGAGCAGATTCCGTTTCGCTACCCGCCCTTCAGAGTATCCAGGAAGCGGCTGCCGGCCTGGGTGAAGGTGCACTGTATATCCGCTGGCACTTTCTGGAACCGGCCGCTTATCAACCGGCTCTCGTCCGCACACTCAACCACGCACTGCAAGCTATCGTCCATCAGGCACGCCAGGCAGGTGTTGAGGCTTCCCTCAGCACGCTTGGCCAGCAATGGCAGCTTAGGCTGACGGGCTTGAGTGAGGCGATTCCGGCTGTACTCCATGCGCTCATCCCTATCCTCCATAGGCCCAGCCACGAAGCCTGGCAAGCCTTCAGCCAGCCGCCCGCTGAGCCGAACAGCATGCCTATCAGGCAGCTTATAAGCCGGCTCACCGATCTGATGGCGGAGCCTCCTCAGACCCAGACGGATCAGGCAGGTCAGGAAATGGAAGGCCCCGCCCAGCTTGCCGGACAATGGTCTGTTGCACAGTGGGATGGCTTGTCTATCGGCTTTTCGGAGATGGAGCTGAACTCGCTTCGCCATTGCTTGCTGGACTTGCCCGGAGTACCTGCGCAGCGTCCCCTAGTCCTGCCAAGCCGTAGTGGTCGATGGTGGCACACCGTTCCCGGGCACTCGGCTGAACATGCCGTTCTGCTGGCCTGTCCGGCACCGCCCCATGACATCCGGCAGGAGGCCGCCTGGCGGTTCCTTGGCCATCTCGTGCAAACGCGCTTTTACCAGCGCATGCGTGTGGAGCTGCAGCTGGGGTATGCGGTATTTTCCAGTGTTCGTCAGATCGCGGGACGGTCAACGCTCGTGTTTGGCATCCAGTCTCCAACGGTGACGACCGCAGACATCCTTAATCATATCGAGGCGTTTCTTGCCCGGTTGCCGACCGACATCGCTGCACTGACCCATGAGCCATTCGAGCAGCAGCAAAAGGTCCTTGCCGATCAGTTCCTACCTAGTGCACTCGACACCCGCCAGCTGGGTGAAGAGCTATGGAGCGCCCATCAGGGAGGTTATCCGCCGACCTATCTTGATGATCTTCGCAAAGCGATCCTGGCTCTGCACCCTGACGACCTTCAGCACGCTCTGCATGCCTTACACAGCGCCTACCACGGCTGGACCTGTTTAGCCAACCATGTCTCGACAGAAACACATTGGCGAACCCTGTAACTATACGTCGCACCATATCAGGGTAAACTAGCTTAAGTGCGTTTCAGGATGTGTTTATCCTGAACGTATGCAAGGTATTTTGTACTAAGTAAATCGGACCTTTCCGATATCACTTTGAGGGGTATTCATTATGTGGACTAAACCTGCTTATACCGATCTGCGCATTGGCTTCGAAGTCACCATGTACTTCGCTAACCGTTGATTGCGTGATCCAGCGCCCCGGTTATCCGGGGCGTTCCTTTTCTAGCCACCTTAGAAGTGGGTCATGCCTACCGCGAGGCCTGTTCGGCGCAGCCGGACCGCCAACAGGTGCTTCTCCTGAATGTCCCTCGCCGCTCGTGACAAGTTCTAAGTTGGCCGCATTTCATAGATAAATCATGTATATCCAGATTCTTGGCTCCGCTGCAGGCGGCGGCTTTCCCCAGTGGAACTGCAACTGTCCCAACTGCCGTGGTGTTCGTGACGGCAGCCTTCGTGCGCAACCTCGCACCCAGTCGTCCATAGCCCTGTCCGATGACGGCGTAAATTGGGTGCTGTGCAACGCCTCACCGGATATCCGCGCGCAGCTGCAGAGTTTCGCCCCCATGCAGCCGGGCCGTGCACTACGGGATACCGGCATCGGTGCGATCATTCTGCTCGATAGCCAGATCGACCACACTACCGGCCTGCTCAGCCTGCGCGAGGGCTGCCCCCACGAGGTCTGGTGTACTGACATGGCTCATCAGGATCTCACGACTGGCTTCCCTTTGTTCAACATGCTGGAACACTGGAACGGTGGCCTGCGCTGGAACCGTATCGAGCTGGAAGGCAGCTTCGTTATTCCGGCATGCCCGAACCTGCGCTTCACACCTCTACCGCTGCGTAGCGCTGCACCGCCCTATTCGCCGCACCGCTTCGATCCGCATCCCGGTGACAATATCGGGCTGATCGTTGAAGACCTGCTTACGGGCGGCAAGCTGTTCTATGCGCCAGGCCTGGGTCAGGTGGATAACGCCCTGCTGGCCAAAATGGCCGAAGCCGACTGTCTGCTGGTCGATGGAACCCTATGGGAAGACGATGAAATGCAGCGCCGTGGCGTTGGCACCCGCACCGGCCGAGAGATGGGCCATCTGGCTCAGAACGGCCCCGGCGGCATGCTTGAGGTCCTCGACCAGCTGACCTCGCCACGCAAGGTGCTCATTCATATCAATAACACCAATCCGATTCTGGATGAGGACTCGCCCGAACGCGCAGAAGTCGAGCGACGCGGCGTCGAAGTCGCCTGGGATGGCATGAGCATCGAGCTGTGATCCGCGTGCATCCGGTCATTTTATCTACCGAGGAGGCCAGACATGCCACACGCCCTCACCCCTGAAGAGTTCGAACAGGCCCTGCGCGCCAAGGGCGCGTATTACCATATTCATCATCCCTATCACGTAGCCATGTATGAAGGCCGTGCGACACGCGAGCAGATTCAGGGCTGGGTGGCCAACCGCTTCTACTATCAGGTAAACATTCCTCTAAAAGACGCCGCCATCATGGCGAACTGTCCGGACCGCGAGGTTCGTCGCGAGTGGGTTCAGCGCATTCTTGACCATGACGGCGCCCCCGGAACGGAAGGTGGAATCGAAGCCTGGCTACGCCTGGCTGAAGCAACAGGGCTCGACCGTGAGCAGGTTCTCTCGCAAGAATTGGTGCTCCCTGGCGTACGCTTTGCGGTAGATGCCTACGTCAACTTTGCGCGCCGCGCCTCCTGGCAGGAAGCAGCCAGCAGCTCGTTGACCGAACTTTTTGCCCCACAGATCCACCAATCGCGTCTGGATAGCTGGCCCCAGCATTACCCTTGGATCGACCCAGCCGGCTATGAATACTTTCGCACACGCCTTGGTCAGGCACGCCGCGATGTGGAGCATGGCCTGCACATCACCCTCCAGCACTACACCACTTATGAATCCCAGCAGCGCATGCTTGAAATCCTGCAATTCAAGCTCGATATCCTCTGGAGCATGCTGGATGCCATGAGCATGGCCTACGAGCTGAAGCGGCCGCCTTACCACACCGTAACCGACCAGCGCGTCTGGCATAAAGGAATTCAACTATGAGCTTCGACCGCACCCAGGTGCCGCGCTGGCGCCCGGGCTATCGCTTCCAGTTCGAGCCCGCACAGAACGGCTTCGTACTGCTCTACCCGGAAGGCATGATCAAGCTGAACGAAAGTGCTGGCGCCATTGGCGAACTCATCGACGGCCAGCGTGATGTGGCCGCCATCATTGATGCGTTGAACGAACGCTTCCCAGGCGTCCCGGAACTCGGTGACGATGTGGAGCAGTTCATGGAGGTTGCTCGTGCAGAGCACTGGATCCAACTCAGCTAACCTGCCTGAGCAGCCTGCGGTAGGGCTGCCCTTGTGGCTCCTTGCAGAACTGACCTACCGCTGCCCCTTGCAGTGCCCCTACTGCTCCAATCCCCTGGACTTTGCGGCTCAAGGCAAGGAGCTGACCACCGAACAGTGGTTCACCGTCATGCAGCAGGCCCGGCAGATGGGCGCAGCACAGCTGGGCTTTTCCGGCGGCGAGCCTCTGGTACGCCAGGATCTGGCCGAACTGATCGGCGAGGCTCGCCGGCTGGGGTACTACACCAACCTGATCACCTCCGGCATCGGCCTTACCGAGCAGAAGATCGCCACGTTCCGTGATGCCGGGCTCGATCATATCCAGATCAGCTTTCAGGCCAGCGACGAAGAGGTAAACAACCTGCTCGCCGGCTCCAAAAAAGCCTTTGCCCAGAAATTGGAGATGGCTCGCGCGGTAAAAGCCCATGGCTATCCCATGGTGCTCAACTTTGTCACGCATCGGCACAATATCGATAAGATCGACCGTATTATCGAGCTGTGTATCGCCCTGGAAGCGGATTTCGTCGAGCTTGCGACGTGCCAGTTCTATGGTTGGGCGCAGCTCAATCGGGTCGGCCTGTTACCCACTAAAGAGCAACTGGTACGCGCCGAACGCATCACCAACGAATACCGCGCCAAGCTCGAAGCCGAAGGTCATCCCTGCAAGCTGATCTTCGTGACGCCGGACTATTATGAAGAACGTCCCAAGGCCTGCATGAACGGTTGGGGCAGTATCTTCCTCACCGTCACGCCGGATGGCACCGCATTGCCCTGCCACGGCGCTCGCCAGCTGCCGATCCAGTTTCCGAATGTGAAGGATCATAGCCTTCAGCACATCTGGTATGACTCCTTTGGCTTCAATCATTTCCGCGGTTATGACTGGATGCCAGAACCCTGCCGCAGCTGCGATGAAAAGGAAAAGGATTTTGGTGGCTGCCGCTGCCAGGCCTTCATGCTGACCGGTGATGCCGCCAATGCTGATCCGGTCTGCAGCAAGTCCCCACATCACGACGTGATCCTCAACGCCCGTACCGAGGCGGAGCATGCCACTCAAAGCATTGAGCAGCTAAGCTTTCGCAATGAGCGGAACTCCAGGCTTATCGCCAAAGCCTGAGTCTTACATAGCAACGGAGAAGCACCATGGCTTACCAGCACCCTGCTTCTACAGACGCAGACGGCACCTTTACCGCTCAACAGGCCGTCGCGGCAGGCATCGATTTTGCCGAGCTACAGGCATCGGCACTGGGGCTTTTCTGGAATCAGTATGATCCTGCTGACGGCGCCTGCCGTCTATGGCGCTGGCATAATGGCAAACCGCACTGCCTGACGCCGGATGGCTACAGTGCACGCAGCCGCGTTTATGAGTACGGAGGCGGCGCGTTTTGCCTGACCGAGTCAGAGGCCGTCTTCGTCAACGACTCGGATCAACAGCTTTACCGTCAACCACTCGACGGCAGCCAACCTGTGGCATTGACCCAGGGTAAACGCCGCTATGGTGATCTGCACTATGCAGCCAACCTCATCATGGCGGTGGAAGAAGCCCATGAGGACGAGGCCGTCATTCACCGGCTTGTCGCTATTTCCCTCGCAGACCGCCACCGTCAGGTCTTGGCCGAGGGTGCTGATTTCTACGCCTCGCCTACGCTGAGCCCCAGCGGCAAGCGCCTGGCCTGGATCGAGTGGAGTCGCCCACACCAACCATGGACCTCCACCCGCCTCATGTGCGCCGAGCGCCTGGACAATGGGCAATGGGAGGCGCCGGTCTGCATTGCAGGCAGCGATCCGGAATCGATTCAACAGCCCCGTTTTGATGAACAGGACCAGCTCTACTGCCTGTCCGACCGTGACGGCTGGTGGCAACCATGGGGTGAATGCACCTCAGGCGTCAGCAGACTGACTGCCATCAAGGCCGATCATGCGGCCGCCCCCTTCCAGCTGGGCGGCAGAAGCTGGTACAGCCTGGGCGGCGAGCGTTACATCGCCACCTGGTTCGAAGAAGGCTTCGGCCACCTGGGCAGACGCGAGGCCGATGGTCGAGTGCTGCGCTTCGCGGAAGACTTCACCCGCTTTCGCAGCCTGGCCCTGCATGATGGATACATCTATTGCATTGCCGCAGCGCCCAATCGTCCCTCGTGCATCCTTGAGATCAACGGGCAGAATGGCAACATCGAGATTCTGGCGGGCGGTATTGCGCCGTTGCCTAACGAGCGCATCAGCCAACCCAAGGCCCTGCGTTACCCCAGCGGCGATGGCGAAGCGCACGGCTTTTTCTACCCGGCCATGACAGGAGAGGCCAAGCCCCCCCTGGTAGTATTCATTCATGGCGGCCCTACGTCTGCCTGCTACCCCGTCTTCGATCCCCGTATCCAGTACTGGACACAACGCGGCTTTGCCGTTGCCGATCTCAATTACAGAGGCAGCACCGGCTACGGACGGGTGTACCGCAACGCGCTTCACCTGCGCTGGGGTGAGGTCGATGTCGAAGATGCCTGCGCTGTAGTGGATTATCTGGCCGAGCAAGAATTGATCGAACCGGCCCACGCCTTTATCCGAGGCGGCAGCGCCGGTGGCTATACGGCTTTATGCGCGCTGGCGTTCCATACTGTGTTTTGCGGCGGCGCCAGCCTGTACGGCGTAACGGATCCGGCCGCCCTGGCTCGCGTGACCCACAAATTCGAAGCCGACTATCTGGACTGGCTCATTGGCGACCCCAAGAAGGATCTGGAGCGCTACCGGGCGCGGACGCCTCTCCTGCATGTCGACACGATCGATGTCCCGGTTATCTTCTTCCAGGGTGAGCTGGATGCCGTTGTTGTCCCGGAGCAGACACGGGCCATGCTTCATGCGCTCAAAGATCGCGGCATTCGTGCCGAAGGCTATTTCTACCCCAACGAACGCCATGGTTTCAGGCAGGCCAAGAACCAGGCCCATGCCCTTGAACACGAATGGCTGTTCTACCGCAGTGTGATCGATCAGAACGTCTGATACAGGCGGCTTTCGGCGCTTCGCTGCCGGAAGCCGCCTCCTTGACGCTTGCAGCACACCAACCGACGACGGTATAAACCACTCGTCTCTTGGACGAGGTCAGGCTCTTGCGCCCAAGTGCCAGTAGCGATACATCTTGCCTCGAGCGTGCCATATTCTTGCACAGGTCACATGAGGAACCCCGCGATGGAACCGCAAGTCCGCCCTGCTCCCACCCTCACCGATTACCTCTACGCCTCCCCTGTCAAAAACGAGCTTGATGAGAGCCTTGATGTTGTCGAACGCTTGTTGACTCGCTCTGAGAACCGGATTGCGGAGTTGATCGAACTGGGCAATATGAGCAGCGACCTCAAGCTGATTCATATCCAGAACATCGAATCGATGATTACGGCCGCCGTGCGGCAGACGGAAGACTCATCCAACCACATGCGAGCTCATGAGGTCATTGAATTCTGTCAGCACCTTCGAGGCACCTTGCGCCTGAGTTGAAGAGGTACGCCTCCCATGTGCCAACCATGCAACATACCGATGTGAGAGTTCGCCCGGTTTTGCAATAAAGTTGGCATCCAGGGCTTCACAGATGAACTTACCCGATATGATTTGGGCGGTTGATTATCCTCTGTGAGAGCCAAGGAATGGACTCCCTGCATAGCCGTACCGCATCTTGTCTTGCTGTTTCCCTGCTGATGGTTGCCGCCTGGTTTCTAGGACACGAAACCCAGGCGCAACCTTCACCCACGCTTACCACTAACCTGTCTGCCTACCCCAACGCACCTGCTGCACTGCCCAGCTCCGCCACACAGGCCGAACTTTCCGTTCGCCCCTGGAGACCTGCCAGCGCCCATATGCATCAGCGCCCGCAACGCTGGATTTTTTAACGCATATCACGCCTTCCTGCAGGCCGCACCCGGCCTGCAAAGACCTTGTCTTACACAACATCCGCTGCTTCACGTGTCGAATGAGCACGCGTTACGAAATACAGCACCACGCCGACCCCAAGCAGAATGCCGGCACGCAGCCAGGTCTCCGCGCTCTGCTGACTCAAAAGCACCAGACACGACACGATCGCCAGCAACGGCACCAGCGTAGGGGTCCGGAAATGCGGCTGATCGACTTTGTCGCGGCGCAGCACCAAAACGGCCACGTTCGTACTCATGAATACAAAAAGCAGTAGTAGCACAACCGTCTCGGCCAGAGCCGACAACGTCCCTGTAACAGTCAACGCCATGGCTACAAGTGTTGTGGCAATAATCGCCACCCAGGGCGTACGCCGACGCGGCAGTACACGCCCCAGCACTGGAGGCAGCAGACCCTCCTCGGCCATGCCATAAGCTAGACGGCTTGCCATGATCATGGTCAGCAATGCGCCATTGGAAACCGCCAGCAAGGCCGCCACGGCAAACAGCTGCGGGGGTATGCCGTAGCCGGTTGCCCGAACCACGTCCAGCAACGGCGCAGAAGATTCCACCAGTTGTGCAGGTGACAAAACGATGGAAGCCGCCAGCCCCACCAGAACATATATTACGCCCGCGATCAGCAGCGCACCGAACAAGGTTCTTGGGTAAATACGTCTTACATCTTTCACTTCTTCGGCAATGTTGGCCGACACTTCAAACCCTACAAACGAATAGAAGGCGAGCAGCGCAGCGCCCAATACTGCTAGCGGTGGAGAAGTCCCCTCGGCAAATTGAAGAACCCGCGCCGGCTCACCCTGCCCATGACTTACATACAACACGGCCAGAATAACGACCAATAAAAGCCCCGACAGCTCGATCAGCGTCATGACCAGATTGGCATTAAGCGATTCCTTGATCCCACGTGCATTAAGCAGAGCCACCAGCGTTAGAAAGACCAGTGCTGTCATCGTGGGCGAAACGTGAATAAACGCCCCGAGATAATCACCCGCAAAGGCCAGGGAAAGGCCGGCAGCACTCGTGACACCGGCGGCCAACATCGAAAAACCCACTAGAAAGGACACAAGGGGATGCTTGAAGGCCCGTGCGGCAAACACCGCAGCGCCTCCAGCTTTTGGGTATTTGGTGACGAGCTCTGCATACGAGGCCGCCGTCAACATGGCAAATCCCATTGCCACTACCAGAGGCACCCAGATGGCTCCGCCTACCTCACCTGCAATCTTCCCCGCCAGTGCATACACCCCGGCCCCAAGCACATCCCCGAGGATGAATAACAGCAGCAAAGGACCTGTAATCGCGCGGCGCAGTTTTGTATCGGGCTCGGGTGAAGACGTCGACATATGTAATCTTCCTATGAATGTCAGGCTCTGACATGTGAATTGGCAAGTCCGGGTCAGGACAGGACACTCACTGCACGCTGCTGTAACCCTTCCGTCTGACCACGCCTCTACTGGCAATACATATTGAAGGCTTCATTCATCGACCGCATGACGCTGCTGTCGGTTCGATATCCTGTCGATATATCCATTAGGATGCTATTGGTTTTCGGAACCAAGTAGGGCTGAGCGTTATCAGCTTAGTAACATCAAACAGACCTCATCCAACTCGTTAGCTATTTCGTGGAGAACGCATATGTCAGCTTCCAAGGTTGCCCTGGTCGTTGGGGCAAGCGGTATCATCGGTAATGCCGTTGTTGAAACTCTGGCCGAAAATCCTGAATGGCGAGTCCGCGCCGTCCGTCGTACCTTCGTACCGAACGTTGAAACCATTGATCTTGATCTGACTGACGCCAACGCCACTGCCCAGGCGCTAAGCCAGGCGGGGGATACGACTCATGTCTTTTATGCAGCGTTACGTCCTGATAGCAGCCTGGCCAAGGAAGCCGACATTAATGGCGCCATGCTGCGCAATGTACTGGACGGCCTGAAGTCTGCCGGCGCCAAGCTCCAACGTGTCGTTCACTACCAGGGGGCCAAGGTTTACGGCGTGCACCTGGGTCCAACAGCGGCGCCTTTTTATGAGGACGACCCGCGCCACCTCTCGCCTAATTTTTATTACACCCAGGAAGACCTGCTGCGCGAGCGCGCCGCCCAGGGAGAATTCGAGTGGTCTATCCTGCGCCCTGATGTGGTGGTGGGTGATATTGCAGGCAATCCCATGAACATCGCGCTGGTCATCGGGGCCTTTGCAGCCCTGAGTAAACAAGCCGGTGTGCCCTTGCGCTTCCCGGGCTCGATGAAAGCCTATCGTGGGGTCTTGGCTCAGCTGACCGATGCACACTGGCTGGCACGAGCTAGTGTATGGGCGGCGCTGGATCCGGCCGCTCGCAACGAAGCGTTCAACCTGGTCGGCGAGCCGTTCCGCTGGGAGCGGCTCTGGCACAAGATTGGTGAAGCCCTGGATATGGACGTCGCCGATCCGCAGCCTTTCTCACTGGCAACACAGATGCCGAGCAAGGCTGACGACTGGCAAAAACTGGCTGAGCAGCACCAGCTGGAATCCGTACCGTATGAGAAGCTTGTAGGTTGGAAGTTTGGCGATTTTGTCTTCAACACCGAGTTCGACATGATCTCGGATATGGGCAAGATTCGTCGTGCAGGCTTTACAGAAGCGGTCAGCACCGAAGACTGCCTGATAGGCGCAATCAAGCGCCTACAGGAAAAGAAATATATACCTTGAGTCATAGGTCTCGCCCAGGGCTTTCCTTGGGCGAGCCTCCCCCTGCTACTGAGCCGAGGCGTGCATTGCCCTGTCCGGTGAAGTCCGCAATGCCGGTGACAAGGACTGAACTGCTTTCCAGGCAGCCTGCTGCAACTCTCCTGCGTTCGCCTTTTCCAGCCGCTTGGACTCTGCTGCACTAGGCTGGGGCGGCATCTGACCGTAGATCAGCGAATAAAACACCGAAGCGCCTATGTACGAGCCGGTGAAAGAAGGATGGCTACCGTCAGGCAGGAACAGCGACGGTTGAGGCTTTTCCGCCAAAGCAGTCTGCCAGGCCTGACCCACCGGCGCCAACAGCGCACCCAGTTCATTGGCCAGTGTCGTGTACGCCTTATCCAGCTTGGCCTGCATCGCCGGGTCGTTCTGGCGAGCCCACGTCAGGTACAGGATTGTCTTGGCACCGTTCTTTTTGATCTCAGCATCGATCAGCCGGGCATACTTGTACATGAAGTCTGGATTCTTGACCGGCAACATGCTGTGCTCCTGCAAGACGACGTAGTCCCACTTCTGCTCCTGCAACGCCTGCTGAACGTCCTTTTTCGTCCAATGCTGCTCAAGCGATGCGCCCGAGAAAGCCAGTGTCTTGGTCTCGATCGGGCGGGCCTGCTTGCCTTGCCTGGACATCTCACCCAGTACGGCTGGCAAGTCATTGACATAGGTATAGCTGTTACCTACAAACAGAATTCTGATTGGATCCGACTGGCTCTGCTGAGCCTGAGCATATGCCGCACCTGCCAGAAACATAAGGAAGAGCATCGTGATCTGTCGAATGCTGATTCGCATGCGTGTCCTCTCTGCGCATTAAAAATGAAACGCCTCGAGGCAACCGATGCCACCGAGGCCTTCACTCTGACAGGCATTACCCTGCTTTTGTTAGCCTGTAACCGTGCGTTACCTCGCACAACACAAACGTTTATGAAAGCAGGGGCGTGTTTTTAAGTCCCTCAACAGGTGAGTAAAAGCGCTCGTCAAGCGTGCCGTTTAAATAAACTAGTTTTAATTCAAAAACAAAAAAGAGATGCCTTGAACAAGTATGCAAGGCATCTCTTTTAATCAGAAAATAGCAAATAAAATTAAATCAACAATTACATCTGACAATCAAATAGATTAAATAACTCTATTAGTTATCATTACAACCAGAGCCCGAAACCTGATACTCCAATACATGAACTTTGTCATTATGGTCTTCATATGTCATGCGTACAGGACGGACACCACAGAAACTGGTGATGTCGGGACTGTCGATGACACGCTTGATATCCAGGTGATCTGAATACGTGTAATGCTCGACAACAGGCGTGCTGGCGGCATCGGAGGGGATTTGGTCAGCTAATACGGAACTGCTGGCAAGGACAAGGGCAGCTACAATCAAACCTTTCATTTTCATCTCGCTTCCAATTATAAAGTTACCTTCTCCCTGATAAACAAGCAGGCGAATACCTACTTATAAACAGGTCCGGGGTTTGTTCTTTAATTATCGGAACGGGGCAGCACAGGGAGATGACGTAATGATTACAGAAAAGTCATTGTAGATATAATGCCCAGTGGACAAATGAATATTGCCTAATAAGTAACGAATAGTCTTTAAGGGCCAATACCGTTTAAACACCCTTTCAAATTGAGAAACAGTTCATTCTTTAAAGATGTTAAAGGGCAATTTGGGGCAAGCTCATGAAGCCCTAGTCGTCCTTGACCGGACATACACGGGAGTCGCCGTTGCCTCTCCCCTGACTGATAGCCGCAACGGCACCCTTGCCCTAACCTTTTGACTTGCGTGGATCGGCGCTACGGGGATAGGTACGCTCCTCCTCAAGGGTGCCATCTACCTTGTGAATTTTGACTGACGCCGTCTTTCCCTCAAAAAACTCATGCATCTGCTCTACGAGCTGCGCCTTGGTCTCAGCACTTTTGGAGGCACGGGTTGCGCCTTCCTTTTTCAGCTCCCAGCCCTTGTCGCCTTTGGTGACGTGATAGTTATCCATTGCTTTCTCCTGGTCTAGAAATACGCCTTTAGAAGACGCTCCTGTTAAGGACTGCTACGGCCTGAACAAAGTTTGCTTAACACACTGCCATTATCGGACCTAAACGAAAGCGTCTTTCCAGGCGCTTTTACCAAGGCAATCGCCCATCCATAAAAAAACGTTAGTTTTTAAGCAATTAAATGAAAAAGAGGGGTTGACACAGAGCTGTGGAGAAAGAATAATGCGCGCCTCGGATGGCTACGTAGCTCAGCTGGTTAGAGCATAGCATTCATAATGCTGGGGTCCGGGGTTCAAGTCCCTGCGTAGCCACCACCTATTTCTAGGGTCTAGCTTCGGCTAGACCCTTTTTTATTGCCTGCGAAAAATTTCCATAAAAAAGCCCGCTACATTGCGGGCCTTTTTTAAGCCTTTGCCACTTAAGCGCCTGTAGCTCCTACTGCACGCAGGTTAGCTACAGGCCTGGCCTTTACCGCCCGCAAATCCTTGAGGAACTTGTCACGCCAGGAGGCCAGATCATTCTTGCGGATAATCCGCATCATGTCCTCATAGCGATCCTTACGCTCCTGTAGCGGCATACTAATGGCGCGATCAAGTGCTTCGGCCATGCCCACCACATCGTAAGGGTTCACAATAAGCGCCGAGTTGAGCTCACGGGCTGCCCCTGCAAAACGCGAGAGTACCAATACGCCAGGATCTTCTGGATCCTGCGCAGCCACATATTCTTTGGCTACCAGATTCATACCATCTCGCAGCGGCGTTACCAGACCAATATCAGCAGAGCGGAACAGCCCCATGACGGTACGGCGGTCATAGCTCTTGTTCAGATAACGAATCGGTGTCCAATCCAGCTCGGAGAAGCGACCATTGATATGGCCCGCCTGGGACTCAAGCTGTTGACGAATATGCTGATAGGTTTTCACATCGGAGCGAGAAGTCGGTGCGATCTGGACAAACTGCACCCGCTTGCGGTGCTCAGGAAACCGCTCCAGCAACTTTTCATAAGCGCAAAAGCGTTCCACCAGCCCTTTTGAGTAATCAAGACGGTCCACGCTGACAATCGTCTTATAAGGCACACCTTCGATACTGCGCGAGATGAAGTTACGGCGTGCGCGGTAGGATTCGGCCTGCTTGATAATATCGTCCGGTACAGTACCGATCGGATAGACCTCGGCACGGAAGTTATGGCCATACGCCGTAAGGCTACCATCACTCTCCAGCACGCCACGAACTTCGCGTGTAATGTAATCCTGAAATGCCAGCTTGTCCGTTTCCGTCTGAAAGCCCACCACATCATAGAAGCACAACGTCTTGAGCAGCTCATTGTGTGGCGGAATGGCTGTCAGGATTTCAGGCGCTGGGAACGGCGTGTGCAGGAAGAACCCGATACGGTTGCGGATACCAATCATCTGACAGGCTTCCGCAAAGGGAATCAGGTGGTAATCATGCACCCAAATGATATCGTCAGGCTTTAACAGAGGCTTGAGACGCTCTGCCATGGCAGCGTTGACGCGACGGTAACCGTCGTACTCTTCCCGGCTGTAGCGCGAGAGATCGACACGATAGTGAAAAACCGGCCACAGCGTTGCATTGGCAAAGCCACGGTAATACTGATCGTAGTCACGCTTATTGAGCGCGAAGGTATGATAGGTGATGTTATCGTGTGTCTCGTTCTTGCCGGGCGGCACTTCTTCATTGGAAACATCACCATTCCAGCCCAGCCAGATACCGCCTGACTGCCGCAATGCGTCGAGCACGCCTACTGCCAATCCTCCCGACGGAGCCTTTCCCGGTTCAATGGGTGCTACACGGTTAGAAACTACCACCAAACGGCTCATCTTCAATCCTCTTGTTCTACGCGTGCGTTACCGGCTTGTTCTGCCAGGCCGCACAGCCAATCGGCCACAGCTTCGACCGACTCCAGTCGTTGCTGCGCCACAGTCGAGCCTTCTCCGATTTTGATGGAAAGGCCTCCCATTTCATTGATGACTTCAAAGCCAGCCTCGTCGGTCAGGTCGTCACCGAGAAAGACAGGGACTCGTCCATCGAAGGGTGCCTCACGCATGAAGGTACGTATCACCGCGCCCTTGCTCGCGCCTTTAGGCTTAAGTTCAAACACGCTTTTGCCGGGCTGCAACGTCAGCTGCTGCGGATAACGCTCAACCAGAGTTTCGGCAATCCGCCGCGCTTCATCTTCCAGCTCAGGCGCTTGACGATAATGCAGCGCAAACGCCATGCCTTTGCTTTCCAGATAGAGCGTAGGATGCGATTCAATGGCAGTGCCAAGCTCTGCGCCTACGCGCGCCAGCAGATCAGCGTCGAGCGCCAGACGATGCATCTGGCCTGAATAATCGCGGCGCTCGGCACCATGAATGCCTCCAGCTGGCAATTGCAACGGCTTGACCAGATGGTCAATATCATCGATTCGGCGTCCAGACACTACCGCGACAGGAATGCCTGCCTGGGTAAGCGTATGGATTGAAGAAAGCGTTTTTTCAGGAATAAAAACCTGCTCCGGGCGGGGCTGTAGGGCAGCAAGCGTTCCGTCCAAGTCGAGAAAAAAAGCGCAGCGCTGAAGAGGTACGGGTAATTCGATCTCTGAATTCATCATGTACGCTCTGACTGTGAATTTTCATCATCGTTCGAAGGGTTTTCGACAACTCCTTGGTAGATCGAGCATAGGCGAACAAAAGGAATCCCGTCGCCTAAATGGGGTCACACCAACATGACCCGACTGTATGGGATAGCCGAATCTCTTGAGGAGACGCTTATGAAAAAGCCTGATATGAACCGAGACCCTCTGCCCATCGACGATAACGAAGACCGCATGGGCGGCATGCAGGAACTGAACTTCAACGATGAGCTATTCCATGGCAAAGACCGAGGCCAGCAGACCGAAGAAGACTACGAAGGCCAGTTCCCCCCGGAGCGCGTCAGTGAAGCGGGCATGACGGAAGGCGAAACAGCCGATCACCACGTCACTCTGGATGACATGACGCCTGAAACCTTGCTGGACGACTCAGGCGCACGTAATCCGAATGAATACGGTGATGCATGGCCTGTCGACAAGGAACTGACCGTAGTCAGTGACAGGGACATCGGCGGTGGCGTTGGCATGGACGAAGCCGAAATGGGCCGCGTCTTGCCGTTGGATGGTGAAAAATGGGACGGCAACCCGGACGAAGTCAACGAGGCCGACCAGCGCCGTGCCGAGAACTCAGCCGACCTGAATGCAACCGACCTTGATATTGAGCAGCCTGCTGATGATTTTGATCTGAACGAGAAGAAGCCAGGACATTAAGTCCTGGCTTAGTCCAGCAGCGTGCACGCCATGACCAGGGCATCTTCTCGCCCGCCGGCGGCAGGATAGTAATCCCGACGACGGCCTATTTCATTGAAACCATAGCGTTCATAGAGTCGATAGGCCGCCTGGTTACTTTCGCGAACCTCAAGAAAGCACTCTCTGGCATCAGCCAGGCGAGCCTGCTTCATAAGGTGATCCAAGAGCTGGTAACCCAGGCCTTTACCCTGACTTTCCGGCTTCACGGTGATGTTCAACAGATGGGCCTCATCCAGAATGACATTAATCACACCGTGTCCCACTTGCTGCTCACCTTCAAACATTACCCAGCAGTTATAGGACTTAAGGCCGTCCAGAAAAATACCGCGTGTCCATGGGTGACTAAAGGCAGCATATTCAATCTTGAGAACAGCATTGAGATCGGCTTCGGTCATCGGCCGAAAATGAATGGAATCGCTCATCTAACATCTGTCCAACGGGGGCGGATACGCTGCATGGCACGCCATACATCAGCTTTTAGGCGGGGTTGCTCCATGAGGGCTTCAAGCCCCGGAATGACCCAGGCAGAACCGAGACTATCCAGTTGGATTTCCTGGCATTCGATTTTCACATCATCGCTTGAAACAAAGCGAGCGGCGGCGCTACCAACTAACCAGAGGCAATCGCAGGTTTCGGTTTCCAATTGAGAGGCCACAACACTCTGCACAAAGGTTCGCGCCTCGGCAGGCCCCTGATCAAGCGCTGCATTGGCCAGTAACGGCCAGCGAATAGGCTCACCCAATGACTGGGGGCTGTCAGGCAGACCAGCCGCATGCAGCATGTTTCTGAGGAGTACATAGGCAGGATCGCGTCCTGCCAGGGAAGCGCCTGCAGGTAGATCAACCAGCAGAAGGCAAGATCCGGCTCGCAGTAATTGCAGGGAAAAGCGAGGCGGCGCTTCTCGCTTGACCGGCTCAGGACGAGATTCAGACTCAGGCGGCGTGGCGACCTTGGCCGAAGAAACAGTAGGACGCTCCGGTCGAACCAGCTTTGCAGCCGGCGCCTCCACCTTTGGGGCTGGCCGAGCGACAGCCGGTGCTGGCTCCTCGGGCAAGGCAGTTGGATCGACATATGCCAGCAATTCCGGACGGGAAGGTGCAGCAAAAGGCAGCGTCGTTCGTGGCAGCCAGACGTCTATCTGCATGGCGCGCAGATACGCGCGGCGCCGATCTTCGGCCATCATTGGCAGCATTCCGTCAGCAACAAAAAAGTCATACGGCTCATCATAGATCAGCGCCGCAGCGGACGCTGTAAAAAGACCAATTATCGCGCGCCTTGCTACCTGACGGAAAGGCCAAAGCGTACTCATTACGCAAACTGGCCGACCACATGTCAAAGCTGATCCTTTAGCCCAGGGCCATACAGTACAATTGACTCTTTTGTGCAAACGGCCCCGTCATGATCGATCCCAAGCGCGTTCTCCGCGCACTTGCCGAACACTGGGCGCAGCTGGACCCACTGTGCGAGCACTTCGACAGCGGCACGCTGAGCCTTGTAGAACTCCGCACCCGGCTTGGAGCCCAGCTACCTGACAGCACGCCAGCCGATATCACGGCACTACTCGATGCGTGGATCCGCCTGGATATTCTGGTCCCGGTTGCCAAGAGCCCCAACCGTTTCGAGCTTAACGCACAGATTCATGATTTCCTGGCCTACCTGCGCCGCGAACACCGCCTGGGTCTATGCCTTGAAATAGAAGCCTACCTGCGCCACCTGGAACGGCTTGCCGCTCATATCCAAGATGCTTTCGAAGCACGGGACAGCAATGAGCTGGCCCGACAGCTGCGCCTTTTGGATATGCGTGTACGGGACGTCCTGAAAAAGCTGAGTAACGACGAGCATGCCCTTGTAGGGGTCGCCGAGCGGGCCAAGACCAGTGATCGTCAGATCCCGTTGCGGCAGCGTTACGCCGAAGTCCTGGCTACCTGGGACGAATATGTCGAACCCATGATTCAGCTCGTCTCGGCCGATGGCATCTTCGAGAAAGGCGTCAATCGGGTCGAGCACGTCCTGTTACGCCTGATGGGTGAGCAACATCGCCTGGGAAAGCTGGTCGATGATGATCTGCTGCTGCGCACCCATGCCCGAATTCTTGAAATGCAGACGACGGCCCAACTCTCGCTGCGCCGTGCACGTGAGCTGCTACTGCCGCTACGTGAAGAAGCCCGCCGCCACAATGCCATTACTCGTGGCGCGGCCCTGGCGTTGGCCGCTATACGCCGTAAAGGTCTGGATGCCGTTCCGCAGACAGCTATTCCCCTCTTCAGTCGCCCCCAGAGCGTCTTCCTGGGTACAGCCTCTCAGGTGGAAAGCTATGTATACGCCCTGGCACGCTTCGAGCCCAAGCCAGCGCAATTTCCCAAGGCAAGCGAGTCACGCAAGGAAACCACGAAGCCCAAGGCACCTCGTACCGCCCGTGAAATGCTGGATCGCTGCGAAAATGCCTTGCCTATGCCGGACCTCATGATCTGGCTACTCGAGCAGGAGCCTGAAGGCGCCACCGACGAGCTCCTGTACTGGTTCTCTCGTCTCTCCCGTGACAGCCGCTTCCAGCGCGAGCGTCTGCCGCGCCGTGATTACGATACTGCCGAGCACCGGGTCAGCCTGTGCTCTTTCGCCCTCTCCGCCCGAGATACTGCGAGCACCACCCATGCACATTGACTTAACTGAACTCTCCTTGCTTGCGCCGATTTTCCGCGAGCTGCTCAAGGGCTTTCATATCAGCCGCCGCGAGCCCGAGCTATACGCACAACTGTCCAACCTTCAGGATGCCTATCGAACCCTCTTCAAGGCGCTGGGCTTCGAGCTTGTTTGCGATACACGTGGTTTTTATTACTTCGTGCCTGAGCAAATGGGCGCCCAGGTAAACAAGACGGCCCAGCGCTTGGCGCTGTTCACGTTCATCATGGTCGAGCATCTGGCGGATCAGGGTCGTGATCCGCTCAGTGTTCTGGATGGCGGCAGCTTAGGTCGTGACGAACTGCCGGCCCTGCTGGAAAAGTACCGAGACCTGTTCCTGCAGGCTGAAGTACAAACGCAAGATGAGCTGGAGGAAAAAATCCTGCGACGCCTGACCCAGCTTGGCTTTGCCTCGGAAGACAACGGTATCTATCGCTTCCTGCCGCCCATGCACCGCTTTTTGGACGTCTGTCTGGCAGTTCAGCAGGACCGGGATCTGGCCGCCACGCTCCACAGTGATCTGCCCTTGCCCGCCCCCGAATTGCTTGATGACGATATCGACGCCTTGACGACACTTGATGAGGAGGACGAGCTGGTCCGAGCCGTCGCAGAAGAACGTGCCTATCAGGAGACCGACGCATGAGCCTGACCCGTTACGGCATCCGCCGCTTTGCCCTGCTCAATACAGCGGGTTACAGCCTGGGGCTTTTTCCGCTTGAACATCCGTTGTCAGTCTACGGCGCCAACAACCTGGGCAAGAGCGCCTCAATCAATGCGCTTCAGTTTCCTATCCTGGCGCGCATGTCTGACATGAGCTTTGGCAAGTACAACCTCGAGCAATCACGCAAGTTCTACTTCGCTACCGACACCAGTTACATCCTGGTAGAGCTTTCCCTGCCCCACGGACCCCATGTGATTGGTGTAGTAGGCCGAGGGCCGGGAGGCGGTTTTGGTCATCAGTTCTTTGCTTACGCTGGCGAGCTGGATCTGGCTCACTACCAGAAAAACGGCACCTGCCTAAGACAACGCGAGCTGTTCAAGAATCTGGAGCGAGAAGGCATCAAGGCTTACGAGGTCAAACCCGAGGAGCTAAGACGCCTTCTGGTTGGCGGCCATACCTCCATTCCTCTGGACCTGACGCTGATCCCTCTGCGCTCCACCAGTGAACAAAGCCTCAAGACCTTCCGGGCCTTGTTTATCAACCTGCTTCACATGCGTGAAATCACGGCGGCCAAGCTCAAGCAGTTATTCCTCGATGCCTTCGAGCACAGCCTGCGCTCCGGCAGTGTCGACTATATCGCCGCCACTGAAGAAGCCTTCCGTGACGTACGCCGCATGGAGCAGGACTACCAGGCTCTGGTCGCAGCCGGCCCGCTGGTAGAAGCCCTGGCCAATGGTGTTCAGCAACGCGAACGGCTGCGCGGTAAACTGCACCGCCTTTCGCCGCTGCTGGATGCACTTCTCGGTGCGTGGCAAACCTATTCCGAAGATCGCCGCGATGAGCTGGTCAGCCAGGCCGAACACCTGCGCAGCGAACAGGATCGCCTGCAGAACACTCAGCGTAACAGCACCCAGGAAATGATGCGTCTGGAGCGCCAGCTCAGCGAGATCCAGCGTTGGCTGGGAGAGATGGCTGCCCTGAAGAACCGCTTTGCCCTGGCTGAATCTGCCGCTCAGCTCGAGCAGAACCTCATGGCTGCCAAAGACGCGCATGATGAGCTGGCTGGCGCCCTGTCTCAGTCAAGACAGTTCAGCAGTGACGATCTTGACGAGCGTGTCCGTGACCTTGAAAAGCGTCTTAAATCGATCGCTCAGCAATTAGATCACGCGGATAACAACAGCTATGCGCGTCTACGTGAGGAGTTTTCGCAGCAGGATGTTGATCGGCTGATGCGCCTGTTTAATGGCGCATTGTTCAGCCTGCCTTTGGGTGAACAGGGCGTCCATCTGGATGATACCCAGTGGATGAAGACACTTACTACTGTACTGGATGGCTTCAACGGGGATCGCTTCGAGGCTCCAGGCCTCTCGATAGACCTTTCATCCATTGAGCCTCCAACCTTGCAGGCATTGGCTGACCGCGCTGCACTACGCGACCAGCGTGATCGTCTAGAACGCGAACTCAAGCAGCTCAAGACCCAGCAAGCCGTTGCCGCTGATCGCGTCTTGAGCAAGGCGCAGTCCGATAAGCTCTATCAGGAAGTACTGGATGCTCAAAAAGCTTTGGAAGACTTCCGTCGCTATCAGACACTGGCTGCCCAGGAGGCTGAAAAACTCGAGCAGCTGGCTCAACTCGAAGCCTCCCAGGACGAGCTCAAGCGTTCAAGCGATGCATTTACTGAACGTGTTCAGCAGGTTTCCGTAAAGCTTCAGCTGATCGCACGCCAACTGGCCGATCTGGAAGCCAAGCAACGTACCCTGGACGACTCCCTGCGTCGCCGGCAGCTTCTTCCTAGCGATCTTCCCCAGGGAATTCCCTTCATGGAATCAGTGGATGACTCGCTGGATAACCTGCTGCCCCTGCTTAACGACTATCAAGACACCTGGCAAGCCTTGCAGCGTATCGATACACAAATCGACGCCCTCTATGCCCAGGTTCGCCTCAAAGGAGTCGCCAAGTTTGACAACGAAGACGACCCGGAGCGCCGACTGACCCTACTCGTCAATGCCTACGCCCATCGCCAGGACGAAGCACTGACGCTAGCCAAGGCTCGTCGCGCCGCTGTGACCGATATTGCCCGTACGCTGCGCAACATCCGTAACGACTACGACAACCTGGAGCACCAGCTGGGACTCTTCAACCGAGAAATCAACCGCCGTCAAGTTTCGAACCTGGAAAGCTTTCGCATTGTTCTCGCGCCAAACAAGGACGCGCTCAAGCACATCGATCAGATCATTCACAGCGCAGGCCAATATGAAGAGGGCGAAACGCTTTCTGTTTTCGATCTTACCCAAAGCGCCGAGCAGGACGCCAAGAACGAAGAGGCCAAGGAATATCTTGCTCGCCTGGTTGCAGCCAACCATAACCAGCTGGGCCTGAAAGATTTGTTCGAACTGGCCTTTGAAATTACCAAGGTCGGTGGCCAACCGATCATTCATACCGATATTGACGGTGCAGCCTCAAACGGCACGACCATGACCATCAAGGCACTGACCAACATGTATCTGCTCCTGCACTTGATGGATCGTGAACAGGCCAGCCGCATACGTCTGCCCTACTATCTCGACGAAGCCGCGGACATTGACGAACGTAATCAGATGGCCCTGATCGAGACGAGCCGCCAGCTAGGCTTCGTACCTATCTTGGCTAGCGTAAAGCCTCAGGTAGCCGCCCACGTGGCGATAGACCTTGAGGGCGGCAGCAGTCCGAATGGTATTTATATCGATGAGGATGACTGGAAATACATTCATCGCAAGGAAGAATCGGTCGCGCCTGTAATAATGGAGACGCTTGAAGAGGAACAGGCTTAGGCCTGTTCCTCTCAATTTGCGTTACCCAATTTGATCTTCGGCGACCAGCCCTGCCACTCAGGCTCTACTTCATCAAACAGAACAAACGTCTGGCCTGGCAGGGCCTGCTTACCCATATCCTGCTCAGGCGTGGCAAAGGCGATTCCGCCTTCCAGAAGAGCCTCAAACGAGTTGCTGCGTAGCTTGACGCCCCTGAACAGGCTGGCATCCACCGCAACACCACTCGCATTCCAGAACCGCGTTCCGGCATGTATTAATGGGGCATAACGTGGCTCGATCAGAATATGTACCAGCACGCGGTTGGCCTCGCTACTCAACTCCAGGCGCGTAACCTTGCCTACCGGTATTTCCTTATAGCTCACCTCAACGCCTGGCTTAAGCGAACCACGTCGAGAAGCGCTGAGGACCAGATGCAGCCCCGGCTCTTTGTCCAACGTGTTAGGTGGCTCGGGTAAAACGTCAAAACGGGTCTTGGCGACACCTGCATGAGCAGCTGGTGAGACTTCGATATAGCGTCCGGTTACCAGCGTACCAAGATTCTCCGTTCTCAAGAGCCCCAGTTCGGGCTTTACCACCCAGAATTGAGCACCCAAGCTGGCAATACGGTCTTCCGCCTCGGTCACGCGAACCTTGACCCTTACACTGGCCAAGTCATCTGCCAGCTCGACATCTTCTACCTGCCCCACCTTCAAACCACGAAAATTAAGCGGAGTTCCAGGCTTCATGCCTTCACCGTTATCCATACGCAGCTCAATCAGTGTGCCTTTACGTATCGCCTCATCCTGATCCTTGAACAGCGAAAAACGATGTGCATCACCTACACGTTTGGCTTTTAGATCCGGCGTAGAAAATGCAATCCCGCCAGCAATCAACGTTTGCAGCGACTCGCTTTTGACCTGAACACCATTCAGATTACCGGTAAGCGTCACGCCGCTGGCATTCCAAAAGCGAGTCGAAGAGTTGATAAGAGACGCGTATTCAGGCTCGATATGTATACCGATAACAACCCTCTGTTGATCGCGAGACAGCTGATAGCTTTGCACGCTTCCCACTTGCATTTGCCGATAGAGAATCGGGCTTCCAATATCAATTGAATTCAAACGATCACTGAACAGAACCAAGTGCAGACCAGGTGCATCTGTGTTCAATGGAGGCGCTTTGGAACGAATCGTGAACTCGCGAGCGGGACGCCCACGCTTGGCAAACCGCACGGCAAGATAATTTCCTTTTACCAATGCCTCGATTCCCGTTACGCCTGCCAGTGAAATCGAAGGCTTGACCGTCCAGAACTCACTGCCCGCATTCATGAGCGATTCGGTGCGAGGATCCATCATCAACTCGGCAGTAGCACCGGTATAGTCCTCATTCATGCTCAAGGCTTTCATGGTACCTACTTGCACACCATTGAACATGACAGGCGTGCGTCCCGGATTCAGCCCTGCAACGTCGCGTACATGCAGAACCACCTTGTAACCCGCCTCGGCAGCCTCATAATCGCTATACAGCTTGAAAGGAGAGCTGTTGGTAGGTGGACTATCTTCATGGTTTCCAGGCGTGAAGAAGGCAATCCCACCCGCCGCAAGACTTATGATCGACTCACTATGCACCTTGAAGCCGTCAAGACCACCGGAAACACTGATACCGCTGGCGTTATAAAAGCGGGTATGTTTGCGGACAAGGTGCGCATATTCTTCACGGACATGAATCTTGACCTCGACAACTCGAGGATCGCTGCCTAGCTGATACCCTTCTACCTGCCCAACTTCCAGCTGCCTGTAATACACAGGGCTACCCTGTATAAGAGAACCTAATCGTTCGGCTTTGAGCGTAAGGTGTAGGCCGGGCAAATTACTGGTTAATGGTGGAGGATCGCGCAATGCCACAAAATCCCGTGCAGCCTCTCCGCCGCCAGGCTGAATTGCAATGTACTGCCCAGAGACAAGGGTTTCCAAGCCGGTTACACCTGCTAACGACACGCGGGGTTTCACCAGCCAGAAACGTGTTTCAGAACGCAGGTATTTCTCGGCATCCTTGTTGATATTGATCGTAGCGATAACTCCCCGGCTATCCTCTGCGACCTTGATGTTACTTACCTTACCCAGAGAGATACCTTTATAAAGCACCTCTGTTCGATCAACACTAATACCTTCCCCATCATCAAAGCGGATCGTGGCTTGCGTTCCAGACTCGTTATAAGCCTTCCACCCTAACCAGGCAGCAATGGCCAAGGCAATCAGTGGTAACACCCAAAGGGCAGACCAACGTGAGGCAGGACGTATTACAGGCTGGGGCAAATCACTCATCGTTATCCTCTGAGCAGGCGTGATCCCAGATCAATCGAGGATCAAAAGTCTTTGCAGCAAGCATGGTCAAAATTACTACAGCTGCGAAAGCGATCGCGCCGGGATTGGCATCCACGTTGGCAAAATTGCCGAAATTGACCAGGGTTACCAAAATTGCGATTACGAAGATATCAAGCATGGACCAGCGTCCAATCCACTCGATAAAACGGAACAGAAACATGCGTTGCCGAGCGCGCATTGCTCTTTTGCGCTGGACGGAAATCAACAGCCAGGCCAGTCCAATAAGTTTGAATGTAGGAACAATAATGCTGGCGACAAAGACGACTGCAGCAATAGGAATCATCCCGTTGTTAATCAAGTCAATGATGCCAGAGATGATGGTTGACGGTTCGCCCTTGCCAAAATAGCTCACCGTCATAATGGGCAAAAGATTTGCCGGAACATAACAGATAGCGGCGGCAACCAATAGCGCCCAACTCCTCGATATGCTCTTGGGAACACGGGGATAAAGAGCCGCTCCGCAACGACTGCAAAAGTTGGCAGGCTTGTTTAACTTATGACATTCACGGCATACCCATAGGTCTTGATCAACGGCCCGCATGACCAGACTCCACCTCTATTTCCTGCCATAACTGCTGGGGTGACATAAGAGAGTCCAGCCAGACCTGGATAAGCAGTAGAGCCGTAAAGCAAAACAAACCCACACCCAGACTTAATTCGGCTACATCGCCGACTTTGACCATCGCAACTAGGATGCCTAACAAGTAGACCTCCCACATTCCCCACTCACGAAGATGCTGATAGCACCTTAGCAATAAGATACCTGTTGATCTGATTGAAGGTCGCTTAAGGCTGATAAGGACCAACAACTGACAAATCAGTTTAATGAGAGGAATAAATAGGCTACACGAGAGTACAAGTGAAGCAATGATCGTCATGTCTGCTTTATAGAGCGCTATGACTGCACTCCAGACAGTGTCATATGTCTGTTGCCCGAACATTTTAAGCTTCATGATGGGCAGGAAATTAGCAGGCATAAAAAGCAGCAAAGCAGTCACGACCAAAGCGAGCCCCTTATCAACCACTCGCCTTTTAAAGTGATAAAGCTCATAGCCGCATCTTGAGCACAATATCTTGTGCTCAGTTTCTACTGCTAGTGTGACCTTTTGCATTAAAAGATCACACTCAGGACAAGCGATCAACGTATCAAGATCATGTGATATATGTGGATTAAGAAGATCTGACATCGGCCTAGATTACCTGATAAATATATTCATCAGCCGATCATTCTGGCAGTGATAAGCAACATATTGGAAGTTTTCCTGCCGCAAAAGCAAAACCCCCGGGCGGTTAGGCCTGGGGGTTTTGGGTATAGGTGCTTGACGATGACCTACTCTCACATGGGGAAACCCCACACTACCATCGGCGATGCATCGTTTCACTTC